>NZ_JBVHEO010000005.1:24944-479064 GCF_055562815.1 Streptomyces sp. NPDC016677 | reverse complement strand
AAAAAACACACTAACCAACACTCTTCCCCACCCCCCCCCTCTCCCTACCCCCCCCCCCCCACACCACAACCCCCCGGGGGGGCGCCTACTGCTGGCCGTCGCCCCCCGACCTGTTTCGTGTGCGTGCCGTCGTGGTTCCAGCTTGGAATGGGTACTCCCAGGAGAGCACGCGGAGGTGGGCGCATGGTCGGTGACAGGCCCTCGTGGGCGCGGCGTATCGCTGTCGAGCGGGTGGCCCGTGGGTGGTCGGAGCGGGAGGCGGTGCGGGCGCTGCGGGAGCGCGCGGCCGTGGAGACGGCTTCGGAAGACAGCATGGTCCGCCGGTGGGAGCGCTGGGAAGACGGTGAGCTGCCGGACGACCGCTGCCGGGCGGGCATCGCCGCGCTCTTCGGCACCGTGACGTACGCGCTCTTCCCGGCGCCCCCGCGGCGGGGCGGGGACCGGGAAGGCGTCGACGCGGCCGGCAGGGAGACGCTGGAGATCGTGCGCCGGCTCGAACGGTCCGACATCGACGACGTCACGCTCGACGCCCTGCGGGTCACCGTTGACCGGCTCGCGTCCGAGTACCCGTTCGTGCCGGGTGAGCGGCTGCTCGTCGAGGGGCGGTGGTGGCTGCGCCGTGTCGCCGGCGCGCTGCACGCCGGCGGCCTCACCCTCGCGCAGCGGCGTGAGGTGCTCGCGGTGTCCGGGTGGCTCGCCCTGCTGGTCGGCTGTGTCGAGTACGACATGGGGGCGCACCGCGCGGCGGAGTCCACGCGGCAGGCGGCGCTGTCGCTGGCGGCCGAGGCCGGTCACGCGGAGATCGCCGGGTGGGCGCACGAGATGCGGGCGTGGTTCGCCCTCACCGACGGTGATTACCGGGGCGTCGTCGCGGCGGCGCGGGCCGGGGCCGAGAGGGCTCCGCACCGTGGTGTGGCCGTACAGCTCGCCGCGCAGGAAGCCAAGGCATGGGCGCGGCTCGGGGAGCGCCGGCGGGTCGAGGCGGCCCTGGAGAGGGGGCGGCTGCTGCTGGAGCGGATGCCGTACCCCGAGAACCCGGAGCACCACTTCGTGGTGGACCCGGCCAAGTTCGACTTCTACGCGATGGACTGTTACCGCCTGGCCGGCGAGGACAGGCTCGCTCGCCTGCTCGCCGAGGAGGTGCTCAGGGCGGGAACGGACGCCGACGGCACCGAGCGGTCGCCGATGCGCAACGCGGAAGCGCGGGTCACGCTCGCCGTGACGGCGGCGCGTGCGGGGGATCTGGAGCAGGCGCTCGCCCTGGGGGTACGGGCCCTGGGAGGAGACCGCCGGTCGGTGCCGTCGCTGGTCATGACCGGCGGGGAACTCGCCGCCGAACTCAGGAGCCGGTACGGCACCGAACCGGGGGTGCGGGACTACCTCGCCCTGGTTCGCCGTATGGGCCGCGGGGTCAGCCGATGTTGAAGTCCATGTCGGTCACGTACCAGGCGCCGTCGAGCTTGCCGGCCCCGATCTTCACGTCCAACTGGCCCGAATCCACGCCGGTGGAGTTCGACACGATGACCTCTTCGAGGGTCTTGCCGTCGATGGTGATGCGGTCGGCGGGGAAGACCGCCTTCTCGGCGGAGGCGTCGGAGGGTGCGGTGGCCTTCACCTCCGGGTCGGCCGGGGGCGGGTCGGGAGTGAACGACTCCATGAACTGACCGACCGTCTGCTGGATCCGCTTGCCCTGCGGTGAGTCCTCGGCGCAGGTCTCCTCGCTGCCGGTCCGCGCGGGCGACGAACCGGTGGCCGCCTCCCCCATCAGCAGGCACGCCCCCTTCGTGTCGCCCTTGACGACCGCGGCCACCCACGCCTCGACGGCTCCTTCGGGGGTCTCCCCTCCTTCGGAACTCCCCTCGGCCGTCGCGGACGAACCGGCCGTCGCGGCGGACGAACCGGCCGTCGCGGACGGGGCCTCCGTCGCCGGCTTGTCGTCCCGCGCGGTGGCGGAGTCCGTGGCCGATCCGTCCGAACAGCCCGTGAGGACCACCAGCGCCGCTGTCGTCAGCGCGCCCGTGGTCATCCAGCCCGCGCGCCTTCTTCTGTGCGTCATCGACACCCTCCGACGGTTCTCCGACAGTTCTCTCCGACAGTTCTCTCCGACAGTCCGAGAGACGGGAACGGAAGGCGCGCGGTTCGGATCCGGAGGTGTTACTTCACATGGACCGGACCGCGGCGGTCGCGGTGTGGTCGCCGCGGCACCGGAATCGTACGGCCGGTCCGCTACTCGTTCCCCCGGTACAGCTGGAGATCCTGGTTCGCGAACAACTGGACGTAGCCGCACTGCCAGCAGATCAGGCCGGTCGCGGACTCGTTCGCCCAGGCCAGTTTCATGAACTCCATGCCGGAGCTGTTGAGGAGGACGGGGCGGTCCCGGAAGTGTTCGCTGCCGCAGATCTGGCAGGTGATCCGGATGTCTCCGACCGCCGCGCGGACCGGTTTCTTCGCCATGGGGGGTATCTCTCCTGTCGGAACCTGTTCAGAGGGGGTTGGCCGGCCAGCCCAGCAGACGGGCGCCGATCACCGCGGTCTGCAGGGTGTAACGGTGGACCGGGTCGGAGGGGTCGGCGCCGGTGATCCGGTGGATGCGTTCCAGCCGGTAGGTGAGGGCGCGCACGCTCAGGGAGAGCCGGCGGGCCGCCTCCGCCGCCACGCAGCCGGAGTCGAAGTACGCGGTGAGCGTGTCGAGCAGCGGCTCGGCGCCGCCGCGGGCCTCGCGCAACGGGCTGAGGGTGCTGGCCACCAGGTCGGCCATGGCCTGGCGGTCACGGGTGAGGACGGGGTAGACGAGGAGGTCCGCGGCGCGCAGCAACGGCTCGTCGAGTTCCAGGCGCTCGGCCAGGTCGAGGGTGTTCAGCGCCTCCTCGTAGGACTGGACGACCCCGGCGGCGCCGGGCTGGGAGCGGCCGACGGCGACCTGGCCGCCGTCGGTGGCGGTGTGCGCCAGCTTGGCGAAGAAGGTGAGGATCTCCTGCTGGTCGCCGGGGGCGACGCACACCAGGCGGCCGTCCTTGGTGGTGAGGAGGATGCGGCGGTCGCCGAAGCGGCCGATCAGCGCGCGCTCCACGTCCCGGGGGACGGGGTCGCCGTCGTCGTACGCCAGGGCGCCGCGCGCCACCGCCACGGCGTGCTCGTAGGCCAGCCGCAGGCCGTAGCGCTCGGCGCGCTCGGCGACCCGGCCCAGGTCGCTGCGGCCGTAGAGCAGGTCGTCGATGAACTCCCGGCGGGCGGCCTCCTCCTGACGCACGGCCAGCCGCTGGGCCCGCTCGTACCCCTCGGCCAGCGCGTCCACGGCCTGGGTGACGACGGCCAGCACGCTGTCGGGGGTGACACCGGGGCCGGTGGGCCAGTCGGCGCGGGTGGCGTCGAGGTGGGCGACGACCAGGTCCCGCAGCTTCAGGCCGGCCTCCGCGGCGCGCTCCCCCAGGGCGCGGCGGGAGTCCAGCTCTTCCCGGTTCAGCCGGCGGCCGGTGGCGGCGGCGGAGGCGAGGAGGGCCGCGTAGCCCTCGGCGTACGCCCGCGCCGCCTGCCGGTCCGCCACCTCCGCCCACCCCCGCCGCACCCGTCGTGTCACGTCCATGCCGTCGCCGGCGCCTTCCAGGGTACGGGCGGCCACTGTCAGCCGGTGATCTCGACCTTGCCGTCGGGGACGGCGGGCCCGGGCCGCTCGGCGGTCTCGCGGGAGGTGATGTTCTTCAGCAGGTCGGCCAGGTCCATGCCGGTGGTGGAGTTGAGGAGTTCCATGCCCTGGGCGACGTTGTCGGCGACCGTGCGGGACAGGCGGCTCGCGCCGTCCGTGGAGATCACCGTCATCTTGTCGACGGCGGACAGCGGCTCGGACGCCTTCGCCACCACCTGCGGCAGCACCTCGACCAGCATCTGGAGCACCGCCGCCTCGCCGTACCGGTCGAAGGCGTCGGCCTTCTTCTCCATCGCCTCGGCCTCGGCCGCTCCCTTGGCGCCGATCGCCGCGGCCTCCGCCTCGCCCTCCAGCCGTACCGCCTCCGCGATCGCCGCGCGCCGGGACCGCTCGGCCTCACCCTGCTTGAGTCCCTCGATGGCCTGCGCCTCGGCCAGCGCGCTACGGCGCTGCTTCTCGCCCTCACCGGTCAGCCGGGCCCGCTCCGCCTCCGCCTGGGCGGCGGCGATCCCGGCCGCGCGCTCGGCCTCGGCCTGCTTGACGCGGGCCACCCGGCGGGCCTCGGCCTCCTGCTCGGCCTCGTACCGCTTGGCGTCGGCCGGCTTGCGGACCTCGGTGTCCAACTGGCGGTCCTTCAGCGCCGCCTGCCGTTCGGCGACCTTCTCCTGCTCGGCGAGGATGTCCTGCTGCCGGGCGGCCTCCGCGAGCGGGCCGGCGGCGTTGGCGCGGGCGGACGCCTGGTCGGTCTCGGCCTTGATCTCGGCCTGCTTCAGGTAGAGGGTCCGCTGGGCGACCGCGATCTCCTCCTCGGCCTTCAGCCGGGCCTGCTCGGCCGCGCGCCGCGCCACCGCCTCGGCGATGTCGGCCTCCTGCTTGGCCCGGGCGGCCTCGGGACGGCCGAGGTCCTCCAGGTAGGAACCCTCGGTGGTGATGTCCTGGATCTGGAAGGCGTCCAGGACCAGGCCCTGCCCGGAGAGGCTGGCCTCCGCCTCCTCGGCCACCTGGCTCGCGAAGGCGGCCCGGTCGCGGATGACGTCCTCCACCGACATCCGGCCCACGATCGCGCGCAGCGCGCCGGACAGCACCTCCTGGGTGAAGCCGACGATGCCGTCCTGCTGCATCAGGAACCGCTGGGCGGCGGCCCGTATCGCGTCCTCGGTGCCGCCGACCTTGACGATGGCGACGCCTTCGAGGTGGGCCTTGACCCCGCGCAGCGTCACCGCGCCGCGCACGGCGACCGGGATGTGCCGCGAGGACAGGTCCAGGGTGAACTTCTGCTGCACGAACGGCACGACGAAGACACCGCCGCCGACCACGACCTTCTGGCCGCTGTTGTCCGTGAACACCCGGCCGGTCTCCGGGTCGGTGGACTTCTTGCCGCGCCGGCCGGTGACGATGAACGCCTCGCTCGGCCCGGCCACCTTGTACCGGCTGACGACGACCAGTGCGAGCAGCACCAGGAGTACGACGACTCCCAGTGCCGCGATCAGGACAGGACTCATGGCTGTGCCCCCGTATGGGTTCGTGGAGAAAGGTGAGTTTCAGCTGTCGACCGGGCGGACGACCACCGACGTCGAGGTCGGGGCCGCCTCCACCCACACCCGGGTTCCGCGCGCCACCGGCGCCGCGCTGCGCGCCGCGCACTTGAGGGGCTGGCCGCCGAGGTGGAGCAGCACCTCGCCGTACCCGTCGGCGGGGATGGCGGTCACCACCTTGCCGGGGGTGCCCAGCAGATGGTCGGCGGTGGGCGTCACGGCGGTCTGGTCGCGCATCAGCGCCCGGCCGAGGCGGTACGTCAGCCAGCCCGCGCCCGCTCCGGCGAGCACGCCCGCCGAGGCGGCGCCCACCGGGCCCGACCAGCCGCTGCCGAGGACGATGGCGCCGGTGAAGCCGGTCATCGACGTGAAGCCGGCGAGGACCGGCAGCGACAGCCACCCGTCGAGTACGCCGCCCAGCGCGCCGTCGAGAGCACCGTCGAGGGCGCCTTCGAGGACGCCGCCGAAGATCAGCGACAGGGCGAGCAGCACGACCCCCGTGATGCCGAGGCCGAGAAACCAGGCCATGCGTGCCGCCCCCTCTCGCCCTGCCGCCGACCTCCGGTGCGGTGGAGTCTGGCATGGGGCGGCGCGGGCCGTCATTGCCGGATTCCGGCAATGTTCCTACGTCTTCCCTGCCGCGCCTTAACGCGTTCTTAACGCCCCCCGGGAGGGCATGGCAGTCTGTTGCCTCGTGCCTAGCCTTCCGCATCAGAGTCAGCAGGGAACGCCCGCCGCGCACATGGTGGTCTGCGGCGACGACGGGCTGGCGCACCGGCTCGCCGCCGAACTACGCGGTGTCTACGGCGAACAGGTCACCCTCGTCGTGCCGCCCTCCGGGCGCCGGGTGCGCCAGCCGGTGGTGGGCCGCGCCCGCGCCGCCTCCGCCGCGCTCCTCGACCTGGTGAACGCGGCCGTCAACCGCGACGGCGGCGGCGGGGGCGGGGCCGGGGGTGGCGGGGGCGGTGGCGGTGGTCAGGAGATGGAGGCCGGGGAACCGACCGAGGACGTCCTCGCCGAGGCGGGCGTGGCACGGGCCGCCGCGCTGGCCCTGGTCTATGACGACGACGAGACCAACATCCGCGCCGCCCTCACCGCCCGCCGCCTCAACCCCCGGCTGCGGCTGGTGCTGCGCCTGTACAACCGGCGGCTCGGCCAGCACATAGAGGAACTCCTCGACCAGGCCGCCGCGCTGGCCACGGGGACGGCCACGGGGGCGGCCACGGGTGAGGCCGGGACGGCGTCCGGGTTCGACGCCTCCACGACCGTGCTCTCGGACGCCGACACCGCCGCGCCCGCGCTGGCCGCGACCGCGCTGGTCGGCACCAGCAAGGTCGTGGAGACGGACGGGCTGCTGCTGCGCGCGGTCGAGCGGCAGCCGCCGCGGCCCGGCGAGGTGGCCGACCCGGGGCTGTGCACGCTCGCGCTGCTCTCCGCCACCAGCAACGACCCCGCCGGTACGGACGGTTCGGAGGAGAGCGGCGACCAGGGGCCGCGGCTGCTGCCCGACGCGGCGGAGGTGGCCCGGGCGACGGGGCGGGGCACCGTCGTACTGGAGCAGGTGTCGTACTCCGGGCCCGCGCTGTCCGCGCGGGGCGGGGTGGTGCCGCCGTTCGCCTCGCTGTTCTCGCGGCGGCTGCGGTGGTCGATCGCGGGCCTCGCGGCCTGTGTGGTCGCGCTCGCGGTGGCGCTGACGCTGGTGACCGGGGAACATCCGCTGCACGCGACGTATGTGACGCTGCTGGACCTGTTCGCCATCAACGAGCCGGCGCTGGAGGGATCGGCCGGGGAGCAGGTGCTGCAACTCCTCACCGGGCTGATGGGACTGCTGCTGCTGCCGGTGCTGCTGGCGGCGGTGCTGGAGGCGCTGGGCACGCTCCGGACGGCGACGACGCTGCGGAAGCCGCCGCGCGGGCTCGGCGGGCATGTGGTGCTGCTGGGACTCGGCAAGATCGGTACGCGGGTGCTGACCCGGTTGCGGGAGCTGCACATCCCGGTGGTGTGCGTGGAGTCCGACCCCGAGGCGCGCGGCATGGCGACGGCGCGGCGGCTGCGGGTGCCGGTGGTGCTGGGGGACGTCACCCAGGAGGGCGTGCTGGAGGCGGCGAAGATCCACCGGGCGCACGCGCTGCTGGCGCTGACCAGTGTGGACACGACGAACCTGGAGGCCGTGCTGTACGCGCGGTCGGTACGGGCCGACCTGCGGGTGGTGCTGCGGCTGTACGACGACGACTTCGCGACGGCGGTGTACCGGACGCTGCGGGCCGCGCATCCCGGGGCGCTGACGCGGAGCCGGAGCGTGACGCACCTGTCGGCGCCGGCGTTCGCCGGGGCGATGATGGGGCGGCAGATCCTGGGGGCGATCCCGGTCGAACGGCGGGTGCTGCTGTTCGCGGCGGTACGGGTGGCGGGGCATCCGCAGTTGGAGGGGCGGACGGTCGGGGAGGCGTTCCGGGCGGGGGCGTGGCGGGTGCTGGCGCTCGACACCGTGGCCTCCGGCGGTCGTGCGGGTGGGGGTGGAGGTGCGGTGGATGTCGCCGGGGCGGGGCTGGTGTGGGATCTGCCGGACACGTATGTGCTGCGCGGGTCGGATCGGGTGGTGCTGGCGGCTACGCGGCGGGGACTGGCGGAGTTGCTGGGGCGGCGGGGGGTACGGCGGGGGGCGGGTGCGTAGGGCTGGGCGCCCCGCGCGCCCAGCCCCCACCACCAGAGGGCTCCGCCACCTGGACCCCCGGCCTGTGCGCACCCACCACCGACTCGGTCCGCCGAGAGGTCCCCTCGACGCCATCCGCCCGCAGCCGGGCGCCCGGGGGCCTCAGGGGCGGGGCAAGTGGCGTTGCGCGAAGTCGAGTTCCAGTCGCAGCTGCTTGATGCGTTCGTCGACCACCAGCGAGCCGTGCCCCGCGTCGTAGCGGTAGACCTCGTGGACGGCTCCCCTGGCCTCCAGGCGCTTGACGTAGTTCTCGACCTGGCGGATCGGGCAGCGGGGGTCGTTGACGCCCGCCGAGATGTAGACCGGGGCCTTCACGTCGTCGACGTACGTCAGGGGGGAGGACGCCGCGAAACGCTCGGGGACCTCCTCCGGGGTACCGCCCAGCAGCGTGCGGTCGAGGGCCTTCAGCGCCTCCATCTCGTCGTGGTACGCGGTGACGTAGTCGGCGACCGGGACCGCCGCGATGCCCAGGGCCCAGGCGTCCGGCTGGGTGCCGATGCCGAGCAGGGTGAGGTAGCCGCCCCAGGAACCGCCCGTGAGGATCAGCCGGGCGGGATCGGCGAGGCCGGAGGTGACCGCCCACTCGCGGACCGCGGCGATGTCCTCCAGCTCGATGAGGCCGACCCGGTGCTTCAGGGCGTCGGTCCAGGCACGGCCGTAGCCGGTGGAGCCCCGGTAGTTGACCCGGACCACCGCGTAGCCGTGGTCGACCCAGGCCGCCGGGCCCGCGGCGAAGGAGTCGCTGTCGTGGTAGGTCGGGCCGCCGTGGATGTCGAAGACCGTCGGCAGCGGACCGGTCGCGCCCGCCGGCTTCTGGACCAGGGCGTGGACGCGCCCGCCGGGGCCCTCCACCCACACGTCCTCCACCGGCACCGAGCCCGGCGACTTCATGCCCGGGGGGTCCAGGACGACGCGGCCGGAGGTGGAGCGGACCGCCGGGGGCCGGGCGGCCGACGACCACAGGTACTCCACGCTGCCGTCGGGGCGGGCCGTCGCCCCCGAGACCATGCCGGCCGGGGTGGGGATCTCGATCAGCTCGCGCGCCGCCAGGTCGTAGCGGAACATCTCGCTGCGCGCCTCGAAGCTGTGCACGATCAACAGGCCCGAGCCGTCGGGGAACCACTCGGCGCTCACGTCGCCCGGCAGTTCCAGCGCCAGGTCGGTCTCCTCGCCCGTCGCCACGTCCCAGACCAGCGGCTCCCAGCGGCCCCGCCGCTGGTGCCCGATGAGCAGCCGGGTGTCGCCGTCGACGGGGGCGAAGCCCAGCACCTCCAGGCCCAGCTCCCGCGTGCCGCCCTCGGTGTCGTCCAGCTCCGCGACCTTGGTGCCGTCGGGGCGCAGCACGCGCAGCGCCGAGTGCATCGCGTCGCCGTGCTCGGTGTGCTCGACGGCGATCAGCGAACCGTCGTGGGAGAGGTCCCCGACGCCCGCCGACTCGCGGTGCCGGTAGATCTCCACCGGGGCCTCGTCACCGCGCGCCAGGTGGATCGTCGTACCGTCCTCGTCCGTGGAGCGGCCGATCACCGCCGTGCGGCCGTCGCGGCCGAGGGCGAGGCCCGCCGGGTAGGAGGGGTCGAGGCCCGGCACCGCCAGTTCGTCCGCGCCGCCCGCGAAGGGCTGCCGGCGCCAGACGCCGAACTCGTCGCCGTCCTTGTCGTCGAACCACCAGATCCACGCGCCGTCCGGCGAGAGCACCCCGTCCGTCGTGCCGTTGGGACGGTCGGTGGCCTGCCGCTGTTCGCCGGTGGACCGGTCCCAGGCGTACAGCTCGTACGTCCCCGTCACGTTCGACACGAACAGGGAGCGGTCCGGCGCGTCCTCCGCCCAGTCCGGCAGGGACACCCTCGGCGCCCGGAACCGCTTCTCCCAGTCGGGCATGGACCCGTTGCTCTCACTCATGGCCCCATACTGCCCGGCCGGGCGGCCCTCGCGCAGATCCGGCCCCCAGCCTGTGGACAACTCCGACCCCGCGGCCGTCACGCGCGCCCGAACCCGTACCGTTGAGGGCGTGTACCGGTTCCTGCTGACGCCCCGCTGGTGGGGGATCAACGTCTTCGTCGTGCTCGCGATCCCCTTCTGCGTCTTCATGGGCTCCTGGCAGCTGAGCCGGTTCGAGGACCGGGTGGACGACCACCACACCGCGGACCGGCTGGCCGAGGCGGCCCAGACCCAGGCCGCCCGCCCGCTGGCCGACCTGCTGCCGGTGGACAAGGCGACGGTCAACCACCGGACCACCGTCACCGGCCGCTACACCGACCAGCTCCTCGTCCCCGACCGCACCCTGGACGACCGCGAGGGCTACTACGTCCTGACGATGCTGCGCACCGGCTCCGGCCGGGCCCTGCCCGTGGTACGCGGCTGGCTGCCCGGCGAGGCGGACCCGGCGAAGGCCCCGGCCCCGCCCGCCGGCGAGGTCACCGTCACCGGCGCGCTCCAGGCGTCCGAGACGCCGGGCGACAACGGCGTCAGCGCCCGCGGCGGCCTCCCCGACGGCCAGACCGCCGCGATCAGCGCGGCCTCGCTGGTCAACCTCGTGCCGTACGACGTGTACGACGCGTACGTCACCCTCGACAAGGGCGACTCGGGGATGCGGGCCGTGCCGCTCAGCGAGACGCAGGACTCCGGTCTGGACCTGAAGGCGTTCCAGAACCTCGGCTACACCGCCGAGTGGTTCGCGTTCGTCGGCTTCGTGGTCTTCATGTGGTTCCGGCTGCTGCGCCGCGAGGTGGAGCTGGCCCGGGACGCGGAGCTGGGGCTGGCCCCGGCGGACGAGTCCGCGCAGAACGGTCCGGAATCCGCCGCCGACGAAGAGAAGCAGCCCGCGGGGAACCTCTGAAGGCCGGCCGCGGGGAACACTAGGACCCGGCCAGCACGCCCGTCCAGTACACCGTCCCCGCGCAGGCGTTGGCCACCGTCGCCGTCGCCGCGCCCGCACCCGTCTCCGTCGTGTACGTCACGGCCACGCTGCCGTCGGCCGGGGCGTCCGCCGCGATCAGCTGGGGCGTGGTGCCGGTGGTGGTGCTCGCGTTGTCGGTGGTGCCGGTGCCGGTGGTCTCGGTGGGCGACGGGTCCGGTGAGGGGTCCCCGGTGCCGCCGTCCGTGCCCCCGCCGGTGGTGGGGCAGGTCTCCGAGGGCACCCAGGCGAACCGCACCTCGTACGACGCGCCCGGCTCCAGCAGCAGCTGCCCGGCCTCCAGGGACGGGTCCGGCAGCCCGGTCGCCGGGTCCCCGGCCGCGTGCCGCGCGGTGCCGATCCTGGTGGGGTCCGCCGCGCCCTGGGCGGTCACGCTCACCGAGCCGGGGCCGCCGACGGCGCAGCCGGCCGAGGAGACGTTGCTGACCCGGAAGGAGCCGTAGACCACGCCGGTCGAGTCGGGTGCGGCGCTGGAGCCCACGGCGGCGCCCAGCTGGTCCGCCGTACAGACGGCCGTGGCGGTGCCGCTGCTGGTCGAGGGGTCGGCGCCGGTGGCCGCCCCGCCGCCGACGGCGGTCTCCTCGCCCTTCTCCTTCTCCTTCTGCCCGGCCTCCCCCTTCTCCTTGCCCTTCTCGGGGGAGCCGACCGTGGCGCTCTGCCCGCCGGCCGGGTCCTTGCCCTGGCCGGAGCCGCCCTGCGCCTGGGAGGCGTTGCCGGCCACGGACGGGTCGGCGCCCGGACCGGTGGAGTGGGAGACGTGGAGCAGGGCGGGGACGGCGGTGCCGATGAAGAGGGCGGCGGCGACCATGCCCACGGCGGCCTGCCGCTTGCGGGCGCGTCGGGCGGGGACCGCGCGGCGCAGCTGCTCCAGGGCGCCCTCGCGGGGCTCCACCTCCTGGACGGCCTGGTGGAGCAGTCGGCGCAGGGCCAGCTCGTCCGGCGCGAGCCCGTCGCCGGCCTCCGCTGCGGCCTCCGCCCCGGCCTTTTCGTCGGCCTCCGCCCCGGCCTCCGGCCCGTCCCCGGGCGCAAGTTCCTGCCCGTTGTCGAGTTCGTAGGGGCCGTGGTTCACAGTTCCATTCCCAGCGTGCGAGTGGTTCCGCTCTTGTCCGTCCGGTCCGTCCGGTCCGTGCGGCACACCGGTGCCGTCGCTCATGCCGGCTCCCCCATGGCCAGCCTGAGGGCGGCGATGCCGCGCGAACCGTACGCCTTGACCGAGCCCAGCGATATGCCGAGCGTCTCGGCCACCTGCGCCTCGGTCATGTCGGCGAAGTACCTGAGGACCAGGACCTCGCGCTGGCGGCGCTGGAGGTTCTTCATCGCCTTGATCAGGGAGTCGCGCTCCAGCTGGTCATAGGCGCCCTCTTCCGCGCTCGCCATGTCGGGCATCGGCTTCGACAGCAGCTTCAGGCCGATGATCCGGCGGCGCAGGGCCGACCGGGACAGGTTGACGACCGTCTGCCGCAGGTACGCCAGCGTCTTCTGGGGGTCACGGACCCGCCTGCGCGCCGAGTGCACGCGGATGAACGCCTCCTGCACGACGTCCTCGCAGGAGGCGGTGTCGTCGAGCAGGAGCGCGGCCAGGCCGAGCAGCGACCGGTAGTGGGTGCGGTACGTCTCGGTGAGGTGGTCGACGGTGGTGCCCGCCGCCGCGACGTCCTCGGCACCGTCTCGCTGCGCCGGCAGGGGTGCGGGCTGGGCTGCGGGCATGGGGGCGATCACCGGCATGCCACCGGCCGCGCGAGCACGCGCGAGCCGACGGGTCGGCCGGAGGGCCGTGCCGCGTGCCGCCGCTGGGGGTACCCCCTGCTCGAAGAGCTTGGGGGACAAGTCGAGAACCTCTGCCACGCCAGTTGGACACGCGTCGCCCCATGAGGGTTGTACGCGTCGCGCGCCTTGTTCACGTCGTTCGCTCTCGCGTCCGGCTGTGCCCCCGCTGGTACCTCGTTCGCCGTCATGCGTCCCGCTCTTCCCCTGTGTGCCCTACGGCGTGGACGTCCCCACGTCCGCGCCTCGGCGCCCCCGCGCCCCGGATGGGGTGACCGCAAAGACGCTCCCCGCCGTCCGCGTGGTTGCGGACGGCGGGGAGGAAATCCTCTGACGGCACCCGGTCATTGATCAAGGGATCCGGACCGACGACCGGATCACACCGTTAACACAGATCCTACAAACGTTTCACGTGAAACGGACCGGTATTTTCCCTCCGCCGGCCGGGCCCCGTGGCGGCGCCTCACGCGAACTCGGCCGCGACCAGCTCCGCGATCTGCGCGGTGTTCAGCGCCGCGCCCTTGCGCAAGTTGTCTCCGCACACGAAGAGTTCGAGCGCGGTGGGATCGTCCAGCGCCCGGCGCACCCGGCCGACCCAGGTCGGATCGGTGCCGACCGCGTCGGCGGGCGTGGGGAACTCTCCGGCGGCGGGGTCGTCGAAGAGGACGACACCCGGCGCGGTGGCCAGGATCTCGCGGGCCCGGCCGACAGTGACCTCGCCCTCGAAGCGGGCGTGCACGGTCAGGGAGTGCGTGGTGACCACGGGCACCCGTACGCACGTCACCGCCACGGGGAGCTGCGGCAGTCCGAGGATCTTGCGGGACTCGTCCCGTAGCTTCATCTCCTCCGAGGACCAGCCGTCCTCCCGCGCCGACCCGGCCCACGGTACGACGTTCAGCGCGACCGGCTCGGGGAACGGACCGGTGTCGTCGCCGACGGCCCGCCGCAGGTCACCGGGGTTGGTCCCCAGTTCCGTACCGGCCACCAGGGAGAGCTGGCGGCGCAGCGTCTCGACGCCGTCCCGTCCGGCCCCGCTCACCGCCTGGTACGAGGAGACCACCAGGTCGCGCAGGCCGAACTCGGCGTGCAGCGCGCCCAGCGCCACGATCATGGACAGCGTCGTGCAGTTCGGGTTGGCGATGATGCCGCGCGGGCGCATCCGCACCGCGTGCGCGTTGACCTCCGGCACCACCAGCGGCACGTCCGGGTCCATCCGGAAGGCGCTCGAATTGTCGACCACGACCACGCCCTTGGCCGCGGCGATCGGCGCCCACCGCGCGGCGACCTCGTCGGGTACGTCGAACATGGCGACGTCGACCCCGTCGAAGGCGTCCTCGGTGACCGCGACGACCTCGGTCTCCTCGCCGCGCACGGCCAGCTTGCGGCCGGCCGAGCGCGGCGAGGCGAGCAGGCGGATCTCGCCCCAGATGTCCGCGTGCTGGGACAGGATCTGGAGCATGACCGACCCCACGACGCCGGTGGCGCCGACGACGGCGAGCGTCGGCTTCCCGGCCCGTGGGGACCGTTCGGTTTCGGCCATCAGCGGCCGGTGCCTCCGTAGACCACGGCCTCGTCGCTCTCGGAGTCCAGGCCGAAGGCGGTGTGCACGGCGCGCACGGCGTCGTCGACGTCGTCCTTGCGGGTGACGACCGAGATGCGGATCTCGGAGGTCGAGATCAGCTCGATGTTCACCCCGGCGTCGCTGAGCGCCTTGAAGAAGTCGGCGGTCACGCCCGGGTTGGTCTTCATCCCGGCCCCGACCAGCGAGATCTTGCCGATCTGGTCGTCGTAGCGCAGCGACTCGAAGCCGATGCCGGAGCGGTTGCTCTCCAGGGCGTCGATGGCCTTGCGGCCCTCGGTCGCCGGGAGGGTGAAGGAGATGTCCGTCAGACCGGTGGAGGCGGCGGACACGTTCTGCACGATCATGTCGATGTTGATCTGGGCGTCGGCGATCGTACGGAAGATCGTGGCCGCCTCGCCCGGCTTGTCGGGCACGCCGACGACCGTGATCTTGGCCTCGGAGGTGTCGTGCGCGACACCGGAGATCATGGCCTGCTCCACCTGCTTGTCCCCTTGCTGCTGTGTCTTCAGAACGAGTGGCTCGCTGCTGACCCAGGTGCCCTGGAGCCCGCTGAAACTGGACCGGACGTGGATCGGGATGTCGTACCGACGGGCGTACTCGACGCACCGGTGCAGCAGCACCTTCGAACCGTTGGCGGCCAGCTCCAGCATGTCCTCGAAGGAGATCCAGTCGATCTTCTTCGCCTTGCTCACCACGCGCGGGTCGGCGGTGAACACGCCGTCGACGTCGGTGTAGATCTCGCAGACGTCCGCGTCCAGCGCGGCGGCCAGCGCCACGGCGGTGGTGTCGGAACCGCCGCGCCCCAGCGTGGTGATGTCCTTGCTGTCCTGGCTGACGCCCTGGAAGCCGGCCACGATGGCGATGTTGCCCTCGTCCACCGAGGTCTTGATGCGGCCCGGCGTGACGTCGATGATCCGGGCTTTGTTGTGGACCGAGTCGGTGATGACACCCGCCTGGCTGCCGGTGAACGACTGGGCCTCGTGACCCAGGTTTTTGATCGCCATCGCCAGCAGGGCCATGGAGATCCGCTCTCCGGCGGTCAGCAGCATGTCGAGCTCACGTCCGGCAGGCATCGGGGAAACCTGCTCGGCGAGATCGATCAGCTCGTCCGTCGTGTCGCCCATCGCGGAAACGACGGCGACCACCTGGTTGCCGTTCTTCTTCGCTTCCACGATCCGCTTGGCGACGCGCTTGATGCCTTCGGCATCGGCTACGGAGGAGCCTCCGTACTTCTGCACGACAAGGCCCACGTGCGCTCCTCGCTCAATCCGTCTCTTTCCGCACGTACGTGTATGTACTGCGGTCGGCTCAGTCTAACGAGCGTCCGGTTTTGGCCCCTGCGATATCGCATGGTGAGACCTGCCGTCCGCCCGGTCGTCCAGGCAGGCTCATGCCCAGGGTTACGGCGGGCCACTCGGAACGTGCCGTGGGTCACATGTTCACGAACGGAACGGGTCCGCTCCGGGCTGAACTGCGGCGATGAACGCCGTCCAGGCGGGGGCCGCGACGCGGAGTTCGGGGCCGGGCCGGTTCTTGGAGTCGCGGACGTGGACGGCGGCCGAACGGGCGACCTCTACGCAGGCGCCGCCTTCACCGTCACTGTGACTCGACTTGACCCACTCCAGCTGGTCACTCACGGCTCTTCACCATCCGCTCGATGAAGCGGGCCGACTCCTCGGGGTCGAGGGCCCGCGTGCGGATCATGCTAAGCGCCTCGGTGACACGGCCGACAGCCCCTGGATCGGCCGAAAGTTCGCTGGCGAACGCGCCTTCGGCGAAGGCGTAGCGCTCACGGTCGCGCGTCTCGATGAGCACCATGGGCCCCTCCAGGGCGTTGCTGAACGCCCGCTCGAACGGCAGGACCTGAATCACGATGTTCCGCAGACGCCCCACTTCCAACAACCGCTCCAATTGCTCCTTGTCGACCAGTGGACTGCGCAACACCGCCTCGTACAGGACGAAACAGCAAGCCACCGGTGGCTTCGGCGCGGTAAGGATCGCCTGCCGGTCCATCCGGGTCGCGACCCGCTCCTCCACCGTCTCCTCGTCCTGCGGCGGCAGGCGGTCACTGATCAGCTTTCGCGCGTACGCGGCCGTCTGCAACAACCCGGGAATGAGGGCGACCTCGTACCACCAGATACTGATCGCTTCCTTTTCCCGCTCCATGTACTCCTGGGCCCGCGCCGGGAATTTCTCCTTGCACAGGTACTCCTTCGCCGCGCTCAACAGCTCGCCCGCGTCGCACAGTTCGTCGGCCACGTCCAGGACGCGGGCCGTCGGCATGCGTACTCCCTGTTCCATCGACTTGATGGTGTCCGGCGAGTAATTGGTCGCGGCGGCCAGTTGGACTCGGCTGATGTTCGCCCTTGTGCGCCAGCGCTTCAGCTGGTTGCCGGTGAAGCGCCACATGACAGGCGGCTGGGACACAGCACGCACCTCCTCGGTACACCACGGCGTGTAACCCTCACGTCACTACCGAGCGTAGGGAGATGGTGGGCAGCGTGTGAGCATGATGAACGCAATTCACCCCCGGCCCTCCTGGGTCCCGCCCACCGGGCTCCGGCTGCACGTGGCCGGCGTGTACTTCGACGCCGTACGGATCGACGGCATCCGCGGGGAACTGGTCGCCGACTGGCTGATCGAGGCCACCGGCGAGGACGCGGGGCCGATCGTGTGCGAGGCGAGCGGTGGGCGGTGGGTGTACTTCCTGGTGCCGCCGGGGGCGCTGGCGGGGCGGGACTGGCCGCTGGGTGTGCAGTTGCTGGGCGGGACGGGGACCGGGACCGTCACCTACGTCGGCATTCCGGCGCTCGTGGGCAACACCTGGCCGTTGCGCTGGTACAGCGGACCCACGGCGACCGCGCCCCACGTGTGCCCTGTCCGGCTGCGGGACGCGCTGGGGTGAGCGGTGCCCTACTTCACCGGGCGCAGGCCCAGGGGCCCGGCGATCTCCTCCACCATGACCCGGCCGGCCTCCGCCTCCAGGGCCTCGTCGCCGAGGTCCTGGTCGGTGTCGAGGCCGTCGAGGGCGGCCAGGGGCTGGTCGAGGCGGACGTGGGCGACGACCGACTGGAGGGCGCGCAGGGTCGCCGACGCGGTGGAGCCCCAGTTGGAGAAGTAGGAGAACTGCCACCACCACAGGGCCTCCGTGGTGCGGCCGGCCCGGTAGTGGACCATGCCGTGGCGGAGGTCGGTGATGACGTCGGTCAGGTCGTCCGAGATACGGGCCGGGACGGGGGCCTTGCGGGGCTCGTAGGGGTCGAAGACCTCGGAGTAGACGTCGACGGGCTCCAGGAGGCGGGCGAGGTTCTCGCGGAGTTCGTCCACGTCCAGCTCCGGGCCCGGGTCGGGCTCGTAGCGCTCGTCCGGGACGATGTCCTCGTGGGCGCCCAGGCGTCCGCCGGCCAGCAGGAGCTGGGAGACCTCCAGGAGGAGGAAGGGGACGGCGGAGGCCGGTTCGTCGCCCTTGGCGACCTCCGTGACGGCGACCAGGAAGCTCTCCACCTGATCGGCGATCTGGACCGCGAAGTCGTCCGGGTTCTGGTCGGTCGCGTGCAGCGTGGCGTCAGACATCTAGGAGTCGTCTCCCCTCGAAGGCGCGGCCGAGGGTCACCTCGTCCGCGTATTCCAGGTCGCCGCCCACCGGGAGGCCGCTGGCCAGGCGGGTGACCTTGAGGCCCATGGGCTTGATCATGCGGGCGAGGTACGTCGCCGTGGCCTCGCCTTCCAGATTCGGGTCCGTGGCCAGGATCAGCTCCGTGACCGTACCGTCGGCCAACCGCGCGAGAAGTTCTCGTATACGCAGGTCGTCGGGGCCCACGCCGTCGATCGGGCTGATCGCGCCGCCGAGGACGTGGTACCGGCCGCGGAACTCACGCGTGCGCTCGATGGCCACGACGTCCTTCGGTTCCTCGACCACGCAGATGACGGCGGGGTCGCGGCGGGTGTCGCGGCAGATGTTGCAGTGCTCCTCCTGCGCGACGTTGCCGCAGGTCGCGCAGAAGCGGACCTTCGCCTTGACCTCCATCAGGGCGTGCGCGAGACGCCGTACGTCGGTCGGTTCGGCCTGGAGGATGTGGAAGGCGATCCGCTGCGCGCTCTTGGGACCGACGCCGGGCAGCCGCCCCAGTTCGTCGATGAGGTCCTGGACCACGCCTTCGTACAACGGACTGCCGTCCTTCCTGGCTTCCTGGGGTGCCTTCAGTACGTACGGTAAGGGGCCGGGGGCCGTCTTAGAAAGGCAGCCCCGGGATGCCGCTGCCCCCGCCGCCGAGTCCCTGGGCCAGCGGGCCGAGCTTCTGCTGCTGGAGGGTCTGGGCGTTCTCGTTGGCGGCCTGGACCGCGGCGACGACCAGGTCGGCGAGGGTCTCGGTGTCCTCGGGGTCCACCGCCTTCGGGTCGATGACCAGGCCGCGCAGCTCGCCGGAGCCGGTGACGGTGGCCTTCACCAGGCCGCCGCCGGCCTGGCCGTCGACCTCCGTCCGCGCCAGTTCCTCCTGGGCCCTGGCCAGGTCCTGCTGCATCTTCTGGGCCTGCTGGAGCAACTGCTGCATG
Source organism: Streptomyces sp. NPDC016677 (assembly GCF_055562815.1). Lineage (NCBI taxonomy): Bacteria > Bacillati > Actinomycetota > Actinomycetes > Kitasatosporales > Streptomycetaceae > Streptomyces > Streptomyces sp. NPDC016677. The sequence continues at coordinate 460,359 of NZ_JBVHEO010000005.1, read as the reverse complement.
TTGGGCTGGCCACCACCGGGAATCACGATCAGCTCCTGTCGTCACGCTTTACCGTTGGCACGAGCCTACGTGGTCCGGGCGGCCCTCGCCCCAGCACTCTTTCGAGTGAGAGACAGTGACCCCTGTCCCTGATCAGGGACCTCTTCCGGGCGGAAAAGCGGTGATACCGGGGCTTTCGCCACCCGTTGGGGGGTAGGAAGGGTCCGGCGCGTCGGAGTCGTCACGCAGAGTGCTTGTTCGAACAGTGACGTTTGATCAGTGGGGAGTGCCGGGTGGGTCAAGGTGAACCGGGTGACCTGGCGGGACGGGCCTTTCCGCTCGGCGACTGGGGGCGGCCGGCCGAGCGTCTGGACGAGCTGTACCGGTGGGTGGAGCGGGGAGCGCTGGAGACGGCGGCGTGGTATCTCGCGGACCGGACGTGGAAGCGGCGGGGAGCGCGGGTGCTGCGGGGCGGGGCGGCGGCGGGGGCGGTCGCGGGGGCGGCGCTGCCGTTGCTGGACATGACGGGGGTGGTGGGCGGGGTCGCGCCCTGGGGGTATCTGGCGCTGCTGCTCGGCGTGGCGTGTGTGGCCGCGGACCGGTACTTCGGGGTGACGTCCGGCTGGATGCGGGACGTGGCCACGGCGCAGGCGGTGCAGCGGAGGCTCCAGGTGCTGCAGTTCGACTGGGCGGCGGAGAGCGTACGGGAGGTGCTCGGTCCCGCGGAGGGGACGGCCGGGGAGGCGGCGGAGCGGTGTCTGCTGGTGCTGCGGCGGTTCTCCGAGGACGTGACGGAGCTGGTGCGGTCGGAGACGGCGGACTGGATGGTGGAGTTCCGGACGGGGTCGGCGCCGTTGGGCATCCAGGCGGGCGGGGTCGCGGGCGGACGGGCCGCGGAGGGCGCGGTGGTGCCGGGGCGGCTCGGGATGCCGCCGGGCGGCACACGGCCGAACATGCCCCGGCAGCGGCCACCGGAGGCGCGGTGAGGCACCGCGGACGCGCGGCGGCCTGTCCCGGACGGCGGGACGGCGGGGCCTGACCGGCGCAGAGGGTCATGCCCTCGGGGGTGTAGCAGGGGACGTGGCCGTGCGTGCGGGTGACGTCCTGGCCGTTGCCCCGGGTCAGGTAGGTCAGGAAGCTGGAGGCCAGGGAGTCGGCCGGGGGGCTGCCGTAGGTGTAGGCGTACTCGATCTCGCGGTACGGGTAGTCGCTGGTGCCGTGCTCGATGGCGTCGACGGAGGGCGGTTCGCCGTCGAGGCTGAGCCGGCGTACGCCCTCGACCCGGCCGGCCAGGTTGAGTTCGCTGTAGCCGATCGCGCCGGAGAGGTCGGCGACGGTCGACAGGACCTGGTCGGTGGAGTCGAGTTCGCAGCGGACGAAGCCGATCGACGGGTCGTCCTTGTGGACGCAGTCGAGGGAGGAGTTGGTGATCTCGCCGCTGAACAGGCGGCGTACGTCGGCCGTGGAGAGGTCGCCGTCGGGCAGCCGCACGCTGTCGTTGACGACCAGGGCGAAGGCCGACACCGCGACCCGGTTCTCCCGCAGTTCCGGCATGCCGCTCGGCTTGGGGCCGTCGGAGAGGGCCACCACCGGCGGGGAGCCGTGCTCCGCCCGCTCGCCGGCCGCCGCCAGTTCCCGTATGCCCGAGGTGGAGCCGTGCGTGTCCACCACGATCTCGGTCTCGTCCTCGGCGCAGTCCCGTGCCTACTTGTCGGCCGCCTCCCGCAGGACGGGGGCGAAGGCCGTGGAGCCGATGAGGGTCAGCCGGCCGCTCTCGCAGCCGATCGGGGGGCCGGTGTCGTCCTGGGCGACGACGATCGCGGCCAGCGTGACCACGCACACGGTGAGCATGATGGTGATCAGCCGGGCGGCGCGGCCGAACAGCGGCGGGGTGTCGTCCGGGGTCGCGCTGCGGTTGGGGTGGACCTCGCCGTCCCGCAGGCCGCCGGTCAGCCGGATCTCGCTGCCCACGTCGCCGCCGGAGAGCAGGACGAGCAGTTCGAAGTGGTCGCCGCGGTTGAGGGGGACGCGGGGGACGCGCAGGGTGTTGCCCTCGTAGCCGAAGCCGCGGCCGGCGGTGAAGTGGTCCATCAGATGGCTGGTGTCGGACGGCTGGGTGACCGAGACGCCGCGGATGGTGCGGTCGGTGAAGACCGCGGTCAGCCCGTGCGGTTCGGGGCCGGTGCAGTCGTCGCGGTCGATGCCCTGGGAGCCGTCGTTCTCCACACGCAGGAGGACCAGGGTGGCGTCCGTCATCCCCGGGGTCTCGTCGAACAGGCCGAGGCGGCGGTTGAGGCGGCCGGAGCGGGCGTCGTCACCGATCGGGTTGTCCATCTGGAAGCGGTAGCCGATCCTCCCCCACTGCCTGAACGGCGTGGGGGGGGCGCCCCCAGCGGCGCGGCACCCGCCGTTGAGCGTCGTCCTGTGCGATCGTCCGGTCACCGTACGGATGTGGGTTGGCGTTGTCGCTCACTCTCGGGAGAAGGTGAGTTTCTTCCCGTCGCTGGTGAGTACGCGCTCCAGCCGGCCGTCGGACAGCAGGGTGGCCTCGGAGGCCGAACCCGGGGTGCAGGACGAACTCGGCTCCCCGACCGTCACCTCGGACGGCCCGAACCGCAGCGGCCCGTCACCACCGGGATCGGCCGCCAGCTCGGCCTGGAACACACAGTGGTACGCGTCGCCGTCGGCGACCAGGGAGAGCACGGTGTCGCCCACCTCGCCCTGCTGGACGGTCAGCCGCCGCCGGTGGGTGCCCGTGGCGTTGTCGATGGTCGTGGTCCAGGTGCCCAGGTACTCCGCCGGAACCACGCCGTCCTCCGCCGCCGGGGCGGTCGTCGGTTCGGCGTCGGCGGACGGTCCGGCGGCGTCGGAGGTGCCGGGGTCCGGTGTGGAGGAAACGGTCACGGCCGGCCCCGGACGGGCACGCCCGCCGTCCCCGCCGTCATCACCGTCACCGTCACCGTTCATCAGCGCGTACACCGAACCCCCGGCGGCCAGCGCCACGACCAGCGCGACCGCCACCAACAGCACGGTGGAGGGCCCTCGCCGGACCGGTTCCCTCGACGACGGAGCGACGGACGGACCTGCGGGCGGAGCGACGGACGGCGGGGCCGCCTCATGGGACGGGGCCGCCCCATGAGGCGGAACCTGCCCACGCGACGGGTGGTTCACCGACGCACCGGCACCGGGCTGCCCCGGCTGCCCAGGGAGAGGCGCCCCGGGCACGGCCCCTCCGGGCTCCGGTGCGGACCCGCCGGGCGCAGCGCTGCCCCAGGACCGCCCCATCGCCCCCGGCCCACCGGCCACCGGCGCCGGACCACCGGTCGGTACGCCGGCCCCGGCCGTCGGCGCGGACGCGCGGTCCGGCGTCGGAGGGCCGGCAGCCTCCGGGTCCTCGGTGGCCAGCAGCCCTGCCGCGTGCCGGCCGAGCCGCGCCACCAGTGCCCCCGGCAGCCAGGGGTCGCGGGAGCGGCCGTCGGCGACGGTGTCCCGCGCGCCCGTGCGGGCCAGGACGGCCTCCAGGGAGGGCCGGGCGGCCGGGTCCTTCCGCAGGCACGCGCCGACCAGGTCCGCGATGCCCTCCGGCACACCGGTCAGGTCCGGTTCCTCCTGCGCGATGCGGAACATCAGGGCGTGCACCCCGCTGTCGGCGGTGCCGAACGGGAGCGCGCCGGTGGCGGCGTAGGCCAGGACCGAGCCGAGGCAGAAGACGTCGCAGGCGGGCGTGAGAGGTTCCCCGCGGACCTGCTCGGGGGCCATGAAGCCGGGCGAGCCGACGAGCGCGCCCGTGAGGGTCGCTCCCGCGTCGGTCCCGCTCTCCAGGGCGCGGGCGATCCCGAAGTCGATGACGCGGGGGCCGTCGATGGTGACCAGGACGTTGGACGGTTTCAGGTCGCGGTGCACGATCCCGGCCGCGTGGATGTCCTGGAGCGCCCGGGCCAGCCCGGCCCCCAGAACCCGTACCGACCGCTCGGGCAGCGCCCCGTGATCGTGCCCGACCACCTGCTGGAGGCTGGGCCCGGCCACGTACCCGGTGGCGACCCAGGGCACGGCGGCCTCGGTGTCGGCGTCCAGGACCGGCGCCGTCCAGTACCCGCCGACCCGCCGGGCCGCCCCGACCTCCCGCCGGAACCGTTCCCGGAACTCCTCCCGCTCCGCCAGTTCCCCGCGCACCAGCTTCAGCGCGACCGTACGGCCCCGGTCCGACCGGGCCAGATAGACCTGTCCCATGCCCCCCGCACCGAGCCGCGCCAGCAGCCGGTAGGCGCCGATGCGCCGCGGGTCCCCCTCCGCGAGCCTCTCCACCGTCGCGCCGCCTTCCCCGGACGTTCCCTGTGCATGAGCAACAGGCCGAGGATAGTGCGGAGTTGGCGGTGAGGGAGACCGCGCCGCGTCGACGGTTCCGTAACAGATCGTGCGGGGACGGGGACGTAGGGTCGTCGACATCCTGTCGCGCGAGGGCCCGGCCGGCAGACACGACGCCGATACCGTCACCGTCCCCCGGCCCCCTACTCTCACCCGCATGACCCCTCAGAACGACAGCCCCGACCCCCGTACCGGCGCCGCCGTCAAGGCCGCCGACCGCGCGCACGTCTTCCACTCCTGGTCCGCGCAGGAACTCATCGACCCGCTCGCCGTAGCCGGCGCGCAGGGCTCGTACTTCTGGGACTACGACGGCAAGCGCTACCTCGACTTCACCAGCGGCCTCGTCTTCACCAACATCGGCTACCAGCACCCGAAGGTCGTCGCCGCGATCCAGGAGCAGGCGGCGCGGATGACGACGTTCGCGCCCGCCTTCGCCGTCGAGGCGCGCTCGGAGGCGGCGCGGCTGATCGCCGAGCGGACCCCAGGCGACCTCGACAAGATCTTCTTCACCAACGGCGGCGCGGACGCCGTCGAGCACGCGCTGCGCATGGCGCGGCTGCACACGGGCCGGCCCAAGGTGCTCTCCGCCTACCGCTCCTACCACGGTGGCACCCAGCAGACGGTCAACGTCACCGGCGACCCCCGGCGGTGGGCGTCCGACAGCGGCACGGCGGGGGTCGTGCACTTCTGGGCGCCGTTCCCGTACCGCTCGCGCTTCTACGCCGAGACCGAGGAGCAGGAGTGCGCGCGGGCGCTGGAGCACCTGGAGACGACGATCGCCTTCGAGGGGCCCGGGACCGTCGCCGCGGTCGTGCTGGAGACCATCCCGGGGACGGCCGGGATCATGGTGCCGCCCGCCGGTTACCTGGCCGGGGTCCGCGAGATCTGCGACAAGTACGGGATCGTGTTCGTCCTGGACGAGGTGATGGCCGGGTTCGGGCGGACCGGTACGTGGTTCGCGGCCGACCTGTTCGGCGTCGTACCGGACCTGATGACCTTCGCCAAGGGCGTGAACAGCGGCTACGTGCCGCTCGGCGGGGTGGCGATCTCCCCCGCGATCGCCGAGACCTTCGCCGAGCGGCCCTACCCGGGCGGTCTGACCTACTCCGGGCACCCGCTGGCCTGCGCCGCCGCCGTCGCCACGATCGGGGTGATGGAGGAGGAGGGCGTCGTCGAGCACGCCGCCCGGCTCGGCGCCGAGGTCGTCGGCCCCGCCCTGCGGGAGCTGGCCGGGCGGCACCCGAGCGTGGGAGAGGTGCGCGGCACCGGCATGTTCTGGGCGCTGGAGCTGGTGCGGGACCAGAAGACGCGCGAGCCGCTGGTGCCGTACAACGCGACCGGACGGGCGGGCGCCCCGATGGCCGCGTTCGCCGCCGCCGCGAAGGCGCACGGGCTGTGGCCCTTCGTGAACATGAACCGCACCCATGTGGTGCCGCCCTGCAACGTCAGCGAGGCGGAGCTGAAGGAGGGCCTGGCGGCACTGGACGCGGCACTGTCGGTCGCGGACGGGTACACCGCGTGAGGCGCCCGTGAACGCGTAAGGTGGCGTGCTCGTACACATATACGCGCACACATATGCGTGCACACCTGTACGCGTACGCCCGTACGCGCGTACCTGTACGCGCACGCCGCCCGAACGCGACGAGGAGACGCCCGACCATGCCCGGCCCCAGCCGCAACGGTGCCGTGACGCGCAGCACCCTGCGGCAGCAGATCGCCGACGCGCTCCGCGACGAGGTGCTGGCCGGACGGCTCCAGCCGGGGCAGGAGTTCACCGTCAAGGAGATCGCCGAGCAGTACGGGGTCTCCGCGACGCCCGTGCGCGAGGCGCTGGTCGACCTGTCCGCGCAGGGGCTGCTGGAGGCCGACCAGCACCGCGGCTTCCGGGTCCACGAGTACTCCGTCGACGACTTCCGCGGCATGGTCGAGGCCCGGCGCCTGGTCAGCGACGGGATGTTCCACGCCTGCGCGGCCGGCCACCACGCCGCGGCGCCCGGCGACGCGCAGCGGCTGACCGCCGCCCTGGCGGGGGTGCGGCGCCGCGGCGAGGAGGCCCAGCGCGCCGCCACCGCCGGGGACCTCACCGTCCTCATCGGCTACGACCTGCGATTCTGGCGGGAGCTGGCGGCCTTGTACGGCAACCCGTACCTCGCCGACTTCCTGCACCGGCTGCGCGTGCAGAGCTGGGTGTGCACGGTGCAGCACCTGCGCCGGCTCAGCGATCTGCGGGGCACCCTGTGGTCCGGCCACACGGAGCTGGTCGACGCACTGGTCCGGCGGGACGCCGAGGCGGCCCGCGCGCTCGTCACGGCGTACAACACGCACGCGCTCACGCTGGTGGAGCGGCTCGCCGCCGGATGACCGCGGTGGCGTTGCGGGGGCTTGCCGCCGGATGACCGCGGTGGCGTGCGGGGGCCGCGGGTGGGGGGCGCGCGCCTGGGTATGGGATGGGCACGAGGGCCCCCGCCCGGGGAGCCGCCCTCCGGCCGGACCGACTACCCTGCCCTGCACCACCGTGCTGTGTGAGGAGCCCTCTTTTGGCCTGTGACCTGTGGCTGGTACCGCTCGTCGACGTGTTGTGCCACACCCCGGACAATCCCTTCGCCGAGGAACTCGCGCAGTACGACAAGGTGCTGGCCGAGGCCGGGCTGCCGCCGGTACCGGTGTTCGCGTACATGCCGGGGCTGACCGGCGAGGTCGCCCCGGTGGCCGGTTTCGACTACGACGCGCTGCACTTCCTGCGCCGCGCCCACCTGCTCCAGCTCTGCGGCCTGCCGGTGACGCCGGTGGACGAACTGGGCGGCGACTACGAGCAGTTGCTGGAGATGTTCGAGGCCACGGCCCAGCAGTCGCACCTGGTCTGGCACTACGACCACGCCGGCGCCTACGTCCCCGTCGACTTCCCGCACCCCCTGGCCAACGACGAGCTGCTGGCCGGCGGCGGCCCGCTCGGCTCCTCCCACGCCCTGCTGCGCGAACTGGAGTCCGTCGCGCCGTCCCTCGGCATCGACCCGGCCAATCCCCCGGCGGCCCCGCAACCGCCCGCCGGGCCGACCGAGTTGGAGGAGCCGGCGGCACCGGCCCCGTACGACCCCAGCCCGTTCTCCCGGGAGCGGCACGTGTGGCTGGGGCTGCACGCGGCGGCGACCCGGAGCCTGGCGCAGGGGTCGATGATCGTCTTCAGCTGACGCCGGAACTCCGGCCGAGCTGGGCCAGGCCCTTCCGCAGGTCCTCTCCGTTCATGACCGGGCACACCTCGACCTCGGCGTTGAACTGGGTGAAGAACGGTTCCCCGGTGGCGGGCAGATCGGAGCTGTCCGCCATGTCGAAGACGAGCAGGGCGGTCCGCCGGCCGCCCAGGGGACCAAAGTAGGCCGCCTCGGGCCGGAGGTGGTCGAGGGCGTCCTTGATCAGTTCGGGCATCTTCCCGCTGCGGATGGCCTCGTTCGCCTTCTCCGTGTCCAGCGTCGCCTTGAGCATCACGCGCATCGCACTCACCTTCTTCTGTCGTCGACACGCGGCTTCCCCTCAAGGCTATGCCCGTCACGGCCACCGGGGTGGCCGTGACGGGCCCGGGGGCCTACAGGAACGAGTTGACCTCGATCGTCTCGTCCCGGCCCGGACCCACGCCGATCGCGGAGATCGGGGCGCCGGACATCTCCTCCAGGGCCTTGACGTAGTTCTGCGCGTTCTTCGGCAGGTCGTCGAAGGTCTTGGCCTTGGTGATGTCCTCGGACCAGCCCGGCAGCGTCTCGTAGACGGGCTTCGCGTGGTGGAAGTCGGACTGCGAGTAGGGCAGCTCCTCGACCCGCTTGCCGTCGATCTCGTACGCCACGCAGACCGGGATCTGCTCCCAGCCGGTGAGGACGTCGAGCTTGGTGAGGAAGAAGTCGGTCAGACCGTTGACCCGGGTCGCGTAGCGGGCGATCACCGCGTCGAACCAGCCGCAGCGCCGGTCGCGTCCGGTCGTCACGCCCCGCTCGCCGCCGATGCGGCGCAGCGCCTCGCCGTCCTCGTCGAACAGCTCGGTCGGGAACGGGCCGGCGCCGACGCGGGTCGTGTACGCCTTCAGGATGCCGATGACCCGGCTGATCTTCGTCGGGCCCACGCCGGCGCCGGTGCAGGCACCGCCGGCGGTCGGGTTGGAGGAGGTGACGAAGGGGTACGTGCCGTGGTCGATGTCGAGCAGGGTGCCCTGGCCGCCCTCGAAGAGGACCACCTTGTCGTCCTCCAGCGCCTGGTTGAGGACCAGGACGGTGTCGGCGACGTACGGGCGCAGCTTCTCCGCGTAGCCCAGCAGCTCCTCGACGACCTGGTCGGCGGTGATCGCGCGCCGGTTGTAGAGCTTGGTGAGCATCTGGTTCTTGACCTCGAGCGCCGCCTCGACCTTCTGGGTGAGGATCGACTCGTCGTAGAGGTCCTGGACGCGGATGCCGACACGGTTGATCTTGTCGGCGTAGGTCGGGCCGATGCCCCGGCCGGTGGTGCCGATCTTGCGCTTGCCGAGGAAGCGCTCGGTCACCTTGTCGACGGTGACGTTGTACGGCGTGATGATGTGAGCGTTGCCGCTGATCAGGAGCTTGGACGTGTCGACGCCACGCTCGTTCAGACCGCTCAGCTCGGAGAGCAGGACCGACGGGTCGACGACGACGCCGTTGCCGATGACCGGCGTGCAGCCGGGGGAGAGAATCCCGGAAGGGAGCAGGTGGAGGGCGTACTTCTGGTCACCCACGACTACCGTGTGGCCGGCGTTGTTGCCGCCCTGGTAGCGCACCACATAGTCGACGGAACCACCGAGCAGGTCCGTCGCCTTTCCCTTGCCTTCGTCACCCCACTGAGCACCGAGCAGCACAAGTGCGGGCACGCGCGTACACCCCTTCCGGGCGGGGCATGTCCAAGGTCGAGGGCATACGTGTCACGGCTCGTGCCTCGTACACACGGCTCATGGCTCGTACACCGGCGACCTTCGTCGGCCGCAACCCGTCGGACCGGATGCCCCGGAATAGACGAAGCCCCTGGCGCAATCGCGCAAGGGGCTCTTGCACAAAGATGCTACCCGAGGAAGCGAGGCATGGCCGAGGTGGCGACTTCCGCGCGATCTTCCGCGACGCCCGATCAGCTCCTGGTGGTCATCGATCCGGTCGCCCGGCGGACCGACGGCGAGTCCGTCCGGATCGCGAAAGACGTGCTGAGAGCGGGTGCGGCGCATACGAAGGTGTGCCTGCCGGACGATCCGGAGGAATTCGCCCGGATGCTGGAGCGGCGGGGGTCGCGGCGGCCGGTGGTGATCGGCGACGACCGGTCGCTGCTGCGCACGGTGGCCCTGCTGCACCGGGGCCGCGAGCTGGCCGGATGTGCGCTGTCGCTGGTGCCGGTCGGCCCGGAGCTGGAGCTGTGCCGCTCGCTCGGGGTGCCGTCGGGGGCGGTGGCGGCGGCGCGGGCGGTGCTGGACGGGGTGGAGCGGCGGCTGGACCTGATGGTCGACGACAGCGACGGGGTGGTGCTGGGGGCGGTGGGCATCCCGCCGCTGCCGCCGCGCGCGGCGGGCTCGTCGCCTGCCCAGCGCTCCCCGCGCTCCCCGCGTCCGCAGCGCCCGTCGCGCCCGCCGCTGGCGTCGCCCGGGTCGCCACCGTGGGCGCTGCCGGGGGACGCCGGCGCGGCGGACGGCCGTACGTCCGACGGGGCGGCGGCGCGGCTGCCCTGGCTGCGGACCTGCCAGTCCTTCGTACGGACGCTGGCGCATCCGCGTCCGGCGCGGGGCGTGTCGGTGCCGGGGGGCGGTCCGGCGCGGCTGCGGGTGGAGGTCGACGGGGTGACGCTGGTGGATCTGGACCAGCCGGTGGAGGGGGTGTCGCTGACGCCGGGCGCCCCGGGGACGGCCGAGGTGGAGGTGCGGCCGGTGTCGGTAGGCGCGGCGGCGTCCCCGCTGACGGCGCGGGGGCGGACGGTGACCGTGTCGGGGGCGCACTTCCGGTACCGGGCGGACGCGGTGGAGTCGGGGCCGGTGGGGACACGGACGTGGACGGTACGGGAGGGGGCCTGGGGGCTGACGCTGCCGGCGCGGTGAGGGAAAACTTGGGAGGTGCAGCTCAGGGCGCTGTGAAGCCGGAGGTGTCGAGCAGGAAGTCGAGCGGAGCGGGCATCGGGAGCTTCTCACCGAACGGTTTGGTGAAGCGGACCTCGTAGGTCCCGTCCGGGGACGGGGACCCGTAGACGATGGCCTGCTGCTTCTGCATGTCGAGGATCAGGTATACGGGGACGCCTCCCTTCGCATACACGCCGACCTTGTTGGTGAGGTCGTCGCTCCTCGTGGCGGGTGAAGTGAGCTCGGCGACGAACAGCAGACCCTCACCGTCCAGGCGGTTGCTCTCCGACTCGAACACCCGCTCATGCGCCACGTGGATGTCCGGCCCGTAGGCGCACTCGTCCCCGGGGAAGACGAAGAGGAACGGCCCTCGCTCGATCACGTGCGACTCGGGAACGTGCGGCTCCAGTTGTCCGCACACCTGCCGCATGACGCGCAGGTAGAACCCCTTCGACCACGGCGACACGACGATGCTCCCCCTGACGATCTCGGCCCTGTAGCCGTCCGGCACATGCAGCTCGTCGAGAAGGCCGAGAAGCTCCTCGAAGCCACCACGGGACTCGGTGCCGCCTATCGTCGGTCGCTCCGCCATGACAGTCATGATGCGCCCTCCCCTTGATGCGAACCAGTCGCGACTCAGCGTATCCGGGCGGTCACAGCACCGTCAGCCGAACCGCTCCTCCCGGTGCACCCGCCAGCGCTCCATCATCGCCGCGATCTCCCCGTCGACGAACTCGAAGAAGGCCAGCGTCTCCGCCAGCCGCCGCCCCGCCGGGGTGTCGGCGCCGAGGCCGGCGACGCCCTCCCCGAGGGCGGCCTCCCACCGTTTGATGACGGCCTCGCGGTTGGTGAGCGCCTCGTACCACTGGTCGCTGTGCACCCGGTACCGCTCCCGCCGCGAGCCGGGCTCGCGCTCGCGCGACACCATGTGCTGCTGGGCGAGGTAGCGCACGCCGCCGGAGACGGCGGCCGGGCTGACCTGGAGCTGTTCGCCGAGTTCCGCGGAGGTCAGCGCGCCCGCGTCGGAGGCCAGCAGCGCGGCGAAGATCCGGGCCGGCATCCGCTGCATGCCGGCCTCGACGAGCTGCGCGGCGAAGCCCTCCACGAACCGTGACACGACCTCGGGGTCGCGGCCCTTGCCGCCCGGATTCTCTTCCGTCATCTCTCGATCATCTCGCACCTCCGACAATCCTGACGGTTCCTTAACTTCACACGTTTCTGAAAGAAGCGTACTTTCCGAAGTATGACGAAGGCAATCAGCGTCTCGGGGCTCCACAAGTCCTTCGGGCGCACGCACGCGCTCGACGGCCTCGACCTGGACGTCGACACCGGCGAGGTGCACGGCTTCCTCGGTCCCAACGGCGCCGGCAAGTCCACCACCATCCGGGTCCTGCTCGGCCTGCTCCGCGCCGACTCCGGCGCCGCCCGCATCCTCGGCCGCGACCCCTGGTCGGACGCGGTGGAGGCGCACCGCCGGATCGCGTACGTCCCCGGCGACGTGACCCTGTGGCGCAACCTCTCCGGCGGCGAGGTCATCGACCTGTACGGCCGGTTGCGCGGCGGCCTCGACAAACGGCGCCGCGCGGAGCTGACCGACCGCTTCGAACTGGACCCGACCAAGAAGGGCCGGACGTACTCCAAGGGCAACCGGCAGAAGGTCGCCCTGGTCGCCGCGTTCGCCTCGGACGTCGACCTGCTGATCCTGGACGAGCCGACCAGCGGCCTCGACCCGCTGATGGAGGGCGTCTTCCAGCGGTGCGTGCGCGAGGAACGGGACCGGGGGCGCACGGTCCTGCTCTCCTCCCACATCCTCAGCGAGGTCGAGGAGCTGTGCGACCGGGTCAGCATCATCCGCAAGGGCCGGACGGTGGAGAGCGGTTCGCTGGCCGACCTGCGGCACCTGACCCGGACCAGCGTCACCGCCGAGCTGGCGGGCGCCCCGGACGGGCTGGCCGCGCTCCCCGGCGTGCACGGCCTCGACGTCCGGGGCCGCCGGGTGCGCCTCCAGGTCGACACCGACCATCTCGACGCCGTACTGCGCTCCCTCGCCCAGTCGGGCGTCCGCTCCCTGACCTCGACACCGCCGACGCTGGAGGAACTCTTCCTGCGCCACTACCAGGAGGCCTGATGTCCGCCCTCGCCGGCACCGGCACCCTGCTGCGCTTCGCCCTGCGCCGGGACCGCGTCCTGATCCCGGTCTGGGCCGGCGTGAACGCGCTGATGGTCCTCTCCATGCCCCGCACCCTCGACAGCATGTACCCCACCCCCGCCGCACGTGCCGACCTGCTCGGCCAGGTGGCGGCCAACTCCTCCCTGCGCGCCATGGTCGGCCCCCTCTTCGGCGACTCGCTCGGCGCGCTGGCGGCCTGGCGGGTAGGCGTGTACGCCGGCGCCGTCGCGGCCGTGATGAGCCTGCTGATCGTCGTCCGGCACACCCGCGACGAGGAGGAGAGCGGCCGGGACGAACTGCTGCGGGCCGGAACGGTGGGCCGCCGCGCCCCGCTGACGGCCGCCCTGCTGGCGGCGGCGGTCGCCAACACCGCCCTCGCGCTGCTGCTGGCGGCCGGACTGGCCGGGCAGGGCGCGGCGGGCGCGGTCGCCTTCGCGCTGGGCGTCGCGGGCACCGGCATGGTCTTCGCGACGACGGCGGCGATCGCCGCGCAGCTCACCGAGAGCGCGCGGCTGGCCCGGGGCCTGACGGCGGCGGTCCTGGGCGCGGCCTTCGTCCTGCGCGCGGCCGGCGACTCGGCCACGACGGACGGATCGTCGCCGCTGACCTGGGTCTCGCCACTGGGCTGGCTGGAGAACCTCCGGGCGTTCGCGGACGAACGGTGGTGGGTGGCGGCGCTGCTCACCGGCGCGGCACTGGCCCAGACGGCGGTGGCGTACGCGCTGACCGCCCGCCGGGACGTCGGCATGAGCTTCCTGCCGACCCGCCCCGGACCGGCGCAGGGCCGCCTCGGCACGGCGGGCGCGCTGGCCTGGCGGCTCCAGCGGGGCGGCGTACTGGGGTGGAGCACCGGCTTCCTCGCCGCCGGGGTGGTCTTCGGCGGGATGACCGAGGGAGCGGCGGATCTCCTCACCGACAACAAGACGAGCCGCGAGATCCTCGAACGGATGGGCGGGCAGGGCGCGCTGACCGACACGTTCGTCTCCGCGATGACCGGGGTGCTGGGCCTGGTCGCCGCGCTGTACGTCGTCTCGTCGGTCCTGCGGCTGCACGGCGAGGAGGCCTCCGGCCGGGCGGAACCCGTGCTCGCCGGGGCCGTGGGACGGCTGCGGTGGGCCGCCGGCCACCTGGTGATCGCCTTCGGCGGCGCGGTCCTCGTCCTGCTGCTCGCCGGCCTCGGCTACGCCCTGGGCTACGGCCACGACCCCGGCCCGATCCTGGCGGCCTGCCTGGTCCAGGTGCCGGCGGTGTGGGTGGTCGGCGGCGCGGCGGTCCTGCTGCACGGGCTGCTGCCGCGCGCGGCACCGGCGGCCTGGGGAGTGGCCGGGGCGGCCCTGCTGCTCGGCTGGATCGGCCCCGCGCTGGACGTACCGGCCGCCGTCCTGGACCTCTCCCCCTACGGCCACCTCCCCAAGCTCCCGGGCGCCCCCCTCACCTGGACCCCGGTCGCCGCCCTCCTCGGCATCACGGCGGCACTGGTGGGGGCGGGACTGGCGGGGCTGCGGCGACGGGACACGACGAGCTGAGGCCGCCGTGCTTCAGGTCATGAGGCGTACTGCTTGAGCTTCTCGGTGTCGAGTTCGATACCGAGGGGGTCGGGGAGCAGCATCCTGGCGCCGAACGGTTCCCGGCGCAGGCTGTGGTAGCCGACGTCGGCGCCAGGGCTGCTGTACAGCGTGACCGTGCAGTCGTCCCGGTCGATCAGCAGATAGAGCGGGATACCCGCGGCCCCGTACGCCAGCGGCTTCTCCTGCCGGTCGCGCCGGTCGGTGTCCGAGTCGTGGGACGTGACCTCGACGACGAGGAGTACGCCGGCGGGATCGGCCCACTCACCGTGCCCGGCGAAGTGCTCCTCGGGCACCAGCACGCCGTCCGGACGAGCCCTCCCCGAGCGGTACTTCTCCACCCTCAGCCCCTGCTCGCGGTACAGGTCGAGATCGGGCCTCGCCTGCACGCAACGCCGCGCCAGCCACAGCAGAATGGTGTTGTGGTCGCCGTCCGGCACCTTCTTGACCCCGATCCGTCCGCCGATGAACTCGAACCTGACGGCGTCGTCGGTCTCCTTGGCCGCGAAGTCCGCGATCCGGTCGAACTCCTCCACCGACATCTGCGACGTCTGCGACGTGGGCTCTGCCATAACCGTCATGGTGCCCCCTCCTCCCGGGCCACAGCCAGTGTGCCGAGCGGCGGGTGCGCCGAGAACACGATCGTCACGGGCTCAGCCGAACGGGTGAGCCCCGCCCACGGGTCACGCGGCCTCCACGCGCAGGCCCCGCAACCCGCGGATGACGAAGTCGGGCTTGCGTTCCGGTTCGGCGGTGAGGGTGAGGGTGGGGGCCTGTTCGAGGAGGGCCGTGAGGGAGGCGGCCAGTTCGATACGGGCCAGGGGGGCGCCGATGCAGTAGTGGATGCCGGCGCTGAAGGAGATGTGGGGGTTGTCGCGGCGGGTCAGGTCGAGCCGCTCGGGGTCGGTGAAGACCGCCGGGTCGTGGTTGGCGGAGCCGAAGAGCAGTGCGACCTCCGCGCCGCGCGGGATCGGCGTCCCGTCGATCTCGATCTCGTCCAGCACCCACCGTTCGAAGAGCTGGAGCGGGGTGTCGTAGCGCATCAGCTCCTCCACGGCCGTGGGCACCAGGGAGTGGTCCGCGCGCAGCGCCGCCAGCTGGCCGGGGTTGCGGAACAGGGCGTGCCACCCGTTGACGGTGGCGTTCACCGTGGCCTCGTGGCCGGCGTTCAGCAGCAGGACGCAGGTCGAGATCATCTCCTGCTCGGTGAGGCGGTCGTCGTCCTCGTCGTGCGCGGCGATCAGGCCCGAGATCAGGTCGTCGCCGGGGGCCTCGCGACGGGCCGCGATCAGTTCCCGCAGGTAGCCGGAGAACTCCACCGACGCCCGCACCGCCCTCTGTGCCGTCTCCTCGGACGGGTTCAGCTCGTACATCCCGCAGATGTCGGCCGACCACGGGCGCAGCGGGGCGCGGTCCGCCTCCGGGATGCCGAGCATCTCGGCGATCACGGCGACGGGGAGCGGCTCGGCGACATCGGTGAGCAGGTCGCCGCCGCCGGCCTCGACGAGCCGGGCCACCAGGTCGTTCGCCAGGCCGTGCACGTAGGGCTTCAGCCGCTCGACCGTGCGCGGTGTGAACGCCTTCGACACCAGGCGCCGGATACGGGTGTGGTCCGGCGGCTCCAGGTCCAGCATGCCGTGGTCGTTGAGGGTGTGGAACGGCTCGTGTTCCGGCGGGGGCGGCGTGCGGCCGAAGTCCTCGTGCGAGAAGCGGTGCTGGTACGTCCGCCCCAGCCGCCGGTCCCTCAGCAGCGCGGAGACGTCCGCGTGGTGCGGTACCAGCCACTGGTCGGTGGGCTCGTAGTAGAGGACCCGCCCCCGGGCGCGCAGGCCGGCGTAGGCGGGGTAGGGGTCGGCGACGAACGCCGGGTTCCACGGGTCGAACGCGAGGTCGGATTGAGCCGTCATGTACGGACGATAGGGCGCCGGCCGCGCCGCTGCCCAGAGCCGCCGCCCGGCGCCGGCGCTCACGCCTCCGGCCAGAGGCCGCGTTTGAGTGCGTCGGTGAAGGCGGCGAAGGAACGGGTGGGCACGGCCAGGGTGGCGCGGGCCGGGGCTTTGGAGTCACGGATGGATATGTGGGACTCCGACTCGGAGATCTCGACGCAGGTGTCGCCGTCACCACCGCTGGAGTACGTCGACTTTCGCCAGGTCACTACAGTTCCTTCGTCAGTCGGTGAATGAAGTCCCGTGACGCGACAGGGTCCAGCGCCGCGCTCTTCACCTTGGAGAACAGCGTGCGGAGCTTCTCCAATTGCGCCTCCGCGTCGCAGAAGCCGACGCCGGTGGGCGAGTCACGCAGACCGGTGTCCAGCCGGGGCACCGGACCACCCAGGTACATCATCGAGGCTCCGGCGCCCGCGAATCCGACATGGTCGACGGGGATGACTCGCACGGTCACGCGTCCCGCCTCGATCTCGTCGAGGAGAAAGCGGAGTTGTCTGAGCGAGGCCCGGCGGTCCGACACGTGGACACGCAGGGCGAACTCGTGGAGGACCGTGTCGTACGGCTTGGGGGCGTCACCTTCCAGGACACATCGCCGTTTCAGCCGGTGTTCCACGCGGAGCGACACTTCGCTTTCGGGAAGCTCCGGCCGCATGTACGTGTAGACCGCGCGAGCGTAGTCGGCGGTCTGCAACAACCCGGGGATCAGCATGATGACGACCTCACGCAGGAACGTCGCGTGGTACTCGGCCTCGGCGGTGTCCAGGAACGCGGGCGGCAGCACTCCCCGGTACTCCTCCCACCAGCCAAGCGTCCGGTCGGTCGCCATGGCGACGAGCGCGTCGATCAACGCCTCGTCCGTGCAGGCGTAGTAGGCGGCCAGGCGCCTGACCCGCTCCGCGCTCACGGCAGCGATACCCAGCTCTATGTGGCTCATCTGACCCGAGGTCGAGTTCAGGAACGCCGCCGCCTCCCGGGCCTTCAGCCCGGCGGCCTCCCGTAGCCTGCGCAGTTCCGTTCCCAAGCGCACTTGGCGCGCGGTGGGATTGCTCCTCGGCGGCATCCGCCCTCCTGCTCCCGTACCCCACGTTCGGGTGTCAGGTTACGGCAGCCGGTTGCAGTGGCACGAATTTGTGCCATACCGTCGGTGACGCGGCGCACACGCTATGGAATGCCCAGGTGCTGGAAGCGCACCGCTTCGTCCTGCCTGACGACGGCGGCAATGACACCGCACCCCCCAGAACTCTCTGATCGGAGCCCCTGTATGCGCATGTCGTCCGAGAACGAACCCTGGGAGTACTCCCTCTACATCCCGAACGATCCCCGTGCCGTCACCGTCAGTCGGCGTACCCTTCGGCTGATCCTCACCGTGCATGGGCTGATCGGGGTCGTCGATGTCGCGGAGCTGCTCGCGGCCGAGTTGGTCACCAACGCCGTGCTGCACACCACGGGGCCGGCCGCGCTGCGGGTGCGGTGGGCGGGTGGGGTGTTGCGGATCGGAGCGTGGGACGCGGACCCCGAACCGCCGCCCGCCGCCACGGACGTGCCCGGTGCCGACGAGGAGAACGGCAGAGGGCTCGCCCTGGTCCGGGCCTGCTCCGACCTCTGGGGGTGGCAGCCCCTCTCCCGGTTCGGGAATCGAGGAAAATACGTGTGGTGCGAGCTACACCCGCAAAAAACCCTGAGCACTTCCCCCTCCCCCGTCACCCCACCGCTCACCCGAGCAGCCCCATGACATCAGAGCGCCAAGTGCTCACGGTTTTCCCGCCCAGGGTCCGTCACCCCGGCGTCACCAACCGGGCCTCGTACGCGAACACCGCCGCCTGCGTGCGGTCCCGCAGGCCCAGCTTCACCAGGATGCGGCTGACGTGGGTCTTGATGGTCGACTCGGCGACGACCAGGCGCCCGGCGATCTCCGAGTTCGACAGGCCCTGCGCGATCAGCACCAGTACCTCCGTCTCCCGGTCGGTCAGGTCGCCGTAGGCCGCGTGGGCCGAGGGCATCAGCCGCGGGGCCTCGGAGAGTTTGGAGAACTCGGTGATCAGGCGGCGGGTGACGGACGGGGCGAGCAGCGCCTCGCCGGACGCCACCACCCGTACGCCGTCCGCCAGTTGGCGGGCCGACGCGTCCTTCAGCAGGAAGCCGGACGCGCCCGCGCGCAGCGCCTGGTACACGTACTCGTCCAGGTCGAAGGTGGTCAGGACCAGCACCTTCGACGTCGTGTCGGCCGCGACGATCTCGCGGGTCGCCTCGATGCCGTTCAGCTCCGGCATGCGGATGTCCATCAGGACGACGTCCGGGGCGAGTTCGCGGACCTTGGCGACCGCTTCGCGGCCGTTGACCGCCTCGCCGACGACCTCGATGTCCGGCATCGCGTTCAGCAGGACCGAGAAGCCCTCGCGCACCATCATCTGGTCGTCGGCGATCAGTACCCGGATGGTCATGCGTCGTCCTCGCTCGTGAGCGCCGGGACCGGCAGGAAGACCGTCACCTCGTAGCCCCCCTCGTCGGTCGGGCCGGCCGTCATCTCGCCGTTCAGCATCGACACCCGCTCCCGCATGCCGGTCACCCCGTGCCCGGCGCCCGGGGACGGCTTGACCAGGGACGTCGCGGGCGTCGGGCCGTTGACCACCCGCAGGCCCAGGCCGCCCAGGACATAGGACACCTCCACCCGGGCGCTCGCGCCCGGCGCGTGCCGCAGCGAGTTGCTCAGGGCCTCCTGGACGATGCGGTACGCCGACAGCTCGACGCCGGGCGGCAGTTCGCGCACCGCCCCGGTGACGGCCTTCGAGACGTCGAGGCCCGTGTCGCGGACGTTGGCCAGCAACGCGTCCAGGTCGGCCAGGGTGGGCTGCGGGGCGTCCGGGGCCTCGTAGTCCTCGGCGCGGACCACGCCCAGGACACGGCGGAGTTCGGTGAGCGCGGCCACCGCGTTCTCGCGGATCGTGGCGAAGGCCCGCTCCAGTTCCTCCGGCGGGTTCTCCACCCGGTAGGGCGCCGCCTCGGCCTGGATGGCGACCACCGACATGTGATGGGCGACCACGTCGTGCAGCTCGCGGGCGATGGTGGTGCGCTCCTCCAGCAGCGTACGGCGCGAGCGTTCGTGGGCCGTCACCGTCCGCTGGGCGGTCACCTCCTGCCGGGCCTCGCGGCGGACGTGCCGTACGGCGACCACCAGCAGCACCAGGGCGGTGAGGACCAGCAGCGGGCCGCTGTTGGAGTTGTAGTAGTCCCAGCCGAGGAGGGTGTCCGCTCCCAGGCTGTACACGGCGGTCAGGACCCACATCCACGCCGCCGTGCGCGGCCGGGTCCGCAGCGCCACCACCGTCAGCACGATCAGGTGGCAGGCGAAGCTGCCGGGCGCCCACGGCCACATGTCCCACCGATCGGCGAACAGGGCGGTGACCGGCGCAGCGATCAGTGAGCACCAGAAGGCACCGACAGGGCGGACCAGGAGCAGCAGGATCGGGGCCAGCGCGAGGGCGCCGTTCAGCACCCGCCGCGCGTTGTCATGACCTTGGACCTCGCTGGCGGCGAAGGCCATGATCAGCAGCCCGGCCATCAGCAGCACGGCGTGCGGGGCCCATGCCGCGTACTCCCGCAGCCGTCCGGGCAGCCGCCGGGTCAGCGGTCCGTCGACGCGCC
Organism: Streptomyces sp. NPDC016677; assembly: GCF_055562815.1. Lineage (NCBI taxonomy): Bacteria > Bacillati > Actinomycetota > Actinomycetes > Kitasatosporales > Streptomycetaceae > Streptomyces > Streptomyces sp. NPDC016677. The sequence goes on along the minus strand of NZ_JBVHEO010000005.1, from coordinate 440,607 downwards.
GCCGGGGCAGCGGCCGGTAGGCGAAGGCGTCCTCGAACAGGTCCTGCCGCAGCCCGCGCAGGACGCTCGCTGCGAGCCGGGCCTCCGGACTGCCTGGCGTGGAGGGCGGTATCTGGGTCGTCTCGGTCACGTACAGAACCGTAGGGGGCGCGGGGCCGCGCCGTCGTCCGCAGCGAGAAGGGTCCTTCCGGGTCCGTCTCAAGTACTACCGACGTCAGAGAGCCCAGCCCCTAGTATCCCGACGGCCGGACCAGCCCGCTCTCGTACGCGAACACCGCCGCCTGCGTACGGTCGCGCAGGTTCAGCTTGACCAGGATGCGGCCCACGTGGGTCTTCACCGTCTGCTCGGCGACGACCAGGCGGCCGGCGATCTCCGCGTTGGACAGACCCTGCGCGATCAGTGCCAGTACCTCCGTCTCCCGTTCGGTGAGGTCGCCGACGCGGTTCTTCAGCGGGGTGCGCGGACGCTCGTCCAGCCGGGAGAACTCGGTGATCAGCCGCCGGGTGATGTTCGGAGCGAGCAGCGCGTCCCCGGCGGCGACCACCCGGACCGCCTCGGCGAGCTGGTCGGCGGAGGCGTCCTTGAGGAGGAAGCCGGAGGCACCCGCGCGCAGCGCCTCGTAGACGTACTCGTCGAGGTCGAAGGTGGTGAGCACCAGCACCCGGACGGCGGGATGGGCTGCGGTGATGCGGCGGGTGGCCTCGATGCCGTCCAGGTCGGGCATGCGGATGTCCATCAGGACGACGTCCGGGGCGAGTTCGCCGACCTTGGCCACCGCGTCCAGGCCGTCCACCGCCTGGCCGGTCACCTCGATGTCGGGCTGGGTGTTCAGCAGCACGGTGAAGCCCTGGCGGACCATCTGCTGGTCGTCGGCGATCAGTACACGGATGGTCATGCCTGGTCCTTGGTGGTGGGGTGGGGGGAGGACGGCGGGCCGTCGGCCGGGAGGAAGGCGGTCACCTGGTAGCCGCCGTCCGGCAGGGGGTGCGCGGTGAGGGTGCCGCCCAGCATCGCCGCCCGCTCACGCATGCCGAGCAGCCCGTGCCCGGCGCCCGGGGAGGGGGCCGCCGGGGGGTGGAGGGGGCGGGAGTTCGTGACCTCGACGTGCAGGCCTTGCGGGCGGTGGGTGAGGTGGACACGGGCGTGTGCGCCGGGCGCGTGCCGCAGGACGTTGCTCAGCGCCTCCTGCACGATCCGGTACGCCGACAGTTCCAGGCCGGGCGTCAGCGAGCGGCGCCCGCCGGTCACCTCGGTGGTGACCGTGAGACCGGCGGCCCTGGTGTTGGCGACCAGCGCGTCCAGCCGGTCGAGGGTCGGCTGGGGGGCGTGCGAGGCCGGGCCCCGCTCCGGGTCCGGCGGCAGGTCGGGGTGCTCGGAGCGCAGGACGCCCAGGACCCGGCGGAGTTCGGTCAGCGCCTCCAGCGCGTTCTCCCGTATGCCCGCGAGGTTCTCCTTCAGCTCGTCCGGGGGGTTCGGGACGAGGTGGGGGGCCACCTGGGCCTGGATGGAGATGACCGACATGTGGTGGGCGACCACGTCGTGCAGTTCGCGGGCGATGCGGCTGCGCTCCTCCAGGAGGGTGCGGCGGGCGCGTTCCTCGGCGGTGAGGGTGGTCTGCCGGGCGAGGGCGGTACGGGCCTCGCGGCGGCCCCTCAGGGCGGCGCCGAGCACCACGGCGACCGACGACAGGGTCAGGACGAGAACACCGGTGGACTGGTAGTCGCGGGCGCCCCACAGTCCCTGCAGGACGTAGGTGACCAGCGCGGTGAGGGCGAGTGCCTCGGCGGCGACGCGGCCCGGCACACGAAGGGCGAGCAACAGCAGGACGAAGAGGTGGGCGGCCATCCCGGCCACGGTCCAGGGCCAGGTGAACCCCCGCCCCGGACCGTCGGGCACCAGCATGTGGTGCACGGCCACCGCGCCCAGCACGGTCGCCGTCATCGACAGCCACCACGCCAGGACCGGCCGCCACAGGCCGAGGACCATCGCGCCGCTCTGGCCGAGGGCGACCGCGAAGGCGTACCCGAAGGCCAGCCCGGCCCGCTCCTGGAGCTGCGGCAGCCCCGCGGCCAGGACCGCGAACGCGGCCAGCCACACGATCCCGTGCGGCAGCCAGCGCAGCCAGGTGGACGGCGGCAGCGGGTCGGCCCGTACGGTCCACAGATCGTCGCGCAGCACTCCCGCCCAGTGCCGGGCCCGGTTCCCCCCGTATCTCACGCGTCCACCTTAGAACCGGGCGTCCGGGACGGGCGGGGGTGGTGGGCACGCACCGTCCGGGTACGGCGCGGCAGTTCCCAGGTCCGGAACACCGCCCAGCATCCCGCCAGGACCAGCGCGAACACCGGCAGCCAGGCCAGCCGGGCCGCTACCCAGTCCAGGCCGTCGGGGCGGGTGTGCAGGCCGGGCAGGCGGCCGGCGGACAGGCCGGTGGCCGTGGTGGCCATCAACGCCGTCTGGTGCCAGAGGAAGATGGTCATGGCGGAGAGGTTGGCCAGCGCCACCGCCGCCCAGGCCGTCGGTCGCCGCATCGCCCGGCGCAACGGCTCCCGCAGCAGCAGGGCCAGACCGCACTGGGCCAGGCCGAAGGTGACGGCGGCCAGCGTCGGCGGGTCGAGGTTGGACACCTCGGCGCCGGGGACGCCGACCATCGAGGCCGGGTAGCCGGCGAAGGCTACGAGGGCCGCGGTGGCCGCCGTACCGCCGACGAGGAGGAGTACGCCGACGCGGGGGTGTTCCAGTTCGCCGCGGGTCCAGGCGGCGCCGAGGGTGTACGGCACGAGCCAGCCCGCGGCCAGGTTGACCCAGCCGAGCCCGTCAGGGACGCCGAGGCCGAAGCGCAGCAGGTCGACGTGGAGGACGACGGCCAAGGGCCACAGCGGGTGCAGCCGGGCCAGCAGCGGGGTGGCGGCGGTCAGTACGGCGAAGACCAGCAGGAACCACAGCGGGGAGAGAGCCAGCTTGACCAGGGTGTGGACGGTCGTCTGCTCCGCGCCGGTCAGGAGCAGGAGCGCCGCGATCGCTGTCCACAGGACGAGGACGGCCGCGACCGGGCGGAACAGCCGGGACAGGCGGGCGCGCAGCCAGCGGCCGTAGGAGGTGCCGCGGGCGCGGGCCGAGGCGTGGCCGCGGGTGGCGACATGGCCGCCGACCAGGAAGAACACGGCGAGGGTCTGGAAGATCCAGGAGACCGGGGCCAGCTGGGGCAGGTCGCCGAGCGGGCTCGCCGCGCGCAGTGCGCCGCCGTCGGCGACCAGGGCCGTCACCAGCCAGTGGCCGAGGACGACACCGAGGATCGCGGCGGCCCGCAGGGCGTCGACGGCGCGGTCCCGGCCGGCCGGGGTGGCGGCGTCGATCCGGGCACGCAGTCCGGGCGGTGCGGTCGTGCAGGTCACGGTCACTGTGCCTCCGTGGTCGAGTCCGGCACGGTCTCGTCCTGGACGATCCGGGCCAGGTTGGTCAGGGACAGGGAGCCGGGGGCGAAGTAGTCGCTGTGGCCGCCGTCCCCGGCCGCGAAGACCCGGGCGCCGAAGGACGGGGAGAGCGGGTCGGTGCCGAAGCCGACGGTCGTGCCGAACAGCTCCGCGCTGAGGTGCGGAACGTGCGCCACCCAGTCACCGCCGCCCCGGGCCGCCCACACCCGGGCGTCCGTGCCCAGGCGGGCGGCGGCGTCGGTGCCGGTGCCGGGGCTGCCGAGCAGGGCGATGTCGGTGACGTCCAGGCCGTGGGCGGCGCGGGCGCAGACGACGGTGCCGTAGGAGTGGCACAGCAGGGAGACGTCCGTGCCGGGGCCGGTGACGCGGTGCAGGGTGCGGACCAGGGCGCGCAGCGCGGGCGCCGCTTCCTCGGCGCGGCCGGTCGTGGCGACCGCCGTACTGACGGTGCCGGGGGTCTCGTAGCCGAGCCAGGCCACCACCGCCGTACGGCCGGGGGTGAGCCGGTGATACAGGGCGAGGGCGGCGGCGCGGAAACGGCCGTAGGTGTCGAGGCCGGTGTCCGAGCCCGGTACCAGGACGGCGATCCGGTCGGCGTGGGCCAGGTCGCCGAACACCTCCGTGACCAGCCCGGCGCCCCGGCCGTCGAAGGCGAGGAGCTGCCGGTCCGGTGCGGCCAGCGCGCGGTCGGCCACCGCCCGGTGCCGGTCACCGTGGGCGGCGGCGGTGCGGGACGCCGCGGCGGCGTCGGCCCGGTGGGCGGCGTAGGCGGCGTCCAGGGTCGCCGCCGTCACCGGGGGCAGGACGGCGGGGGCCGGGGCGGGAGTCACGGGCCGGGCGGCGCCGGAGAGGGGGAGGACGACGGCGCCGGTGAGCAGCGCCATCAGCCCGCCACGCCACCATCGCGCCCGGTGCCGCCCCGTCGTTCGCCGCCGTGCCATGGGCGCTCCCCTCCCCCAGGCCCGTCCATCGGGCCGGTCGAGAAGGGACGTTACGGAGCGTCACGGGTAACCGGCGTCACGCCGGAGAGCTCACCTGCCGCGTAGCTCTCAGGTACGAGAGGTACGACGGGCCGGTGGCGGCGGGCTCACCACGCCAGCTGGGCGATCTCCTCCGCCACCACCGCGCACGCGTCCGCCGCCGGGTCGATCAGCGGGAAGTGACCGACGTCCTCCAGCAGCGTCACGCCCACCACCTCCCCGGCCTTGGCCGCCGCGTCGGCGTACGCCTCGGCGACCTCCTGCGGCACGTCCACGTCGGTACGTCCCTGGACGAGGGTGGTCGCGATGCCGGTGGGCAGCAGCAGCGCGGGGTCGGCGTACGGCACGCGGGCCGCGAAGTCGTCGTCGCCGCCCAGGAGCTGGCGCACCGCGCCGCCGCACACGTCCAGCTTGTCGGCGACCGCGAAGTCGGCGATCGGGGCGAGGGCGACGACGCCGCGCAGCGGCGCGGGCCGGTCGGTGCGCCAGGGGGCGTCGGCGGGCAGCAGGTGCCGGGCCGCCGCCCACAGGGCGAGGTGGCCGCCCGCCGAGTGCCCGGTGAGCACCGTACGGCGCGGATCGGCGCCCGGCAGGTGCTCCTTGGCCAGGGCGGGCAGGGCGTCGAGGGCCGCGGCCACGTCGTCGAAGGTGTCGGGCCAGCGACCGGCCGCACCCGGGCCCGCCGCACCCGGGTCCGCCGCGCCCCGCCGGTACTCGACGTTGGCCACGGCGAACCCGCGGCGGGCGAGGAAGGCCGCGAACGGACTGAAGTGCCGCCGGTCGTGCGGGGCCCGCCAGGCACCCCCGTGCAGGGCCACCACCACGGGCGCCGGACCGCCCGGCCCGCCCGGACCGCGCGGCGCGTAGAAGTCGATCACCTGGTCGGGCAGGCCGCCGTACGCGGCACTGCTGTCGGGATCGACCGCCGGGTGCGAGAAGGCGGACCTCTCCTCCGCGTCGTTGCCCGCAGTGGTCTCCGGCATGCTCCAACCTCTCAGCGGCGTAACGGTGTTGGCCGGACGCTATCAGGCCCGTGACGTGCGTGAACACGGGGTTGTCACGCAGGGTGAGGGTGACCGCTCCCGGCGACGACCTCGCCCAGCACCCGCGCCGCCCGCTCCACGTCCGCGAACCCGACGTACAGCGGCGTGAAGCCGAACCGCAGGACGTCCGGGTGCCGGAAGTCACCGACCACCCCGCGCCCGATCAGCGCCTTCATCACGTCCCCGGCGCCGTCGCAGCGCAGCGCCACCTGACTGCCCCGCTCGGCGTGCGCGACCGGCGTCAGGTTCTCGGCCCGGCCGCCCGGCACGTACGCCTCGACGCAGCGCAGGAAGAAGTCGGTCAGCGCCAGCGACTTGGCCCGCACCGCCTCGACGGACACCGTCTCCCACACGTCGAGCGCCGCCTCCAGCGCGAGCAGCGACAGGATGTCCGGCGTGCCGACCCGCCCGCGCACCGCACCGGCGGCCGGGGTGTACGCGAAGGCCATCCCGAACGGCTCGGCGTGCGAGTTCCACCCCGGCAGCGGCGAGTCGAAGCGGTCCTGCAACTCCTCGCGCACATACAGGTACGCGGGCGAACCGGGGCCGCCGTTCAGGTACTTGTACGTGCAGCCGACGGCCAGGTCGACGCCGTGCTCGTCCAGCCCGACCGGCAGCGCGCCCGCGCTGTGGCACAGGTCCCACACGGTGTACGCCCCCGCCGCGTGCGCGGCGGCGGTGAGTCCGGGCAGGTCGTGCAGCCGGCCGGTGCGGTAGTCGACGTGGTTGAGCAGCACGACGGCGGTCCGGTCACCGAGTGCCGAGGGCACCTCGGCCGGGCGCACCGGCCGCAGCGCGCACCCCGTCATCCGGGCCGCCGACCGGGCGATGTACCCGTCGGTGGGGAAGGTGGAGGCGTCGACGAGGATCTCGTCCCGTCCCTCCCCGGCCATGCGCACCGCCGCCACGACCGCCTTGAAGACGTTGACGCTGGTGGAGTCACCGACCACGACCTGTCCGGGCGCCGCTCCGACCAGCGGGGCGATCCGGTCGCCGACCCGCTCGGGCGCGGTCCACCAGCCGCTCTCCTCCCAGGACCGGATGCGCAGCTCGCCCCACTGCCGCCGCACGACGTCGTCGACGCGGCCCGGCACGTGCGCGGGCAGCGCGCCCAGCGAGTTGCCGTCCAGGTAGACCACGTCGTCACCGAGGACGAACCGCTCCCGCAGCCCGGCCAGCCCGTCCGCCGCGTCCAGTTCCCGCGCGGCGCTCATCAGCTCAGACATACGACCTCGCCGTCCACAGCTCGGGGAACACGTTCTTGCGGGCCCGCTTCTCCAGCCAGGCCACCCCGGCGGAGCCGCCGGTGCCGGTCTTGGCGCCCATCGCGCGGCGGGTGGCGACCAGGTGGTCGTTGCGCCAGCGCCACACCAGCTCGGCGACATCGCTGAGCGCCTCGCCGAGCCGCACCAGCTCGCCGTCCTGGTCCCCGGCGTACACGGCCGTCCAGGCGGCCTCGACCTCGGGCGAGGGCTCGTACGGCCGGGACACGTCCCGGTGCAGTACCGCCTCCGGGACGGCGTACCCGCGCCGCGCCAGCAGCCGGACCGCCTCGTCGTACAGGCTCGGCTCGTGCAGCGCCTTCTCCAGCTCGGCGTGGACGCGGGGGGTGCCGCGGTGCGGGACGAGCATGGACGCGGACTTGTCGCCGAGCAGGAACTCCATCCGCCGGTACATGGCCGACTGGAAGCCGGACCCCTCGCCGAGGGCGCCGCGGTAGGAGTTGAACTGGACCGGGGTGAGCCCGGCCAGCGGCTTCCAGGAGGCGTTGAGGGCCTCCAGCTCCCGTACCGAACGCTTCAGGGCGTCCTTCGCCACGTCGGTGCGGTCCTCGCGCAGGGCGCGGGCCGCGGTCTCCCACTCGTGGACGATGACGGTGAACCACAGCTCCATGACCTGGGTGGTGACCAGGAAGACCATCTCTCCGGGATCGTCGGAGAGAGTGTGCTGGAGATGGGTGAGCACGTCCGCCTTGACATAGTCCTCGTACGGCGTGCTGCCCGCGAAATCGAGGTTCGGGGCGTCGTGGGACATCGCTGTCTCCTGATGGCACTCCGGGTAGCGGTCCGCCCTGCCGTTACCGGCACGGGGCCCCGGTCCCCGAACCAGCATCCTGCGCAATCGTCCCAGGTACGCGCAAGGCCCGCCCTGGCGGACGGGCCCGAAAGGGATCGGCGCGGGGTCAGCCGAGGACGTCGGCCGCCTCCTGCGAGGAGTCGCGCAGGAACTGCGAGCAGCGCTCGTACTCCTCCTTCTCGCCGATCGCCTGCGCGGCGCGGGCGAGGGCGTGCAGGGCGCGCAGGAAGCCGCGGTTGGGCTCGTGCTCCCACGGGACCGGGCCGTGTCCCTTCCAGCCGCCCCGGCGCAGGGCGTCCAGGCCACGGTGGTAGCCGGTCCGGGCGTACGCGTACGACTCGACCACGCCGCCCCGCTCGAAGGCGTCGTCGGCGAGCTGCGCCCAGGCCAGCGAGGACGCCGGGTACCGGGCGGCGACCTCGGCGGGCGAGGTGCCGGCGGCGAGCAGCTCGCGCGGCTCGGGGTCGTCGGGGAGGTGGGTCGGGGGCGGTCCCCCGAGCAGGTTCTCGTGAATGGCCATGCGGTCCAGTCTGCGGCATGACGAGGGCCCGGCACCGCGAGGGTGCCGGGCCCGGTACCGCCGGAGGGGTTACTTGATGCGGGTGCCCGCGGAACGCAGGTGGCCGCAGGCCTCCACGACGCGCGCGGCCATGCCGGCCTCGGCCAGCTTGCCCCAGGTGCGCGGGTCGTAGGTCTTCTTGTTGCCGACCTCGCCGTCGACCTTCAGGACGCCGTCGTAGTTGGCGAACATGTGACCGGCGACCGGACGCGTGAAGGCGTACTGGGTGTCGGTGTCGAGGTTCATCTTGACCACGCCGTTGTCGAGCGCGGTGGCGATCTCCTCGGCGGTGGAGCCGGAGCCGCCGTGGAAGACGAAGTCGAAGGGCTTGGAGCCGGCGGGCCGGCCGTACTTGGCGGCGACGCCCTCGTTCAGCTCCTTCAGCAGGTCGGGGCGGAGGACGACGTTGCCCGGCTTGTACACGCCGTGCACGTTGCCGAAGGACGCGGCGAGCAGGTAGCGGCCCTGCTCGCCCAGGCCGAGGGCCTCGGCGGTGCGCAGGGCGTCGTCGACCGTGGTGTAGAGGGAGTCGTTGATCTCGTGCGAGACACCGTCCTCCTCGCCGCCGGTCGGGGTGATCTCGACCTCAAGGATGATCTTCGCGGCGCGGGCCCGCTCCAGCAGCTCGGTGGCGATGGAGAGGTTGTCGGCCAGGGTCTCGGCGGAGCCGTCCCACATGTGGGACTGGAACAGCGGGCCCATACCGGCCTCGACGCGCTTGGCGGAGAGCGCGAGCAGCGGACGCACGTACGTGTCCAGCTTGTCCTTGGGACAGTGGTCGGTGTGCAGCGCGATGTTCACGTCGTACTTCTCGGCGACGATGTGCGCGAACTCGGCCAGCGCGACCGCGCCGGTCACCATGTCCTTGTTGTGCTGGCCGCCCAGGAACTCGGCGCCGCCGGTGGAGATCTGGACGATGCCGTCGCTCTCCGCCTCCGCGAAACCGCGCAGGGCCGCGTGCAGCGTCTGGGAGGAGGTCACGTTGATGGCCGGGTAGGCGAACTTCCCCGCCTTCGCCCGGTCCAGCATCTCGTTGTAGACCTCGGGAGTTGCGATGGGCATGAGTCCGCTCCTTGATATGTGCGGGTGGGCTGTGTCGTGCGTGCGTGCTTACGGCCCTGACCTGGGGGCGACGTCATTGTCGGCCCCATCTTCCCAGACGGCTCAGTCCAGGCCCAGCTCGTCCTTGGAGAAGGCGTAGCGGTACGGCACGCCCGCCCCCTCCTGGATCTTCTCGGCGGCGCCGGTGGCGCGGTCGACGATGGTGGCCACCGCGACCACCTCGGCACCGGCCTCGCGCACCGCCTCGACCGCGGTGAGCGGGGAGCCGCCGGTGGTGGAGGTGTCCTCGACCACCAGGACCCGGCGGCCGGCGATGTCCGGGCCCTCGACGCGGCGCTGCATGCCGTGCGCCTTGGCGGCCTTGCGGACGACGAACGCGTCCAGCCGCCGCCCGCGCGCGGCGGCGGCGTGCAGCATGGCGCCGGCCACCGGGTCGGCGCCCATGGTGAGCCCGCCCACCGCGTCGAACTCCAGGTCGGCGGTCAGGTCGAGCAGCACCTGCCCGACCAGCGGCGCGGCCTCGCCGTCCAGGGTGACGCGGCGCAGGTCGACGTAGTAGTCCGCCTCCAGGCCGGAGGAGAGCGTCACCTTGCCGTGCACCACGGCCTTGTCCTTGATCTGCTGCAGCAGCGCGCCGCGTACGTCACTCATGGGGCCAGCTTAAAGGCGGCGCCAGCGCCAGGTCGTCGTCGCCTCCAGCGGCTCCAGGGGCGTGACCAGGCGCGGGAGGGTGTTCAGGCCGTTGGGCGGGCCGGTCTGCGGCTCCACGCAGACGGCGGCCTCCTGCTCGTCGTACACGACGACCCACTCCTCCCGACTGGCCACCTTCAGCTCCAGCCGCCCGGGCCAGGTGAGGGTGACGTCGACGCCGTCGGGCATGCCGAAGCAGTCGTCCCAGGGGCCGGGGAGGGGGTCGATCCGGTTGCCGGTGGGGAGGTGGTCGGCGCCGCGCTCCTCCTGCCAGGCCGCGTCGAAGGCGATCTCGACGCCGTCGCCGTCGCCGAGGGTCCGGTTGAACCACGGGTGCCAGCCGAGCTGCGCCGGGAAGGAGGACCCGTACGTCTCGACGGCCAGGGTGAGCGTCAGCGCGTCCGGCGCCAGCGCGATGACCTGGGTGAGGCGGGCCGGGTAGGGCCAGGGGTCGCCGAGGTCGTACGTGATGACCGCCTCGTCGGCGGTGGCGCGGGCGGTGGTCCAGGCGCCGTCGCGGGCGGGGCCGTGGATGGCGTGCGGCGGGGAGTTCAGCGGCATCTGGTGGACGGTGGCGCCGTCCCGGAAGCGGCCGTCGCGGATGCGGCCGACCCAGGGGGCCATCGGGAAGCAGCCGTAGCGGTCGCCCTGGCGGAGCAGTTCCGCGCCGTCGACGCGCAGCGAGCCGATCCGGCCGCCGTTGCCGGGCCGCACGGTGGCCTCCGCGCCGCCCGCGGTCAGTGTGATCTCTTCGTTGCTCACGTTCCGACCCTACTGGGCGGGCGCGCCCCGCCTCAGCGGCGCCGGCGCAGGGCGCGGCCGACCACGATGGCCGAGGCGACGACCAGCGCGGCGGCGGGGGCGGCCCAGCGCAGCGGGGTACCGGAGCCGGCGGCCTGCGGCGCGGGCACGGGGGCGTACCGGCCGCGCGGCGGCGCGTGATCGACCTCCTCGGCACTGCGCCCGATCATCGTGCGACGGGCGTGGGCGGCTTCGGCGGGGGGGTCGGGGAGGGGGTCGGTGGCGGAGGGCTCGGGGAGGGGGTCGCCGGTGGGGGGTTCGACAGCCGACGGCTCGGCGGCGGAGGGTTCGGCGGCGGCGGGTTCGGTGACGGGCGGCTCGGTGGCGGGTGGCTCGGTGACGGGCGGTTCAGCAGCGGGCGACTCGGCGGCGGGCGGCTCGGTGACGGGCGGTTCAGCAGCGGGCGACTCGGCGGCGGGCGGCTCGGCGGCGGGGGGTTCGGCGGCGGGCGGCTCGACAGCCGACGGCTCGGCGGCAGACGGCTCGACAGCCGACGGCTCGGCGGCGGAGGGTTCGGCGGCAGACGGCTCGGCGGCGGACCGGTCGGCGGCGGGCGGCTCGGCCTCGGTCTCGGAGACGGACAGGGCCGCCTGGCCCAGGTTCTCCCCGAACCGGGTCAGCAGCCGCGTCACCGCCGCGGTCACCGCGTCCGGCGGCAGTTCGGTGAGCCGCCCGGCCACCGACGCCGTCCCGGCGAACGTCAGCCTGGCCCCCTCGTCCGCGCCACCGCCCGCGCCGGCGACCCGCACCGTCAGCGCCAGCGCCACCGTGCCCGTGCCGCGCGCCTCGACGGCCTCGCCCTCGGCGGCGTACGTACCGTCGTCCCGCGCGGTGAGCCGCACGGTGCCGCGGTAGGTGACGGAGTGGCTGCCGACGCGGATCTTCAGCCGGCCCGTGACGGGCTCGGCGCCGGCCTCCTGCTGGAGCCCGGGCACCGCGCCGGCGACCCGGGCGGGGTCGGCCAGCGCCTCCCTGAGCCGCTCGGCCGGAACCGGAACGAACACCTCATGCTCCATGTCAGCCGAGCCTACCCAGCGGGCCGCGGGAACACGCCCGGCCGGCGGGAACTCACCCGCCGGCCACCCCCACGCCGACGACGCCGCCGCCGTCCCCCGGCGTCACCAGCCCCGTCTCGTAGGCCGGCACCACCGCCTGGGCCCGGCTGGCCAGCCCCAGCTTGGCCATCGCGCGGTTGAGTGGGTCTCGACCGTGGCCTCGCTGATGAACAGCCGGACGGCGGCCTGCGCGTTGGTCAGCCCCCGGGCGACCAGCCGCAGCACCTCCACCTCCCGGCCGGTCAGCGCCGACAGGCCGGGCGGCGGGCCGGCGTCGGCCGACGCCGCGTGCGCCATATGGGTGAACGCCTCCACCAGGCGCCAGGTGACGGCGGGCGCGGACAGCGCGTCGCCACCGTCCACGGCGGCGACCGCCGCCGGCAGCCGTTCCGGCCCGGCGTCCTTGAGCAGGAACCCGGACGCGCCGGCGCGCAGCGCCCCGTACACGTACTCGTCGAGGTGAACGTGGTCAGGACGAGCACCCGGGGCGCGGGGTCGACGGCCTCGGTGAGGATGCGTTCGGTGGCCTCGACACCGGTCATGCCGGGCATGCGAATGTCCATCAGGACGACGTCCGGCCGGGTCTCGGCGGCCAGCGCCACCGCCTCAGGGCGACCAGCGTCCAGGCGAGCGGGTCGAGGGCGGGCCGGCCCTGGGCGGTGGCCTCGGTGCCGAGCGGGACGGCCACGGTGGTCAGCGCCGCGGCGATCAGGCCGTCGGCCGCCGTCGGGGACAGACGCATTGCCGCAGCGTAGGTCCGGTGTCCGGCGCAGGCGTCCGCTATCCGCGGTTCCGCGGACGTCGCAGGGGACGGGCGCGGCTACCCGCGCGGGTTGCGGCGGATCAACCCGGTGCGGGATTCGGTGCGGGCGGGACGCCCCCTGGGCTCACGGCGCGAACAGTCCACGGAGCGGTTCCACAGCACGGTCCACGGAGCGATCCACAGCACGGTCCGCAGGGGGCCACCGCACGCGGCAGGGCGGGAAGGGCCGGGGCAGAACAGACCCTCAGTACCGGGGATGCACCAGCGTCGAGGCCGGCGGCAGCCCAGGCGTACCGGCCGCCGCGCGAGCGGCGCGGGCCAACGCGCGGGGGGTCAGGGTCGCCGGGCGCGGACCGTGCGGGTCGAGGCGGAGGACCGGTGCCGTGCGCGCGGCGAGGAGGAAGCCCCAGTCACCGGCGGGGGAACCGGTCACCCGGTAGGCGGCGGTCCGCAGCCCGGCCGCGCGCAGGGTCGACTCCACGGTGCGGAACACCCGGGTGCGCGCGGCGAACGGCCCGGCGTGCACCACCAGCCGCCCGCCGGGCGCCAGCACCCGGCGGGCGAGGCCGTAGAACTCCTGCGAGTACAGCTTGGTGCCCGCGGTGACGCCCGGGTCGGGCAGGTCCGAGATCACCACGTCGTACGCCGCGGCGGGCGCCCGGCGCAGCCGGTGGAAGGCGTCGTCCGTCGTCACGCGCACGCGGGGATCGGCGTAGGAGTGCTCGTTGAGCGCGGACAGGCCGGGGTCGCGGCGGGCGAGCCGGGTCAGCTCCGCGTCCACCTCGACGATCTCCACCCGCCGCACCCCGGGGTGGCGCAGCACCTCCCGGGCGGCGAGTCCGTCACCGCCGCCGAGGACCAGCACGCGCGCGTGGGGGCCGGTCATGGCGGGGTGGACCAGCGCCTCGTGGTAGCGGCGCTCGTCCCCGCCGGTGACCCTGAGCCGGCCGTCCAGGAAGAGGTCGAGGGGGTGGCCGTCGGCGTCGCCGAGGAGGACGACCTCCTGGACGTCGGTGCGCACGGCCACCCGGACGTCCTGGCCGTACATGGCGCGCCGGGCGGCCCGTTCGAAGTCGTCGGCGAGGACGGCGGCGGTGGCGAGGACGGCGATGACGACGATGTTGGCGGTCAGCAGCAGCCGGCGGGCCCGGCCGGTCAGGTCGCGCCGGAACAGTCCGAGCACCAGCGCCGCGCCGACCACGGCGTTGACGGTCCCGGTGACCAGGGCGCCCGTCAACTGGCCGAGGAACGGCAGGAGGAGGAAGGGGAAGGCCAGCCCGCCGATGAGCGATCCGGTGTAGTCCGCGGCGAACAGGTCGGCGACGGCGCCGCCCACGTCCTGGCGGCGGATGCGCTGGATCAGCTCCATCAGCAGCGGCACCTCGGCGCCGATCAGCAGACCGATGGTGAGCGAGAAGGCCACCAGCAGGACGCGGGGCGCGTCGGCCCACAGACCGCCCCAGTCGCCGGTCCAGGCGAACACGGCGTACAGCATCATGGCGCTGCACCCGCCGACGAGGGCCAGGGCGGCCTCGACCGCGCCGAAGCCGGCCGCCCCCAGCCGGCGCAGCCGCTTGGCGACGAGCGAGCCGAGGCCCATCGCGAACACCATGACCGACAGGACGATGGACGCCTGGGTGACCGAGTCGCCGGTCAAGTAGGAGGCGATGGCGACCAGTTCGAGTTCGTACACCAGTCCGCAGGCGGCGCAGACGAAGACACCGGCCAGGACCAGGAACCGTCCGGTCCCCGGCCGCACGGGCAGGGGCGGCACGGGGGCGGGCGGCGCGGCGGCGGGCGGTGCGGCGACGCGGCGGCGGCCCCGGCCGCCCGGGCCGCCCCAGGGCGGCGGGGAGCCGGGCGGAGCGGGCACGTGCGGTTCGATCACGGTTGTGACGTTACGTTACTTCACCACTACGCCTCGTCACCCACACGTGTGGACCTGCCCTTCCTGACGGGGGCTTCGGGTTTACCCGGCGCGGACACCGGAACGGCCGGACAGCAGTGCGAGCCGGGGCGCCCGCCCCCGCCCGGGCGGCCGGGCCGGCCCGCCTCGGCGCAGACGCCGACCCTGGTCCGGGTGGCCACCAGCCGCCCCTCCTGCGGATAGGCGTGCCAGGTACGCCAGGACACCTGGCCCACCTGCCCCTGCACCAGCAGCGCCGTGAACGCGTACGGGCTGCCCGGGAAGACGCCGACGAGTCCGTGCGGATGGTCGGAGACCAGGGCGAGCAGTTCCTGGGCGCGGCCCGCGAACGCGTCGGGCGACAGCAGCTCCACATGGGCCGCGAACTCGTACTCCCAGTCGCCCACCCGCTTGGCGACGCCCAGCGGCAGCGGGGTCCTGCTGCCGGGGATGCACGCGACCGTCTCCGAGCAGATGCCCCGCCCCTCCTCCAGGAGCACCTGGTGGGAGGCGCCGAGAAGTCTCAACTCGACATTGCTGCCCGCCAGTTCGACTTCGAGGGTGGCCAGGGCCGGCAGCGGTTCCCGCCCGAGGGCCCAGGCGAGGTCGGCCGCGCGCGTGTCGGTGTAGGCGGTGTTCAGGGTCGTGAGCATGGATGGGCTCCGCAAGCACACAGGGGAAGAAGGGGCAGGGTCCCACGCATCCCGGCCGCGCCGGGGGGTGCGGCCCTGTCACCGTCCGGTCGACCGGTCAGGAGGGGGCCGCAGGACGCCCGAGAGGCTGCTTGGGCGAATGAGAGAGAATCATGGACAGTGGCGGCGCCACAGCGTTTTTACCCAAGTTCGTGGTATTTCCATCCCTCAGGGGGCTCACCAGCTCACCTGTTCAACCCCCGCGTGCGCCCCACCCCGTGCGGCGCACGCCGGTACGCGAAAGCGTCCGCCGGGCGTGCTGCCCGGCGGACGCTCGGTGCGGGACCCCTGTGCGGGCCCCTGGGGACGGGCCCCCTGTGCGGGCCCCGGGGAGGAGACGCGGTTCCCCTTCTCCGGCGGCTCGGCTGCCCCGTGTCAGCCGCCGCCACCACCGCCGCAGCCGCCCCCACCACCGCCACAGGACGACCCGCCCCCACAGGAATGACCCCCCGAGTGACTCCCCGAGTGACCACCGGAGTCACCCCCCGAGTGACCGCCGTCCGACGACGAGCCGCCGTCCGAGCCGCCCACCCACCAGCTGTCGTCACCGCCGCCGCCACCGCCGCCGTCGGCCCCGCCGACGGCCACGCCCCCACCGCCGTACGTCCACCCGCGCCCGCGCGCACGACCAGCGCGCGCGCTCCGGCGCGTGACGGACACGACCCGCGCGACGACCGCGATCACGACCACTGCCAGGATGATGCCGACCAGCATGGCGCCACCCTCCTTCCGTTGAGCAACCCCGATGAGCAACCCCCCGTGGGTGCCTCGCTCGTTGCGTGCACCGGGGATGCCCCGGGCCGCCGCGCCCCAAAGCGGAGTTGAGCAACTTCTGAGGGTCGGCCCGCGGCGGACGCGTCGGTCCCGGACCGGCGTGCCTCCGGCCGGCGTCACCCGTTCGGCGCCATGTGGGCCGGATGCCCGCGCGGCCCGGGACATGGGCCCGCCCGCGCGTCAGGAGGGCCTTTTCCGTCCTCCGGAGTTGCACACCGCTCCGGCGTCACCCGAGATGGGTAGCGAGACCCCGTCCACGGGTCATGCAAGGAGGAATGATGCGTCGCACGACTACCGGTGCTCTCCTGACCGCCGCTCTCCTCGCGGGACCCGCCGCGGTCACCGCGGAGGCGCACACACCGACGGTGGCCCAGTCCGCCACCGTGCAAGCCGCCCAGAGCCAGGCGCAGGCGCAGGCACAGGCGCAGGCACAGGACGACAACAACGACGACGACGGCGGAGGCGGCTGGGGCCTGTGGGGCCTCGTCGGTCTTCTGGGTCTGCTCGGCCTCATGCCCCGTCGGCGCAAGACGCCCGGCACCGGAACCCATCGCGGCACGGGGACCGGCGGCGCGTACCCCGACGACCGCGTCTGAGCGAAGGCCCGGTCCGGTACCCGCGGTGAGTTGAGGACCCCGGGACTTCGGCGCAGGATGGCCGGATGACCTCCCACGCACGCCCCCTGCTCAACCGCCGGCTCGCCGAGTTCGGGACGACGATCTTCGCCGAGATGTCCGCCCTGGCCGTACGGACCGGCGCGATCAACCTCGGGCAGGGCTTCCCGGACACGGACGGCCCCGAGGAGGTCAGGGAGGCGGCGGTACGGGCCCTGCGCGACGGACGCGGCAACCAGTACCCGCCGGGCCCCGGCGTCCCGGAGCTGCGCACCGCCGTCGCCGCCCACCAGCGGCACTGGTACGGCCTGTCCTACGACCCCGACACGGAGGTCCTGGTCACCGCCGGCGCCACCGAGGCGATCGCCGCGGCCCTCCTCGCCCTGGTGGAACCCGGCGACGAGGTGATCGCCCTGGAGCCGTACTACGACTCCTACGCGGCCTGCGTCGCGATGGCCGGCGGCACCCGCGTCCCGGTCACCCTGCGCCCGCGCGAGGGGCGTTTCCGCCTCGACCTCGACGAACTGCGCGACGCGGTCACCGACCGCACCCGCCTCCTCCTGATCAACACCCCGCACAACCCGACGGGCACCGTCCTGACCCGCCCCGAACTGGCGGCCGTCGCCGAACTGGCCGTCGAGCGCGACCTCCTCGTCGTCACCGACGAGGTCTACGAACACCTGGTCTACGACGACGCCGAACACATCCCGCTGGCGTCCTTCCCCGGCATGCGCGAACGCACGGTCACCATCTCGTCGAGCGGCAAGACCTTCTCCTTCACCGGCTGGAAGGTCGGCTGGATCACCGCCGCCCCCGCCCTGCTCACGGCGGTCCGCTCGGCCAAGCAGTACCTGACGTACGTGTCGGCGGGCCCCTTCCAGTACGCGGTCGCCGAGGCCCTCGCCCTCCCCGGCTCCTACTTCACCGCCTTCCGCGACGGCCTCCGCGCCAAGCGGGACCTCCTGGCGGCCGGCCTCGCGGAGGCCGGCTTCGGCGTCCACCGCCCCGCCGGCACGTACTTCGTCACCACCGACATCCGCCCCCTGGGCCACGAGGACGGCTTCGCCTTCTGCCGCGCCCTGCCGGAACGCGCCGGCGTGGTCGCCGTCCCCAACGCGGTCTTCTACGACCACCGCGCGGAGGGCGCCCCGTTCGTCCGGTTCGCGTTCTGCAAGCGGGTGCCCGTCCTGGAGGACGCGGTACGGCGGCTGAAGGCCCTGCCGCGCCCGTAGGGCCTGTCGGCCGGGCACCCGCCGGCGGCCCCCGTCACAGCCGGTCCAGCGCCCGCCCCAGCACCGGCGTCAGCGCCTGCGCGTAAGCCTCGGAGAGGTGGCTGTCGTCCCGGTAGACGGGGGTGTCGGCGACGACCACGGGGCAGACGCCGGTGCGGGCGGCGCAGAGCCAGGGGGCGGGGTCGACGACCGGGACACCGGCCGCGTCGGCGGCGGCGCGGACGGCGGCGTGCCGGACGGGGTCGCGGACGGCGTCCGGCAGCCGGGCGGCGCAGGCGTGCAGCTGACCGGAGTTGGCGCCGGCGCAGTCGACCGGGTCGCCCTGCGGCCACGGCGTGTCCAGCAGCGCGACGACGCGGGCGCCGGAGGCACCGAGCCGCCGGAAGGTGTCCGTGTGGCCGGTGGTCCACTGCCGCGCCGGGTCGGCCTCGGGCCGGGCGGGGTCGCCCGCCTCCGAGGAGGAGACCACGACCAGGTCCGGGCCGAGGGCGCCGATCTTCGCGACGGCGTCGGCCCGCCAGGTGTCGCAGGCCGTGTACGGGCGGCCCTGGCGCACGATGGTCACCTCGGCGGCCTTGCAGGACGCCTTCGTCAGCGAGACCAGCCGCCACCCGCGCGCGGTCGCGAGCCGGTCGAGGGCCGGGAACCACTGCGCCGCGTGGGAGTCGCCGAAGAGCACGACCGTCCGGGCGGCGGTGCGGTCGCCGTAGACGCAGGGTGTGGCCCGGGTGGTGCCGTGGTCGACGTGGCAGCCGTCCCGGTAGACCGCCGAGCGGCTGGTCTTCACCTCGGGCAGCGCCGGGGAGAGGTTGCCCGGCAGGACGCCGGGGGACGCCGTCAGCAGGCCGGCCAGCCGGGCCCCGGCGTCGGGGGCGGCGGCCAGTTCCCGCGCGAGCGGGGGCGCGGGCGGGCCGGTCTCGATGGCCGGCGGGACCGCCGTCGCCGTCAGCGCCAGCGCCGCGGTCCCCGCCGACAGTCCGGCGCCGAGCGCCAGGCCGCGCCCGGGGCGTCCGGCCAGCGCCCGGTGGAAGCGCACCGGGTCCTCCACCAGGCGCAGCGTCAGCCAGGCCGGCCCCAGCGCCGCCGCGCACAGCCCGAGCGCGAGGGGCACCCCGGCGGTGCCGTCCGTGCGGCCCAGCGCCGCTGGGGCGACGACCAGCAGCGGCCAGTGCCACAGGTACCAGCCGTAGGAGAGCCCGCCGAGCCGGACCAGGGGCCGCCGGCCCAGCAGCCGGCCGGCGCCGTGCCGGGCGGGCGCGCAGCCGCCGGCCAGCACCAGCACCGCGCCGAGTACCGGCAGCAGGGCGTACGGCCCCGGGAACGGCGTCCCGTCGTCGTACACCACCGCCGCCAGGGCTATGCAGGCCAGGCCGAGCCAGCTCAGCGGGGACGCGACGGCGCCGGGCAGCTTCCGCAGCCGGGCCGCGCACAGCGCGAGCAGGGCACCGGCGCCCAGTTCCCAGGCCCGGGTGAGGGAGGAGAAGTACGCCCAGGGCGCCGAGAGGTCCGTCATCCGCACGCCGAGCGCGAACGACGCCAGGCACAGCGCCCCGAGCCCCGCCGCGAGCAGCCGGCGCCGGCCGCGTACCAGGCGGGTGCCGAGCAGCAGGAGCAGCGGCCACACCAGGTAGAACTGCTCCTCCACCGCCAGCGACCAGAAGTGCTGGAACGGCGAGGGCGGGGCGGTCTGCGCGAGGTAGTCGGTGCCGGCCGCCGCCAGCCGGAAGTTGACCGTGTACAGCGCGCTGCCGAGGGCGTCGCCCGCGTACTCGGCGAACCGCGCCGGCGACAGGAACAGCCACGCGCCCGCCAGGGTGGTGACGATCACCAGTGCCGAGGCGGGCAGCAGCCGCAGGGCCCGGCGGGCGTAGAAGGCGCGCAGCGAGACACGGCCGGTGGCGGCCAGCTCGCGCAGCAGCAGGGACGTGATGAGGAAGCCCGAGATCACGAAGAAGACGTCGACGCCGACGTACCCGCCCGCGGCCCCCGCCACCCCGGCGTGGGAGAGCACCACGAGCCCGACGGCCACCGCGCGCAGTCCCTGGATGTCCAGGCGCGGGGCGGGGTGCCGCCGCGGCGGCACGGCGGTGCCGCCCGTCGGGGCGGTACGGACCTCTGCGGAGGTGGCGCAGGTCATCGCGGGGACGGCTCCTCACGGACGGGGCGGACAGGGTTCTCCCCCTGTACTGTCCGGCCGTCCGGGGGCGTTCCGGGTGAACGCCGCCTCAACATCGGAAACAGCGGAGACAACCAGCGGCGACCGGCGGCGTCCGGCAGCGACCGGCGTCGTCCGACGTCCTCCGGTCAGCGACCGGCGGTCCGACGCACGGGAGCCCGGCCCGGGGACACACCCCGGACCGGGCTCCCGCCCGTGCGACAGGTCTACTCGTCGTCGTCCTCGGGCTTCTCCGCCTCGTCGACCTCCTGCTCCAGGCCGAGCTGCTCCACCAGCCACCGGTCGAACTCGATGGCGGCGCGCACCCAGCTGACCGTGGAGGAGACGAAGTGCTCCAGGCTCACGCCCGTGCCGATCAGCATCTGGGCCTCGCCGATCAGGCGGACCGTGCCGTCGTCGTGGGTGTGGGAGTACACCTTGGGCCACAGGGTGCGCCGGTTCCAGTCGTCGGCGGACTCCAGCAGCTGCGCCTTGGTCTCGATGTCGTGCGGCCGGTCGTAGAACGTCCGCACCGAGAAGACCTGCTGGTCGCCCTCGCCACGGAACATGAAGTACGTACGGAACTGCTCCCACGGCGCCGCGAGGTCACCCTCGTCGTCGACGACGTACTTCAGCTCCATCTGGTCGAGAAGCTGCTTCACGAGGTCCTGATCCGGGACCACGGGGCCCGCCGGGCCCTGGGGCTGCGGCTCGGGCTTGCCCCCGAAGTTCGGAATCGAGGACGGGTCGATGCTCACCGTGATTTTCCCTTCGTACGGATTCCGCCATCCTCTCCCATGCGGGGAGGGGGGTGGCAACCCTCCGCGGGGCCTGTCAGCCCAGGGCTGACATGATCCGGCCGGTCGGGGGGCGCGGTGGGGACGGGGACGGCGGCGGGGCGGACCCGGTGGTGGCTGGTCGCGGTGATCACCGCGGTGCCCGCGGCGGCCCCGCTGCCGTTCCCACCGGCTTCCCGTGGTCCGTGCTGTCCGCCGGCGACGACCGGTCGGACCAGGGCGCGACGCGGGAGACCGGCTGCGCCCGGGCCCTGGCCTTCGGCGGGGCGGCGCTGCCGTCCGGCACCCGGACCGTCGGGGCCTGCGAGGAGTTCAGCGGGCTGGACCTGGCCTACCGGGCCGAGTGCCGGATGCCGCTCGCGGACGTGCGGGACTGGCTCGCGCACAGCTACCCGGCCGCTCCGGCGCCCGGGACGGAGCCCTGCCCGGCCTACGACGCGGACCGGGGCACGGAGCCGAAGGCGGATCTGTGTCTGGATCGGGGCCCCGGGCCGGGGCCTCCGGAGGGGGTGGAGGCCGGCGCCGTGCAGATCGGTGTGGTGGCCGAGGACGGTGCCGGCACCGCGCTGGTGCGCTTCTCGGCGTTCACGGTGTGCGGGCCCTCCCCGCACCGCGGGGAGGGCCCGGCACCGTCCGTCAGAGCGTCTTGCCCGGCGCCGGCCCCACGATCAGGTCGTCCCCGAACCGGTCCACCCGTACCGCGTCCCCGTCCTTGATCTCCCCGGACAGGATCTCCCGGGCCAGCCGGTCGCCGATGGCCGTCTGGACCAGGCGGCGCAGCGGGCGCGCGCCGTAGGCCGGGTCGTTGCCCTCGTCCGCGAGCCACTCCAGGGCCTCGTCGGTGATCTCCAGGGTGAGCCGCCGCTCGGCCAGGCGCCGCGACAGCGCGCCGATCTGGAGGCGGGCGATGCGGCTCAGCTCCTCCTTGGTGAGCGCCGAGAAGACGACCAGGTCGTCGAGGCGGTTGAGGAACTCCGGCTTGAAGGAGGCCCGGACGACCTCCAGGACCTGTTCCTTCTTCTCCGCCTCGGTGGTGAGCGGGTCGACCAGGAACTGGCTGCCCAGGTTGGAGGTGAGCACCAGGATGGTGTTGCGGAAGTCGACGGTCCGGCCCTGTCCGTCGGTCAGCCGCCCGTCGTCCAGCACCTGGAGCAGGATGTCGAAGACCTCGGGGTGCGCCTTCTCCACCTCGTCCAGCAGGACCACGCTGTACGGGCGGCGGCGGACCGCCTCGGTGAGCTGGCCGCCCTCCTCGTAGCCGACGTAACCGGGGGGCGCGCCGACCAGGCGGGCCACGCTGTGCTTCTCGCTGTACTCCGACATGTCGATGCGGACCATCGCCCGCTCGTCGTCGAAGAGGAAGTCCGCGAGCGCCTTGGCCAGCTCGGTCTTGCCGACGCCGGTCGGGCCGAGGAAGAGGAAGGAGCCGGTGGGGCGGTCGGGGTCGGCGATGCCGGCCCGGGAGCGCCGTACCGCGTCCGAGACCGCGCGGACCGCCTCCGTCTGGCCGATCAGCCGCTTGCCCAGCTCGTCCTCCATGCGCAGCAGCTTCTGGGTCTCGCCCTCCATCAGGCGCCCGGCGGGGATGCCGGTCCAGGAGGCGACGACGTCCGCGATGTCGTCGGCGCCGACCTCCTCCTTGACCATGGTGTCCTTCGCGACCTCCTCCTCGGCCTCGGAGGCGGCCTCCAGGTCCCGTTCCACGTTCGGGATCTCGCCGTACAGCAGCTTGGACGCGGTGTCGAAGTCGCCGTCGCGCTGGGCGCGTTCGGCCTGCCCGCGCAGTTCGTCGAGCTTCTCCTTCAGCTCACCGACCCGGTTGAGGGACTGCTTCTCCTTCTCCCAGCGGGCGTTGAGGCCGCGCAGCTCCTCCTCCTTGTCGGCGAGGTCGCGGCGGAGCTTCTCCAGCCGCTGGAGGGAAGCGGCGTCGGTCTCCTTGCCGATCGCCAGCTCCTCCATCTTCAGCCGGTCGACGGCGCGCTGGAGTTCGTCGATCTCCACGGGGGACGAGTCGATCTCCATGCGGAGGCGGGAGGCCGCCTCGTCGACGAGGTCGATGGCCTTGTCGGGGAGGAACCGGGAGGTGATGTACCGGTCGGAGAGGGTGGCCGCGGCCACCAGCGCGCTGTCGGCGATCTGGACCTTGTGGTGGGCCTCGTAGCGGCCCTTGAGCCCGCGCAGGATCGCGATGGAGTCCTCGACGGACGGTTCCGCCACCAGGACCTGCTGGAAGCGGCGCTCCAGCGCCGGGTCCTTCTCGATGCGCTCGCGGTACTCGTCGAGCGTGGTCGCGCCGACCATGCGCAGTTCGCCGCGTGCGAGCATCGGCTTGAGCATGTTGCCCGCGTCCATCGCGGAGTCGCCGCCGGCGCCCGCGCCGACGACCGTGTGCAGCTCGTCGATGAAGGTGATGATCTGGCCGTCGGAGTCCTTGATCTCGGCCAGGACGGTCTTGAGCCGCTCCTCGAACTCGCCCCGGTACTTGGCGCCGGCCACCATCGCGCCGAGGTCGAGGGCGACCAGCCGCTTGTTCTTCAGCGACTCGGGCACGTCGCCCTTGACGATGCGCTGGGCGAGCCCCTCGACGACGGCGGTCTTGCCGACGCCCGGCTCACCGATCAGCACCGGGTTGTTCTTCGTACGGCGGGACAGCACCTGCACCACCCGCCGGATCTCCGTGTCCCGGCCGATGACCGGGTCCAGCTTGCCGTCCCGTGCGGCGGCCGTGAAGTCCGTACCGAACTTCTCCAGCGCCTTGTACTGGCCCTCCGGGTCCGCGGTGGTCACCCGGCGCCCTCCCCTCGCCTTCTGGAAGGCCTCCTGCAGCTTCTTGGCGGTGGCCCCCTGCCCCTGGAGCACCTCACCGGCCGCCCCGCCCTTGGCGGCGATGCCGATCAGGAGGTGTTCGGTGGAGAGGTACTCGTCGCCGAGGTCCTTGGCCCGTGTCTGGGCGTCGGCGACGACCGCGAGCATCTCACGGCTGGGCTGGGGCGGGGCGACCGTGGACCCGGTCACGCTGGGCAGCCCGGCGAGCACCCGCTCGGCGCCGGTGCGGACGGCGGCCTGGTCGGCCTCGACGGCCGCCAGCAGGTCGGTGATGTTCTCGTTGTCCTGGCGTCCTTGGCCCTGGAGCAGGGCCAGGAGCAGGTGGGCGGGGGTGAGGTCCGGGTGTCCCTCGGTCACGGCCCGGTTGCTGGCCGCGTTGATCGCGTCCCGGCTCCGGTTGGTCAGCTCGGCGTCCACGTTCGGGTTCTCCTCCTGGTGCCAGTCTCAAGCCTGTCGACGGCGGTGGTGCTGACTCAAGCAACGTACACAAAGTTGAGTCTATTCCACTCAAGTCGCGGGAGGGGAGCACCACGGGGAACGAGTGCCCGACACCCCGGATAGGTTCCCGTCCATGGACCTCCCCACGGACCTCCCCACGGACCTTTCCATCGGCCTCTCCGTCGACATCTCCGTCGACCTCGGCTTCTGGCGGGAACGGCACCTGTGCACCCTGACCACGCTGCGCCCGGACGGCTCCCCGCACGTCGTGCCGGTCGGGGCGACCTACGACCCGCGGGCGGGCGTGGTGCGGGTGATCACGGACCGGGCGAGCGCGAAGGCGCGGTACACGCTGGCCGCGGGGGCGGAGGGGGCCCGCGCCGCGGTGTGCCAGGTGGACGGCCGGCGGTGGTCCACGCTGGAGGGGCGAGCCTTCGTACGGACCGGGCCGGAGGCGGTCGCCGAGGCCGAGCGGCGCTACGCGGAGCGGTACCGGCCACCCCGGCCGAATCCGACCCGGGTGGTGATCGAGATCGCGGTGGAGCGCGCGCTGGGGAACGGGTGAGGCCGGGCGGCCCGGGACACGTACCCGTAAAACACGAAAAACTGCAGCGGCGTCACCGTGTTCAGGTCACGGTGACGCCGCTGCGGGGGGGAAGTGCCTGAGCGATCTTTTACGACGGGGGAATCGCGTCAGGCACTGCGGGGGGTGGCTGAGATGGTCCGTGAGGTGGGGGATTCCGGTTCCACCAGCCGATGGTCTCGTTGGTCCAGGTTCACAAAGATCATTCCGTACCGGATGGCACACCGCACGGGCTGTGGCGCCCCCCGGGGCCGCCGCAGACACCGGTACGCCCGGACGTCGTCGTCATCGTCCCGGGTGACGACGACCGGTTCGCCGAACACGGTCACCATCAGGGAGTCACCGCTGTGGGGGATGGCGGTGACCAGGTCGATGAAGTGCCAGCCGGAGCGATAGGCGGTCGCCATCTCACGCCGGAAGGAGCGGTCGTCGGGTGGGGTGGACATGCGTATCAGTCCCACTTGCTGTCCGCCGGGAGGTACGAAGGCACCTCGTCGCTGACGACCACGGCGACAACGGTCCTTTCGCCGCCCGTCTCGTGCGTGTCGCCCTGCACGCCGAAGAGGCCGGCCACTGTTCCCAAGGCCGCAACGGCGGAGAAGGCGGCAACAAGCACCGAGCGAAGCATTCTCTTACGCATAGTTGGCTTCGTCCTCACTTGAAGGTCCCCTCACTCCCCCGTCGGATAAGACGATGGCTCATTCAGGTACGTCGTGGCCACACAAACGGTGCATCATGTTCCTGCACGTTCATGACCCTGGGGGGTGGAGTTATGGGTAAAAAAGGTACAAGGGCGACGCATCCCCATGCGGTCACGGAGCTGTGCGAGGCAGGGAGCCGTTTGTACGCGAATGCCCTGCGCAGCGGGCGCATCCTGCGGGCGGACGCGGAGCCCGCGCCCTGCCTGACGGAGTTCGCCCTTCTCCACCCGGACCCGGACGATCCCGACTGGCTGCGTCCCGTGCCCCCGTCGGTCGCCCTGGCCCAGCGGCTGAACCCCATCGAACGCGAGATCTCCGAGCACCGGCGCGCGTCGATCGCCCTCACCGAGGCCTTCGAGCCGTTCCTGACCCTCAGCGCCCAGGACACCTCCTCCGGCCACTCCATCACCGTGCTGGAGGGACTGGACCGTATCAACGCGGCCCTCGACCTGGCGACCGCCGAGTGCGCCTCCGAGATGCTCACCGTCCAGCCGAGCGGCCCCCGCAGCACGGAGAAGAGGCTGCTGGAGGCGCTGGAGCGGGACAAACCCCTGATCGAACGCGGGGTGCGGATCCGCACCCTCTACCAGCACACCGCCCGCTACAACTCCGAGCGGCTGGCCTACGTCGAGCAGTTCGCCAACGGCAAGGCCGAGTACCGCACCATCGACGAACTGGTCGAGCGGCTCATCATCCTCGACGAGACGGTCGCCTTCCTGCCGATCCGCGACGACCGGCAGACCGCGCTGGAACTGCGCCACACCGGGCTGGTCCGCTACCTCATCAAGGTCTTCGAGTTCATGTGGAGCCGGGCCGTCCCGCTCACCGCCGGCGTCCCCTACGAGACCGCCCCCGACGGCATCACCGAGGTCCAGCACTCCATCGCCAAGCTCCTGGTGGAGGGCCACGTCGACGAGGCCATCGCCCGCCGCCTCGGGATGAACGTCCGCACCTGCCGGGCCCACATCGCCAAGCTGGCCGCCGCCCTCGGCAGCGGCAGCCGGGCCCAGCTCGGCTACCTCATCGCGCAGTCCGGAATACTGAACCAGGACCACTGACGCCAAGGGGGCAGTCACGCGTGACCGCGACGGCACACGAGGAGCACGCGGGCGAGGAGCTGTGCCCGGCGGGACTGGAGCTGTACAGCCGCGCGCTGCGCGACGGCCCCCTCCCGGCCGCGGCGGCCGACGCGGCGCCGTGTCTGCTCGACGCCGGGCTGCTGTGCCCCGCCGTCGCCGCCCCGGACCGGCTGGAGCCGGTGGCCCCGGCCGTCGCCCTGCACCGTCTGCTGCGCGCCTCCGAGGAGCGCGTCGCCGGTGAACGGCGGCGCGGCGAGCGGCTCGCGGAGACCTTCGCCCCGCTGCTGCGGCTCGGCGGCCCGGACGCGGCGGCCGACGACTCCCCCGCCCTGCGGCTGCTCAGCGGCAAGGAGCGGATCAGCCGGGCCATCGCCGAGGTCATGACCGAGGCCACCGCCGAGGTGCTGACCATCCAGCCGCACAGCGCCCACATCGGCCCGCCGCCCCAGGTCCACGAACCCGTACTCGAACGCGACCAGGCCTTCCTCGCCCGCGGCGGCCGCATCCGCGCCCTGTACCAGCACACCCTGCGGTACGCGCCCACCGTCCTGGCCCGCTACGAGCGGCTCACCGGCGACGTGCAGGCCCGCACCCTGGACGAGGTCACCGAACGCCTGATCATCGTCGACCGCACGGTGGCCTACATCCCCGCCAACGGGGACCGCACCCTCGCCCTGGAGATCCGCCACCCGGCGCTGGTGGAGTACCTGGTCACCGTCTTCGACCGGCTGTGGCGGCTGGCCGTCCCCATGTATCCGCAGGCCGAGGAGGTGCCCACCCTGGACGGCATCACCCCGCGCCAGCGCGCCGTCGCCGCCCTGCTGGTGGAGGGGCACACCGACGCCGTCATCGCCGACCGCCTCGGCATGAACGTCCGCACCGCCCGCGTCCACATCGCCAAACTCGCCGCCACCCTCGGCAGCGACAGCCGCGCCCAGCTCGGCTACCTCATCGCCCGCTCGGGAATCCTCGACCGGGCTCCCTGACCGCCCGCCCCGCTACGGCACCCGGGCCCGAGCCGAGCCACCCCGCCCCGCTACGGCACCCGAGCCCGAGCCGAGCCACCCCGCCCCGCTACGGCACCCGGGCCCGGGGCGGTCCGTCCAGTCCCGCCTGGGCGATCCGCACGCCCAGCTGCGTACGGCTCGCCGCGCCCAGCGTCTCCGACAGCCGGGCGATATGGGCCCGGCAGGTACGCACGCTGATCCCCAGCCGCTCGGCGATCACCGCGTCCTGGTGCCCCTCCGCCAGCAGCGCCGCGATGGACCGCTCCCGGTGCGAGATGCCCTCGATGCCGGTGTCGGGCAGCGGGACGGTGATCGGCAGCGCGAGGCGCCACAGCCGTTCGAAGACGGTGACCAGGTACTCCACCAGCGCCGGGTGGCGCAGTTCCAGTGCCATCGTCCGCTCCGCGTTGGCCGGTACGAACGCCACCGTACGGTCGAAGAGGATCAGCCGGTCGATCACCTCGTCCAGCGTCCGCGCCTCCACCGCGTCGCCCATCAGCTCCATGTAGTGGAGCAGGCCCTGCCCGTGCCGGGCGACGTGGGTGTACAGGTCGCGCATCCGCACCCCGCGCCCGCGCAGCGCCAGCGCCCGGTGCAGCCCCTCGGAGAGTTCGTGTTCGCGCCGGATGCCGCCGGGCTGCACGGTCAGCACCTCCGTGGTGCACGCCTGGGTCGCCTCGTCCATCGCGGCCTGGATGCGGGCCAGCCCGTCCAGCACCCGGATCGCCGTGCCCTCGGCCCCCGCCGCCGGGCGCCGCTGTCCGCTCCCCCCGCCCAGGGCGGCGTACCGCTCGATGGCGGCCACCGCCGACCCCACCCGCCGCTGACCGGCGCTGACCTCGTCGTACACCTCGCGCAGCAGCCGGCTCACGACCTCCTGCGGGGCGGTCGGCACCAGCCAGTCCATGGCGCCGGGGTCGGGGTGCAGCAGCGCGAGCTCCAGCAGACAGGGCGCCGCCTCGGCGTCCCGGCGCTCCACCCGGCCCCGCCGCACGGCCCGGGAGTACACGCGGTCCCCGGCTTCGCACAGTCGGTCAGCACCGTGTGGATGCCCGTCCGTCCCGTGCCCGGCCATCGCCCAGCCCACCCCCGCATCCCGCCCGCTCTCCGCAGCGCCACTATGCGCGGGCCGGGACCGGCTGTGCAACAAGGGGACTACTTCAGGCCGATCTCCGCGCACCGCGCCTCGTACGCGGCGGTGCAGATGTCGGAGACCTTGTGGATGCCGTCGGCGACGACGGTCTCCTCGATGTTCTTCTTGGTCAGGGCGGTGACGGAGACCAACTGGGCCGGGATGTCCTGGTGGGTGGGGCTGTCCACCCGGTCCGTGGTGAGCGCGTCGAACTGGATGTCCTTGCCCTGCACCCGGGCCACGGCCATCTCGGCGGCGTTCTCCGCCTCCTGCGGGTAGGACTTGTACACGCTCATGTACTGCTCCCCGGAGACGATCCGCCGCACCGCCTCCAGTTCCGCGTCCTGCCCGGTGACCGGCGGCAGCTCGGTGACACCGGCCGCCTTGAGCGCCTCGATGACGCCGCCCGCCATGCCGTCGTTGGCGGAGTAGACACCGGCGATCTCGTCCGCGCCGAGCTTCTGGATCGCCTCGGCCATGTTCCGCTCGGCGTTCTCCGGCTTCCAGTCCACGGTGTCGTACTCGGCGCCGACCCGCACGTTCCCGGCCAGTTCGGTCAGGGCGCCGGCCTTGAACTGGCGGGCGTTGGGGTCGGTGGAGGAGCCGTTCATCATGACGATGGTGTCGCCGGCGGCGTCCTCGCCGAGCGCCTCCAGCAGGGAGCGGCCCTGGACCTCGCCGACCAGTTCGTTGTCGAAGGAGATGTAGGCGTCGATCGGGCCCTCGGCCAGCCGGTCGTACGCGATCACCGGGATACCCGCGTCCTTGGCCTTCCTCACACCGTCCGCGATGGCGTGCGAGTCGACCGCGTCCAGCACGATGACGTCGACCCCGTCGTCGACCATCTTCGCCATCTGCCGGGCCTGCTTGCTCGCGCTCGCCTCGGCGTTGGCGTACTGGACCATGCCCTGGCCGTCGGTCAGCGCGTCCACCTTCTTGGTGAAGATGGGCCGGTCGAACTCCTCGTAGCGGGTGTTGTCCCGCTCCGGGAGCAGCAGCCCCACCATCAGGTCGTCGCCCTTGGTCGGGCTCGCGTCGTCACTGCCGCCCGACACGTTCAGCGCTCCGCAGGCCGTCAGCGAAACGGTCATCGTGGACGCCGCCACGGATATGGCGATACGGCGCATGCAGGAGATCACTTCTGGTGCCTTCCGGACGCGGTGGCCGCTTTGCGACCCAGGTGACTGAAAAGACAACGCGCACACCCGCCCACCCGTCAAGCGATACCACTTAACGAGATCGCAACATCACGCTGCGCAGCCGAACTGAAGCGCTGGCGACCGTGCCCCCAACTCTTCTTCACACAAAGGCCGTTGCATGATCACAAACGGTCGCGCGAGATCCGTACAACCAAGTCCAATCGTCACGAGTCGTGATCACGGAGGCTGCTCCCCGCCTCCGCTTTTTCGAGCAGAGGACCGAATGAACTCAGCCAGACGCACGACCACGGCCATCGCCTCGACGGCCGTCGTGCTCGCCACCGCGGGCGGACTGCTCACCGTCGCCGCCGTGCCCGCCTCCGCAGCCGCGAGCTGCTCCTCGCCCGTCTTCACACGGCAGTTCTTCGCGAACACCACGTTCTCGGGAACCCCGAAGAAGACCGACTGCGACTCCGCGATCGACCAGAACTGGGGCACCGGGGCACCGGCCGCGGGACTGCCGGCGAACAACTTCGGTGTCCGCTGGTCCGTCACCCGCGACTTCGGCTCCGGCGGCCCGTTCTCCTTCACCGCCTCCGCGCAGGACGGCATCCGCGTCTACCTCGACGGCACCCGCGAGGTCGACCTGTGGAAGAACGTGTCGTCGACCCGGAAGAAGACGGTGAACGTCACCGTCCCCAAGGGCAAGCACACCCTCCGGATCGACTTCGTCAACTGGACCGGCAAGGCGAACGTCACGTTCTCCTACACGCCGAGGACCTCCGCCTCCGTCGACAAGGTCAAGCCCCTCACCCCGGCCGGCACCGCCGTCGTCCACGACCCGGCCACCGGCAAGGCGAAGATCACCTGGTCCAGGAACAAGGAGATGGACCTCGCCGGCTACCGCGTCCACCGCCGTCTGAAGGGCACCTCGTACGCCACCGAGCCGCTCGCCACGACCACCTCGACGTCGTACACGGACACCACCCTCCCGAAGACCGGCGCGACGTACTACTACGAGGTCCGCGCCTACGACAAGGCGGGCAACGAGTCGCCGGGGACGGCCGACCAGGGCGTCACCACGGTCGACAAGACCCCGCCCGCCGCACCGTTCGTCGAGATGGACGCCTGCCCGGCCGACCAGCCCTACGCGGCCCCGGAACTGGTCACCACCGCGGCCAACGCCGCCGACATCGCCCTGTACGAGCTCCAGCGGCGGGACGCGGCCACCGGTGCCTGGACGACCGTCGCCACCGGAACCAAGGGCGCCTTCTGCGACACCGGCACACCGGCCGACGGCTCCAAGGTCACCTACCGCGGCCGGGCCCGCGACGCCGTCGGCAACTGGTCGCCCTATTCGGCCGCCGCCACCTTCACCACCTCCGACCTGACCCCGCCGTCCGCCGTCACCGACGCCCGCGTCGAGTACCGTTCCGGCGTCCCGCACCTGGTCTGGTCCCCCGTCGACGGCGCCACCGCCTACCAGGTCCTCCAGTACGACCCGGCGACCGGCGGCTGGCTCGACGCCCTGCCCGTACCGGGCACCACCGACGGCACCGACATCGTGCCGCGCCAACTGGCCGCCGTGAGCGGTTCCTACCGCTACGCCGTGCGCGCGGTGGACGCCAAGGGCAACGCCGCCGCACCCACGGAGATCACCCTGGAGATGGCCGCCCGCCCGGAGGCCATCCCCGCCTTCCGCACCACCGCCGTGCCGTTCGGCGAGGGCGTGATGGTCGAGTGGAGCGGCACCGACCCGTGGGCGTACGACGGAGACGGCCCGCTGCTCACCTACCGCCTCGTCCGCACCGACCCGGCCACCGGCGAGAGCACCACCGTCGACCTGTGCAAGCCGAACAACGCGGTCGACCTGCCGCTGGAAGCGCCGCAGACGTACGGGACCTGGTCGGACTCGGACGCTCCCGCGTACGCCGGCCGCAAGCAGGTCAACGGGGTCTGCTGGGACGTCTCCGGCAGGTCCGAGACCACCTACGAGTACCGGGTGGTGACGACCGGCCCCCAGGGACACGACTCGCAGCCCGGTCCGGCCGCCACCGCCACCACCCCGGACACCGAACGACCGGCCCCGGTGGAGAACCTGACCGCCGAGACCATCCCGCTCGGCGTCCACCTGACCTGGACCCCGCCCGCCGACGACGACGTGCAGAAGTACCACGTCTGGCAGGGCGTCACCGACCCGGACACCGGGGAGACGGTCTGGGAGGAGAACTGCTGGACCGGGAGTTCCCTGAGCGACACCGAGATCTACTGCCCGACGGTGCCCGACGGCGCCGCCCACGTCTACCGGGTGGCCGCCTCGGACGGTTCCGGACTCATCGACCCGTACGCCGGTCCCGCCGCCTACCGCACGGCCGACATCACCGTCACCCTGC
Source organism: Streptomyces sp. NPDC016677 (assembly GCF_055562815.1). NCBI lineage: Bacteria > Bacillati > Actinomycetota > Actinomycetes > Kitasatosporales > Streptomycetaceae > Streptomyces > Streptomyces sp. NPDC016677. Next base: position 408,678 of record NZ_JBVHEO010000005.1, on the reverse strand, counting down.
CCGACACCCGGCCGCCCGGCTGGACCGGCACCTCGGTCCGCGAGGACCAGTACCCGGAGCTGTACGTGGGCTGTTCCGAGTCCTCGGGCCTCGGTGACTGCGCTCGGTTCGCCGGTTACCGCGTGGAGCGCTGGGACCCGGCCACCGCCTCCTACACCGTCCTGACGCGGGGTACGGCGGGCGACGCCGCCTACTTCATGGACACCACGGTCAACGAGGACCGGCTGGGCCTCTACTACTACCGTGTCGTCCGCACCGACGCGTCCGGCGCCGACGCCGTCACCACGTCGCAGGCGTACGGCATCTGGGACTCCTGGCTCTGACCGGCCGCGCGGGCGGAGAAGCGCGGACAGAACGCGGCCGGGAAAGCTCCGGCAGGAAACAGGAGAGGGGCCCGGATGTCTCCGGGCCCCTCTCTCGGTTCTCTCCGTGCGGACGCGGCGTCAGTCCGACGCCTGCCGCCCCTTCGGCCGCCACACCACCAGCGCGCTGGTCTGCTGGACCTCCTGGTACGGGACCAGGTCCCGGCGGTACGACGCGTGGACCGCCGCCTCGCGCTGGCGCATGGCCGCCGCGGCGCCGTCCAGGGCGGCCTCCATCTCGGCCACCCGGGCCTGCAACGCCGCGACCTGGTTCTCCAGTTCGATGATGCGCTTGATGCCGGCCAGGTTGATGCCCTCGTCCTGCGACAACTGCTGCACCGTACGGAGCAGCTCGATGTCCCGGGCCGAGTAGCGGCGCCCCCGGCCGGCGGTGCGGTCCGGGGAGACCAGGCCCAGACGGTCGTACTGACGCAGGGTCTGCGGATGCAGACCGGACAGCTGGGCCGCCACCGAGATGACGTAGACCGGGGTGTCCTCGGTCAGTTCATACGGATTGCGTCGACGGCCGTCCATCCCCATCAAGCTCCCTTCGCGGCCTGGAACAGCTCCGCCCGCGGATCCTCACCCGCGGTCGCCTCGCGATACGCCTCCAGCGCTTCACGAGCCTTCCCACTCAGATCCTTCGGAACACTCACCTCGACGGTGACCAACAGGTCCCCGCGGGTGCCGTCCTTGCGGACCGCGCCCTTTCCGCGGGCGCGCATGGTCCGCCCGTTGGGCGTGCCGGCCGGCAGCTTCAGCGTGACCGGCGGGCCGCCCAGGGTCGGGACCCGGACCTCCCCGCCGAGCGCCGCCTCCGCGTACGTCACCGGGACGGTGACCGTGAGGTTGTCGCCCTTGCGCCCGAAGACGGCGTGGTCCTTGACGTGCACGACCACGTACAGGTCGCCCGCCGGACCGCCCCGCTCGCCCGGCGTGCCCTTGCCGCGCAGCCGGATGCGCTGCCCGTCCGACACCCCGGCCGGGATACGGACCTGCATGGTCCGCGACGACTTGGCGCGTCCGGAGCCCTTGCAGACGTCGCAGGGGTCCTCCGCGATCAGACCGCGGCCCTTGCAGTCCGGGCAGGGGTCGGTCAGCGAGAACCCGCCGCCCGAGCCCCGCGTCACCTGGCCGGTGCCGACACAGGTCGGGCACACCCGCGGGGTGCCGTTCTTGTCGCCGGTGCCCGAACACGCCTTGCAGGGCGCCTGCGAGGACATCCTGAGCGGCACCGTGGCGCCCTCGATGGCCTCCGTGAAGCTCAGGGTGACCTCGGACTCGATGTCCTGGCCGCGCCTGGGCTGGGTCCGGGCGCCGCCCGCGGCCCCGCGGTTGAACAGGCCCCCGAACACGTCACCGAGTCCGCCGCCGAAGCCGCCGGCCCCCTGCCCGCCGCCCTGGGCGCCGCCGAAGAGGTCGCCCAGGTCGAAGTTGAAGGTGCCGCCGCCCGCGCCGGGCCCGGGGCGGAAGCCCCCGTTGCCGAAGAGCGCGCGGGCGTCGTCGTACTCCTTGCGCTTCTTGGGGTCGCCGAGGACGTCGTTGGCCTCGGAGATCTCCTTGAACCGCTCCTCCGCCTTGGCGTTGCCCTTGTTGGCGTCCGGGTGGTTCTCGCGGGCGAGCTTCCGGTACGCCTTCTTGATCTCGGCGTCGGTGGCGTCCTTGGGGACGCCGAGGACCTTGTAGTAGTCCTTCTCGATGAAGTCCTTGGTGCTCATCCCCGACGTCCCTCCTTCCTCCTGCTCACAAGCTCAGCCCTCGTCCGGGCCACCGCTCTCCTTGTCGTCGGCGGGGTCCGCGCCGGCCGCCTTCTCGTTCTCCTCGGCCGGCTTGACCGGCTGCGCCCCGGGCTGGGGCTCGGCCACGGCCACCCGCGCGGGGCGGATGGTGCGCTCGCCGATCCGGTACCCGGGCTGCAGGATCGCCACGCAGGTCGTCTCGGTGACGTCCGGCGCGTAACTGTGCATCAGGGCCTCGTGGATCGTCGGGTCGAAGGGCTCGCCCTCCTTGCCGAACTGCTGGAGGCCCAGCTTGGCCGCGACCGCCTCGGTCGACTCCGCCACCGACTTGAAGCCGCCGACGAGTTCGCCGTGTTCGCGGGCGCGGCCGATGTCGTCGAGCACCGGGAGCAGCTCGCTCAGGAGGTTCGCCACGGCGATCTCCTTCACGGCGACCCGGTCCCGCTCGACCCGGCGGCGGTAGTTCTGGTACTCGGCCTGGAGCCGCTGGAGGTCCGCGGTGCGCTCGTTGAGCGCGGTGCGCACCTGGTCCAGCTGGGCCACCAGGCCCGCGTCCTGGCTCGCGTCCCCGGCCGGGGCCGCCCCCGCCTCCGGAGCGGAGGGGGCGGCCTTCGGCTCGGCGTCTTCGGGGGTGGCGCCGGAGGGGACGTCGGGCTTCTCGTCAAAACCCGGGGTCTCCTCCGTCACGCGGCACCGTCCTTGCGCTCGTCGTCGACGATCTCGGCGTCGACGACGTCGTCGTCGGCCTTGGACTGGCCGGCCCCGGCACCGGCACCGGCGCCCGGAGCCTCGCCGCCGGCGGCCTGCGCGCCCTGGGCGTCGGCGTACATGGCCTGGCCCAGCTTCTGCGAGACGGCGGCGACCTTCTCGGTGGCGGTGCGGATCTCGGCGATGTCCTCGCCCTTGAGCTTCTCCTTCAGCTCGCCGACGGCGGTCTCCACCTCCGTCTTCACGTCACCGGGGACCTTGTCCTCGTTGTCCTTGAGGAACTTCTCCGTCTGGTAGACGAGCTGCTCGCCCTGGTTGCGGGTCTCGGCGGCCTCGCGGCGGCGGTGGTCCTCCTCCGCGTACTGCTCGGCCTCCTGGCGCATCCGGTCGACCTCGTCCTTCGGCAGCGAGGAGCCGCCGGTGACGGTCATCTTCTGCTCCTTGCCCGTGCCCAGGTCCTTCGCGGTCACGTGCATGATGCCGTTGGCGTCGATGTCGAAGGAGACCTCGATCTGCGGGACGCCGCGGGGCGCCGGCGGCAGGCCGGTCAGCTCGAACATCCCGAGCTTCTTGTTGTACGCCGCGATCTCGCGCTCGCCCTGGTAGACCTGGATCTGCACGGAGGGCTGGTTGTCCTCGGCGGTGGTGAAGATCTCGGACCGCTTGGTCGGGATCGTCGTGTTCCGCTCGATCAGCTTGGTCATGATGCCGCCCTTGGTCTCGATACCGAGGGACAGCGGGGTGACGTCGAGCAGCAGGACGTCCTTGACCTCGCCCTTGAGGACACCGGCCTGCAGGGCGGCGCCGATGGCGACGACCTCGTCCGGGTTGACGCCCTTGTTGGCGTCCTTGCCGCCGGTCAGCTCCTTGACCAGCTCGGCGACGGCCGGCATACGGGTGGAGCCACCGACGAGGACGACGTGGTCGATCTCGCTGAGCTGGATGCCCGCGTCCTTGATCACGTTGTGGAACGGCGTCTTGCAGCGCTCCAGCAGGTCCGCGGTCAGCTGCTGGAACTGGGCGCGGGTGAGCTTCTCGTCCAGGTGCAGCGGGCCCTCGGCGGAGGCCGTGATGTAGGGCAGGTTGATCGAGGTCTCGGTGGACGAGGACAGCTCGATCTTCGCCTTCTCGGCGGCCTCGCGCAGGCGCTGGAGCGCCATCTTGTCCTTGCTCAGGTCCACGCCGTGACCGGACTGGAACTGCTTCACCAGGTAGTCGACGACGCGCTGGTCCCAGTCGTCACCACCGAGGTGGTTGTCACCGTTGGTGGCCTTCACCTCGACGACGCCGTCGCCGATCTCCAGCAGCGAGACGTCGAACGTACCGCCACCGAGGTCGAAGACGAGGATCGTCTGGTCGTCCTTGTCGAGGCCGTACGCCAGGGCGGCGGCGGTCGGCTCGTTGACGATGCGGAGCACGTTCAGACCGGCGATCTCGCCGGCCTCCTTCGTGGCCTGCCGCTCCGAGTCGTTGAAGTACGCCGGGACGGTGATGACCGCGTCGGTCACCTTCTCGCCCAGGTACGCCTCGGCGTCCCGCTTCAGCTTCTGCAGCACGAAGGCGCTGATCTGCTGGGGGTTGAAGTCCTTGCCGTCCAGGTTGATCTTCCAGTCGGTGCCCATGTGGCGCTTGACCGACCGGATGGTCCTGTCGACGTTCGTGACCGCCTGACGCTTGGCCACCTCGCCGACCAGCACCTCACCGTTCTTGGCGAAGGCGACGACGGACGGCGTGGTCCTGGCGCCCTCGGCGTTGGTGATGACGGTGGGCTCGCCGCCCTCCAGAACGCTGACGACGGAGTTAGTCGTGCCCAGGTCGATGCCGACCGCACGTGCCATGGTTGATTCCTCCAGCTGACTTGAGTGGAACAGGCTCAAGTGTGCACGACGGTCCCCCCGGGGTCAACAGACCTGAGTCCGGCGGACTCAACTCTTATCCGTTCCTTACGCGCAATCATCCTCTGACCTGCGCGGATGTCACCCCGGGGCGTCTGCCGCACGGAAAATTTCCGCGCCTCGCAGTGCAGGTGAGGGGCCGCAGCGGCGAGGCGACCGGGGGACGAGCACGGCCGCGAGCCGCGCCGAACATCACGATATGCGAAGAATGTCCCATCCGGCTCGGCGTGGCGACGCCGAGCGCAGGGCAGGGGACCACTCAGGGTCGCCTCAGCGACACAGATCACCACACGCCCGACTACAGTGCGGCGGAGGATAGGGGTAGTCTCGAACGGACTGCATAAGCTACCGCTCAGTAACCCAGTACCGCCGACTCACCGCTCACCACTCACCCACCCCCTCGAAACCCTCGCAGGCCCGAGGAGCCCCCAAATGCAACTCGCCGCGATCATCGTGTCGCTGGTTCTGATCGTGGTCGGCGTGGCACTCTTCGCCCGCGCCGTCCTCCAGATCGTCCGCTACCTGCGGCTGGGCCAGCCCGTGCCGGCCGGCACCCGGACCGACCAGCCCGCGCAGCGCACCCTCACGGTGGTCAGGGAGTTCCTCGGCCACACCCGGATGAACCGCTGGGGCGTCGTCGGCGTCGCGCACTGGTTCGTGGCGGTGGGCTTCTTCTCGCTGCTGCTGACCATCGTCAACGCCATCGGCCAGCTCTTCCAGGCCGACTGGCTGCTGCCGGTCCTGGGCGACTGGGCGCCGTACAACGTCTTCGTCGAGTTCATCGGCACGATGACCGTGCTCGGCATCCTCGTCCTGATCGGCATCCGGCAGCTGAGCCACCCGCGCAAGCCGGGCCGCAAGTCCCGCTTCGCCGGCTCCAACTTCGGCCAGGCGTACTTCGTCGAGGCCGTCATCCTCATCGTCGGCGTCTGCATCTTCATGCTGCACGCCCTCGAAGGTGCCCAGCACCACGTGGACAGCTACGAGGCGTCCTTCTTCATCTCGTACCCGGTGGTGTCGTGGCTGGAGGGCATGGATCTCTCCACCCTCCAGAACCTCACCTACTTCTTCGCCGGCCTGAAGATCGCGACCTCCTTCATCTGGATGATCACGGTCGCCCTGAAGACCGACATGGGTGTGGCCTGGCACCGCTTCCTGGCCTTCCCCAACATCTGGTTCAAGCGCGACGCCGCCGGCGGCACGTCCCTGGGCGCCCTGCTGCCGATGACGTCGGGCGGCAAGCCGATCGACTTCACCGACCCCGGCGAGGACGACGTCTTCGGCGTCTCCCAGGTCGAGCAGTTCTCCTGGAAGGGCCTGCTGGACTTCTCCACCTGCACCGAGTGCGGCCGCTGCCAGTCCCAGTGCCCGGCCTGGAACACCGGCAAGCCCCTCTCCCCCAAGCTCCTGATCATGAGCCTGCGCGACCACGCGCACGCCAAGGCCCCGTACCTGCTGGCCGGCGGCGGCAAGACGATGGAGGGCGAGGAGAAGGCGTCCGAGGAGCAGCTGAAGGACGTCCCCGCGGCGGCGCTGGCGGAGGCCGAACGCCCCCTGGTCGGCACCCTCGAAGCCGCATCCGGCAGCGGCTTCGCCGCGGGCGGCGTCATCGACCCGGACGTCCTGTGGTCCTGCACCACCTGCGGCGCCTGCGTCGAGCAGTGCCCGGTCGACATCGAGCACGTCGACCACATCGTCGACATGCGCCGCTACCAGGTGATGATCGAGTCCTCCTTCCCCTCCGAGGCGGGCACGATGCTCAAGAACCTGGAGAAGAAGGGCAACCCCTGGGGCCTGGCGAAGAAGCAGCGCCTGGAGTGGACCAAGGAGGTCGACTTCGAGGTCCCGGTCGTCGGCAAGGACATCGAGGACCTCACCGAGGTCGAGTACCTCTACTGGGTCGGCTGCGCCGGCGCCCTGGAGGACCGTGCCAAGAAGACCACCAAGGCCTTCGCGGAGCTGCTCCACATGGCGGGCGTGAAGTTCGCCATCATGGGCGGCGACGAGAAGTGCACCGGCGACTCCGCCCGCCGCCTGGGCAACGAGCCGCTGTTCCAGGAACTGGGCATGGAGAACGTCGCCTCGCTGAACATGGCCTTCGGTGAGGACGACGAGTCCCCGGAGACCAAGAAGCCCAAGTCGGCGAAGAAGATCGTCGCCACCTGCCCGCACTGCCTCAACACCCTGGGCAACGAGTACCCGCAGCTCGGCGGCGACTACGAGGTCATCCACCACACCCAGCTGCTCCAGCACCTGGTCGACGAGGGCAGGCTGACCCCCGTCACCCCGGTCGAGGGCATCATCACGTACCACGACCCCTGCTACCTGGGCCGCCACAACAAGATCTACACGCCGCCGCGCGAGATCATCGCCGCCGTCCCCGGCGTCCGCAACGAGGAGATGCACCGCCACAAGGAGCGGGGCTTCTGCTGCGGCGCGGGCGGCGCCCGGATGTGGATGGAGGAGCGGATCGGCAAGCGCATCAACAACGAGCGCGTCGACGAGGCCCTCTCCGTCAACCCGGACATCGTCTCCACGGCCTGCCCGTTCTGCCTGGTCATGCTCACCGACTCGGTCAACGGCAAGAAGAACGACGGCAAGGCGAAGGAGTCGATCCAGGTCGTCGACGTCGCCCAGCTCCTCCTGGACTCCGTGAAGACCCCGGCCGACCCGACGGGCGCCCCGGACCCGGAGACCGCCCCGGAGCCGGAACCGGTGAAGTAGGCCCCGCCTCCCCTCGACGCCCCGTGTCCGTTGTCCGATGACACGGGGCGTCGATCTGTTCAGACACCGCTCAACTGAGCGCCCCCTAAGGGACGCCCCGGCCGATCTGTCCCCTACCCGTAAGGGATGTCACAGCTCGGCCGCAAAGCCGCCTCCAGAACCCCGGGCCCGGCACGTCACCGTGCGGGACCAGGTACGTTCGGATGCGTGGCTGGATTCAGGATCGGACGCGGCCGGGACAACGGCGCTCCTCAGACGCGACCGCAACACCCCCCGCACGGGCAGCAGACGCCGCCGGGACAGCCGTACGGCTATCCCCCGGCGCCGCAGCCGTACCCCCCGCAGCAGCCGCCGTACACCGGCGGCGGCCAGTGGCCGCAGGCGAACGGCGGCGGCTACGGCGCCCAGGCCGGCGGGCACGGCGAGCCGGAGTACTTCGGCGACGGCGGCGGCTACCCGCAGGGCGGCCCGCCCGGCGCCGCCCCGCACGACCCGTACGCCGCCAACAACCCCGGCCACACCCAGGCCTTCTCGATCGGCGAGGACCCCTACACCCAGGGCGACACCTACCGCGCCGGTACGGCGTCCGCGCCCCCCGCCGGCCCGATCGGCCCCCGCCTGCACTGGAAGGACCTGCTGAAGGGCATCGTCACCCGCCCCGACCAGACCTTCCTCCAGATGCGGGACTACACGATGTGGGTCCCCGCCCTCGTCGTGACCTTCGTCTACGGCCTGATCGCGGTGTTCGGCTTCGACGGCGCCCGCGAGGACGCGATCAACGCGACGCTCTCGAACGCCATCCCGATCGTCCTGGTGACGGCCGTGGCCATGGTCCTCTCCGCCTTCGTCCTGGGCGTGGTCACCCACACCCTCGCCCGCCAGCTCGGCGGCGACGGGGCGTGGCAGCCCACGGTCGGCCTCTCCATGCTGATCATGTCGCTGACGGACGCGCCGCGCCTGATCGTCGCCATGTTCGCCGGCGGCGACGCGCCCTTCGTCCAGGTCCTGGGCTGGATCACCTGGGTCGCGGCCGGGGCCCTGCTCACCCTGATGGTCCGCCGCTCCCACGACCTGCCCTGGCCGAAGGCACTGGGCGCCTCCGCGATCCAGCTGATCGCCCTGCTGTCGATCGTGAAGCTGGGCACGTTCTGAGACGCACGGGACACACGCGAAGGGGCTCCCTCATCCCGAGGGAGCCCCTTCGCACACGCGGCGCCGACCCACCCGGCTCAGGCGTCGAGCACCTGCCCGCTCCGCCGCACCACGGGCTGCTGGACGGACCACGGGAAGTTGATCCAGTCCTCGGTCCGCTTCCACACGTACTCGCACTTCACCAGCGAGTGGGACTTCTCGTAGATCACCGCGCTGCGCACCTCGGCGACGGTGTCGAGGCAGAAGTCACGCACCAGCTTCAGCGTCTTGCCCGTGTCGGCGACGTCGTCGGCGATGAGGACCTTCTTGTCGGAGAAGTCGATGGCGTTCGGGACGGGAGCCAGCATGACCGGCATCTCCAGCGTCGTCCCCACCCCCGTGTAGAACTCCACGTTCACCAGGTGGATGTTCTTGCAGTCCAGCGCGTACGCGAGCCCGCCGGCCACGAACACCCCGCCCCGCGCGATCGACAGCACGATGTCGGGCTCGAACCCGTCGTCCGCCACGGCCTGCGCGAGCTCCCGCACGGCGACGCCGAACTGCTCGTAACTGAGATTCTCCCGCACGTCACTCATACCTATGTCCGTACTCACACCTGGGTCCGATGGAAATTGAGGAAGGACCGGGAGGCGGTCGGCCCCCGCTGCCCCTGATAACGCGACCCGTACCGCTCACTCCCGTACGGGTGCTCGGCCGGCGAACTGAGCCGGAACATGCACAGCTGCCCGATCTTCATGCCCGGCCAGAGCTTGATGGGCAGCGTGGCCAGATTGCTCAGCTCCAGCGTCACGTGCCCGGAGAACCCGGGGTCGATGAACCCGGCGGTGGAGTGCGTGACGAGCCCGAGCCGCCCGAGCGACGACTTCCCCTCCAGCCGCGAGGCCAGATCATCGGGCAGCGTGATCACCTCGTACGTGCTGGCCAGCACGAACTCACCGGGATGCAGGATGAACGGCTCGTCCCCCTCGGGTTCCACCAGCCGCGTCAGATCCACCTGCTCGACGGACGGATCGATATGCGGGTACCGGTGATTCTCGAACACCCGGAAGAACCGGTCGAGACGCACATCAACACTGGACGGCTGCACCATCGAATCGTCGTAGGGATCGATCCGTACCCGCCCGGCGTCGATCTCGGCCCGGATGTCCTTGTCTGAGAGAAGCACGCCCCGAGGATACGCAAGGCGCGCGGAGCGACCGCAATCGGCCACTCCGCGCGCCCGGAGCCTTCCTGCTGCTACCGCTTCTCGTAACTCACCGGCACGACGCTGCGCAGCCGCGCACACCTCGGACACCGGACGAGCCGCCCGGGACCGAGCCGCTCGGCCTGCTGCATCGGGAACGAAGAGGTGCTGAACACGTGCCCATCGGCACAGCGGACGACGGTGCGCTCCATCAAGTCCTTCAAGTCCCTTCCCCAAGAGCCGCGTCTGACCAGGTCCACCTGGCGACAAAAGCCACAGTACGGGATGAAAGGAACGGCCCTCCAGGCGGCACTCCGCCTCACCCGACCCTCTCCGGCGGCCCCCACCGTACGCCCCAACTCCGGCCCCCCGCAGCCCCGTCCTCCCCTCCCGCCCGCCCCGCCCAGAACACCGACAGGCCCCACGGCACGAACACCGGGAGCCTGTCATGAGGTAGAGTAAGCGAGCACCGGGACACCGGCTCGACCGGCGGTCCGTTGCTTACGCGGGTGTAGTTTAATGGTAGAACATCAGCTTCCCAAGCTGAGAGCGCGAGTTCGATTCTCGTCACCCGCTCCATGAAGAAGGCCCAGGTCAGAGACCCGGGCCTTTCTGCTGTGCGCGGTTGTCAGTCGCCACGTGCCGGATGCCCGCCAGAAGGCCCGGCGGACGGCTTCCCGGACACCGCGGCTCTCGCCTTCCAGGCCGTCGCGCCATTCGCGTCCGGCCGGCGCATGCGCCCGCTCGCTGGGAAGCCGGGGCCGTGCACCTCCACGCCGAGCAAGCTCTCGTCCCAGAACCACTCCACGCGTACATGCCACTCCTCGCCCGCGGGGTCATCGCCCCGAGCCACGGTGATTCCTCGCCGGGGAAGCGGTTGAACCGGTAGGCCCTCCGCGCTCACCCCTTGCCGCCGCCGCAGTCGAGGCTGCGCCGCTTCGACGTGGCACGGGTGTGGTCGTTGGCGGTGGCGAGGACCACCGACGTACCCGAAGCGACGCGCTTCCATCCGCCCCCCAGCTCCCCGCCATCCCCGCCATGCTGCCGCGCGTGCCCTGATCCGTCCGCCGACCTGTCACACCAGCGGATAGCCCCGCTCGAACGCCCAGTGGTGCGGCTGATAGGTGGCCTCGGCTAACTCCAACGACCGGTCCTGCCTGTCCTAGACGAACAGCACGGCGGACTCCGGTTGCAACTCCAGGTCAGCGACCTCTTCCTCAGTGGCGCTTCGCCCGACCGGTCATGTTCTCGACGTACATCAGGGTCCCCTCCTGAATCAGCCCGGGGTCCGTGAGCCTGCGCGCCCACTGCCCGGCATCCTGGTCCGGTGCGACCATCCACCCGGCCGACATGATTACCGCGTAATCGCCGGGCGTGTCGATCTCCCCGGCCCGACGAGTCCGGCCGTACACCTCCCGTGCGCGCCGGTCGACTTCCCTGCTGCGCACGTAGGTCCCCGAGCCCTGCCGCTTCTCGACGAGCCCCTGGCGACGGAGCGCCTCCAGAGCACGAGCCGCAGTCGGACGGCACACCTTCCAGTCCGCCGCCAACTGCCGCTCCGACGACACCTCGTCACCCGCTCGCAGATCGCCCCGAAGGATCTGATCGTGGATGTGGTGATCGATCTGGAGATACTTCCGCTGCGCCGCATCGATCTGCGGCACGTTCCCTCCTCGTCCAAGTGGCTATGGCCTCCGGCCACTATGGGGTGAGTGGTGAACACCAGAACCCGTAATGTTGACCACATGACGCGGTTGATCGTCGCAGCAGGAGGAGGGGGCGACGCAGTCGCCGCCGCAGTGCTTCACGCCGCCCTGTACGGCGACGAGGACCAGGCGGTGATCCTCACGTACGCGTGGGACCGCCTGTTGGTCGACCCGGTACCGGGCCCGCGCGGCGCGCACGACTTCACCGGCCTGGAGGCCCTCACCCCGTCCCTGTGGTCAGTACCGGCGACCGCCCGCCCAGTCGCTCCGGCAGGATCGACGCTCCCTCGCCTCGCTTCCGAACTCCCACACACACTCGCCCTGTTGGATCCCTCCCACGGAGTCGAGGGCGTGACACGCCAACTGAAAGAGCTGCTGGCCTACTTCACACCCGAGTCGATCGACCTCCTGGACGTCGGCGGAGACATCCTCGCCCGCGGCGACGAACCGACCCTGAAGAGCCCGCTCGCCGACGCGGTGACGCTTGCCGCGTGCTGCCAGGTGAACGCCCCGGTCCGGCTCCTGGTCGCCGGGCCCGGTCTCGACGGCGAGCTGTCGGCGCAGGACCTCTGTCCGATGCTGGGCCCTGTCGTCCACACCCTCACGGCGGAGGACGTGGCCCCGGTCGGCAACATCCTGGAGTGGCACCCGTCCGAAGCCACGGGGATGCTCACGGCGACGGCACGGGGAACGCGCGGCGTCTGCGAGGTACGCGACGCCGGCCTACCGGTACCGCTCACGGACGAAAGCCCGCGTGTCCACGAAGTCGACCTGGACGAGGCACTGAGCCACAACACCCTCGCCCGAGCCATCACGGCAACGACGACCCTGGACGAGGCCGAGGCCCACAGCCGCGAGATCTGCGGCTTCTCAGAGATCGACTACGAGCGCAACAAGGCCCTGTGGTTGAAGAACCAGGCACCGGCGCCACTCGACGCCGATACGGTGCTCCGCCAGGTCGACGAGTTCGAGTCGGAAGCCCGCGCCCGCGGAGTCACACACACGACGTTCCGCCACCTCACCGAGGTACTCAACCTCAACGGCACTCAGCGCGGCGAACTACGCCAACTCCTTATCAGCGACCGACCGAGCCGGCACGACGCCCCGTTGTGGAACATCGGGACATGAGCGCGTTCGTGAGCGACCCGAGCCTTGACAACGTCAGGGACGCGGCCGGAGACGGCACAGAGGTCGACGTAGCCGTGCACCTCCACGAGGGAACGATCAGGCTCTCGATCCTGTGGACACAGGAGATCCTGCTGAGTGCTGACGACGCCGAACAGGTGGCCCGAGCACTCCAACGTGCCGCAGAGCAAGCGCGCAGCATAACGGCAGCCCAGTCACCGGCTAAGACCTGTCCCGTAAATGATCTTTGAGGCGCCTCAGGCGTGGGTGGCCGCGGCGTGGCCCGCTGGTCTATCCGGCGAGTGCGAGGTTGTACATCCGTGCGATGCCGAGCATGGCGTGGTGGACGCCGTCGCCTTTGAGGCGGCAGTCGCGGAGGATTTTCCAGGTCTTCATGCGGGCGAAGACGTGCTCGACCCGGGCCCGGACCTGCTTGTGGGACTTGTTGTGCTCTTCTTTCCAGTCCTGGAGTTCGGTCTGGCCGCGTTCGCGGCGGTGGGGGATGACGACGAGTCCGGTGCCCGGGTAGCCGCCGTCGGCAACCGTGAGCGTCTTGCCGACGGCGGCCTTGGCGCCGGACTCCTCCCACGCCTTGCAGTCGTTGCGGTTCCCTGCGAGAGGCCGGCCGACCACGACGACCAGCCGGGTGTCGGCGTCGATGACGACCTGGTGGTTGGTGGAGTACCGGTAGTTCTTCGACCGCTCGGCGATGCTGTGGTCCCGGGTGGGGACCAGGGTGCCGTCCACGATGAGCACGGTGTCCTTGGCGAACCGCTTGCGGGGCTGGAGAGCGAGCATCGGCCCGAGGTGGTCGATGATGCGGTCCGCCGCCGACTTCGAGACCCCGAACAGCGGCGCGAGCTGCCGCATGGTCAGGTTCATGCGCCAGTACGCCGCGACCAGCAGGGCCCGGTCCTCCAGCGGAAGACTCCACGGCCGGCCCTTGCGAACGGCATCCGCACCCCGGCGCCGCAGAACGGTTACCAGCTTCCCGAACTGCCTTGGGCTGAGCCCGGTGAACGGGGCTATCCAGGACGGCTCCGACGCCGTGATCACACCAGCCACAACAAGATCATCCCAGGCCGGTTAGGGTGCCTTCTTCGAGCCGACGGACTGGAGACGGACGATGGAGCAGGACGAGGCCCTGCAACTCGCGGTGGCGTTTCTCGCGCACAGCCAGCGTGATGACGAGCCGCCTCTCGCCATCGACGCAGAGCGGGCCTGTGAGAGCAACGGGCTCCTGATCGTGCCCTACAACTCTGTGCAGTACCTCGCCTCGCGTGATGCGAGAGAGCAGCTGTTGGACTGCTGGCCCATCCTCGTCGACCTTAAACGCGGAGACGTGCGATTCGGGACCCTGGACGAGCGACATCTGTGGAGGAAACTGAGCGCCTGACGGCTGTCCCGCAACCACAGTTACGGGACAGCCCTTAGGCGAAGGGGAAGCGGGCCGGCGAGGGGACCGAGCTGCTTCCGTAAGACCTCCAGAGCCCGTCTCGTCCCGAATGACAACTCACGGCTCGCCACCGCACCAGGGAAACGGGGGTCCCGTGGTACGACCGAGGCGAGGCCATCCCAGTAGAGCAACGCCTGGTGAACGAGCTCCGTGGGTGGATTCACGGTCGGGTAGTACAGCAGCAGGCCCCTCAGTCCCCCGGTCATCGCTCCTGCAGTGAGGGCACCATAGCGCGGACAGCGTGACGGAAACACCGACTGCATGTGTTCTCAGCGACCGTCCGACTGTCCGCACCCCGCTGCACAGCATCCGTGCGCGTCAGGGCCGCACGAGCTGCCCGAGCACCGTCACTTCCCAGGCGGAGACCGCGATTTCGGCTCTCGTCGTATCAGAGCAGGAGATCGTCAGGGAGTACCCGGAACGCCTTGTGGTGGCCCAAGGGGCGTACGGCCCGGAAGTCACGTCGGTCGAGGGTGAGGATCGCGTCCGTGTCGTAGTCGGCAGCGAGCGCCACGTTGACCGCGTCAGCGAGGTCGAGGTCCAGCGCGCGGTAGCGGACACGGACGGACTGGGCGGCGCCCAGGTGGTCCTGCGTGATCTCCGGCATGACGACACGCCCCCGGCTCATCCAGCGCCGAAGGTCGTCGACCGCGCCGAGAGCGGCCTTCCTGCCGAACTCGCGCGTGGTGACGTGGTCCAGTTCAGCCAGCAGCAGCGGGGACATGACCAGGAGGCCGGCCGTCATGATCGCCTCGTTCGCCGCCCGGTGTTCCGGGTGAGCCGAGTCCAGGGCCGCCAGGAGACCGGACGTGTCGGCGATGAGAATGATCACGCGGCGGTTCCGGAACCCGGGTCGGTCTCACGGCGGACAGCGTCGGCGACCGTGTCACGGACCTCCGACCTGGAGGGCGTGCGTCCCGTCCCCTCGAAGGTGCGCGAGAACAGCGGCTCGTCCCAGACCCTGTTCGCCATGGCCGCGAGGTGGATGCCCTGACGGATGATCTCGGCCTCACTTATCCCCCGACGCTTCGCGGCCTCCTTGATGATCGCTAGGTCTTCGGGGTCGGCGTAGACGTTCGTGCGCTTCATGGACATGTACCAAGAGTAGTCCATGTACCGGTTTGACACATGCACTCGTCCGTCGGCTCATCGGATGCCGCGATCGCAGACGACAAAACTGGCCTTGTCCACCATGGGGGTGCTGCGTCGAGCTGTGGCCCCGCAACGTGCTCGCCACCCCTTGCACCGAACCACCACGTTCTGTGATCTTCCGAGCCGAGGCGAGGGCCCGCAGTCATGCGCGACTACAACTGCCGCGCTCAGTCGCTCTGCGCGTCCCCAAGCCCGCACACCCGAACAGTCCACATCAGCGCAGAATCGTCGTGTGGCAGATCCGTGTCAAAGGGATCGTCGGGCGGTCCGCCGGGCGCCGCGGGTCTGGGTATGTCGGACGGTGGCGTCGAGGCCGGCGGTGGCCTCTTGGTGCTGCTCGTCGCGGGGAGTTGCGGATGCGGATGCGTTGTCGACTGCTCGGCCTGGCTGAGGGGCTGCGCGGCGATCTGGTTCGGTTCTCCGTTGCGTGGCCGGGCGTCGGGCCGGCTTCATCACGAGGCGGTCCGATGTGCGTTGGCGAACACGGCGCACCGCTTCATGGCGCCGAATCACACGCAGCGCCGTCTCGCCACGCGGCTCGGTTCAGACCTTCTCCGCGCTCAGGCGCGGATGCCCGGCGGTGAGCAGCCCGATGTCTTCCACGTCCGAAGTCAGGATCGTCACCCGGCCGGGATGATGCAGGGCGGTCGCGCACAGCATGGCGTCGATGGCGTGCTTGTGGCCGTGCAGCCCCGCCGCACGCAGCAAGGCGGCCGCGGATTGCGCGAGGGGCTGGGTGACCGGCTCGACGCCCAGACGGGACAGGGTCCACTTCAGTGCGGCGTCATTGATCTTGGGATGGATCACCTCGACCAGCACGGCGGCGGAGGTGATGACTGGCAGGTCCGCGTCGCGAGCCGCCGTCAGCCACTCGTGGATCTCCCGATCCCGCCGTACGGCCTTCGCCAGGCCCTCGCTGTCCAGGACCAGGGCACCGCTCACGCGGCCGCCCCGGCGTCCGACGCGCCGCCGGTCAGCCGGGCGCGCTTGGCTGCCACGGCCGCGGGGTCGGCTTGGCCGTGCACCTTGTCGAAGTCCGCGATCAGCTCGTCCAGGTTGTCGCGCTCGATCTGGCGCTGGGCCGCCTTCTCCAGGTACGCCGAGACGCCTCGCTTGCCGACCCGCTCACGGATCGCCTGAAGGGTTCCGGCGGTCAGCGTGACGGAGATACCACTGGTGGGGCCGTCGCCGGGCGGGAAGTCAACGTCGTCATCAGTCACACGTCAAGTATGCCAGTCGGTATGGCATAGCGTGCAGCGCGTGGCCGTCGCCCTGCTGGCGGGCTTCGCGGTCGCCGTGGCGGTGACGGCGGCCTCCACCGCCGGCTGCGCGTCTACGATGCTCTCGGCCCAGGCAGCGGGCAGCTTGAGCGCGTCGGCGTGGCGGCGTGTCATCGGCGGGCGGGCTCCGGCTGGTGGTGGGCGAGGGCCCAGATCACGAACACGTCGATGGCCATCATGATGATCGACCACACCGGCTGGTACGGCAGGAACAGGAACTGCGCGATCAGGCTCAGCGACGCCATCGCGATGCCGACCGCGCGGGCCCAGGCGGCACCGGAGAGGATGCCCCATCCGACGACGGCGGCGATGACGCCGAGGATCAGCAGGACCCAGCCCCAGCCGGTGAGGTTGATCTTGTAGACGTAGTCGTCGATGCGTGCGTAGACGTCGTCCTCGGCGATCGCGGCGATGCCCTGGAGGATGGCCAGGATGCCGTTGAGGAGCATCAGGACGCCGGCGAAGACGGCACCGCCCGTGGCCCAGGCGCTGTGTCCTGCGGGCGGCGGCGGGTAACCGCCGGACGGCGCTCCCGGGTGGGGCTGTGCGGTCATGGTCGCACTCCGTTCTCCTGTGGCGGCGGTGTCCAGGCGGCCCGCCGCGCTCGCTGCAACCTTCCGCTCCCCGGCGGCCACCGGCCACGGGGACCGCGCCGTTCGGGTGAGGTGTGCTCGTGTCGGCAGGGGGTGTCGGCGCGTATCGACGGTGCTGGGCGGCAGGCCGCTCGGCGCCGACGGGAGGCGGTCTGGCCGGACAGGTGTGGTGGCGCTTGGGACGACAGCGGTGGTAGCGGCGGCGGCGGTGGTGGCGGTGGAGTCGGGTTCCGTGCCGGTCACGGCGTGGGACAGCGGCAGCAGGGAGCCGCGCCGTGCCCAGTGCCGTACTGGTCAGGGCGGTGCCGATGACCAGCGCCTGGTACCCCGGTGCCGGGACGGAACAGGGGTTCCCGACGGCACCGGGCCGTGGACTCACGGCGTGACGATCGCGAAGTCCGGGTCCGGATCGCTCAGGTGACCGAGCAGTTCGGTGAGCTTGCCGAGGTCGCCCGTGACCTCGATGTCGTCGCGGGCCGCCAGGTCGCCCGGGGCGACGGCACCGAGCAGGACGGCCCGCAGGTCCGCCTCGGCGAGGGTGATCTCCACGTCCGGTTCGGCCGCGGCGGGACCGCCGCCGGTGACGTGGGTGAGGACGCCGTTGTGCAGGCGCAGCGTGACGGGCTCGCCGCCGGCCGGGTTCCAGCGCACGGTGATGTCGACGTCCCAGGCGCGCGGGCCGTCGATGCGGATGGCGAGGGAGTCGAAGAGCTGTTCCAGGGTAAGCGCCGCGAGCAGGTCGGGTGCGGTGGTGGCGGTGGGGGTGCCGACCGGGCCGTGGCGCAGTTCGAGGGCGCCCATGAGGTAGAAGTTGCGCCAGGTGCCGTTCTCGCTGCCATAGCCGAGCTGTTCCAGCGCGTCGGCCTGGAGGGCGCGGGCCTCGGCGTTGTCCGGGTCGGCGAACACGACGTGGTCGACGACCTGGGCGACCCAGCGGAAGTCGCCGTCGGCGTACGACTGCCGGGCGCGGCGCAGGACCTCACCGGCACCGCCCATGAACTCCACGTACCGGCGGGCGGATTCCGCCGGCGGGTGTTCCCACAGGTGGGCGGGGTTGCCGTCGAACCAGCCCAGGTACCGCTGGTAGACGGCCTTGGTGTTGTGGCTGACGGAACCGTAGTAGCCGTGGGTGTGCCAGGCCCGTTCCAGGGCGGGCGGAAGCTGCATCCGCTCGGCGATCTCCGGGCCGGTGAGGCCCTGGTTGAGCATGCGCAGGGTCTGGTCGTGGAGGTAGGCGTACAGGTCGCGCTGCCCGGACAGGAAGCGGACGATCCGCTCGCGGCCCCAGACCGGCCAGTGGTGCGAGGCGAAGGCGACGTCCGACGCGTCGGCGAAGAGGCCGATCGCCTCGGTGAGGTAGCGGGCCCACACACGCGGGTCGCGGACCTCGGCGCCGCGCAGGGTCAGCAGGTTGTGCAGGTTGTGGGTGGCGTTCTCCGCCATGCACAGGGCGGCGTGGTCGGGGAAGTGGATGTTCAGCTCGGCCGGGGCCTCGGTGCCGGGCGTGAGCTGGAAGACCATGCGGATGCCGTCGACCGTCTCCGTCTGCCCGGTGCGGGTGATGTCCACGGTCGGCGGGATCAGGCCGACCGCGCCGGTGGAGGTGGTCAGCCCGAGTCCGGCGCCGATCTGCCCGCGCTCCCCCTTCGGCAGCGCGGCGCCGTACATGTAGGCGGCGCGGCGGCTCATGGCCGTACCGGCGTAGACGTTCTCGCTGACGGCGTGTTCGAGGAAGCCCGCCGGGGCGAGGACCGGCACGTTCCCGTCGCTCACCACACCGCGTACGCCGCCGAAGTGGTCGACGTGGCTGTGGGTGTACAGCACGCCCGTCACGGGCCGGTCCCCGCGGTGGCGGCGGTACAGGGCCAGCCCCGCGGCGGCCGTCTCGGCGCTGATCAGCGGATCGATGACGAAGACGCCGTGCTCGCCCTCGACGATCGTCATGTTCGACAGGTCGAAGCCGCGGACCTGGTGGATGCCCTCGGTCACCTCGAACAGGCCGTGCTCGGAGCACAGCCGGCTCTGCCGCCACAGGCTGGGGTTGGCGGTGTCCGGGCAGTCCTGGCCGAGGAATCCGTAGGCGTCGAGGTCCCACACCGTACGTCCCTCGGCATCGCGTACGACGCTCTCCCGCGCCGTGCCCATGAAGCCGCGCCGCGCGTCCTTCAGGTCCTGGTCGTCGTCGAAGGGGAACCGCCGCCGCACCGCCCGGTTGGCCTCCGCGATCACCGGCTCCGCGGGTTTGGCTCCGGTGCTCCGAGACATGTCGATCTCCTCGCTGGCAACGTCGAGACCGGCGGGTACGACGGTCGCCCGGCCCAGTGCCACCTTCACGCGGGCCCGTTCGTGCCACGACCGGATGTACGCCGCGGGGGTGAACGGCGGCCCACGACGGCTCGACGCCGCCCTCGCGTCGTCGGACTCTCGAAGGTCTCTGGGCGGACCGAGGAGGACGATGTCCACGCGGAACTCCGCGCGCATCGGCCCCGTACCGGCGCGCCCGACCGGGTCGGGCACGTGGGCCCGGTGTCCCGGAGATGGAGGGGCCGTACCGGCTGGTCTCGCCGGGAGCGCGCTTGCCGTGGGGGGGGTGCGGCTCTGCGAGCGTACGCGGATCACCATGCGGTCGGGGGCGCCGCGGTTTCTGCCGCTCCCGCTCGGCGTCAGGAGCGCGGGAAGCCCCGTCGGGGCAGGGTGGCCGCATGGGTCACCTGCCCCGACGGAGCCCGGTCGGTCGGGTGGCGGGTCACCGGCGCCCGACCGGGGCCGGTGCCGGGTGCGGTGCTTGCCGGGTCAGGCGAAGTTCACGTCGCTGCACCACATGTAGGCCTGGTCGAGGTGCGAGGCCTGCCAGATCACGAACAGGACGTGGTGTCCGGAGTAGCCGGAGGTCTGGACGGGGAACGTGATGTCCTGTGCCGGGGCGTAGCGGCCGGTCTGCGTGATGAAGTCGAGGTTGCCCCAGCCCAGGGTCTGGGTCTTGGGGTTGAAGCCCTGCTTGCTCACGTAGACCTTGAAGTAGTCGGCACCGTGGGACGCCTGGTCGTACAGGTGGACCGAGAAGTTGTTGCCGACGGTGGTGGTCTTCCAGTCACCGGGCTTGTTCAGGCTGGCGTTTCTGGAGAGGTTGTTGCTGCAGAGCGTCCCGTCGGGGGTCTGCGCCTGGAACTGGCCACCGAGGCCGTCGCGGAGGGCGCTCATCCAGTTCCACATGGTGTCGGGGTTGGCCTGGAAGGCCTGCCAGCACATCGGGTCCTGCGTCTGCATGGCCGGGTTCGTGTGGTTGCTGCCCCACGTTTTCCAGCACTGGTACGCGCGGGAGGCGGGGTCGACGATGGTGCCGTGAGCCTGGGCGGGGGCCGACCAGGTCAGTGCGCCGACGACTACGGCGAACAGCATGACGAGCGCCTGGAGAGGCCGGCGGAGGGGCGACCGCGAACGCCCGGTGGAGGAACTCTGTTTGCGCATGTGGGGGGAACTCCTTCCAGTGCAAGCTGTAGATGGGAGCGCTCCCAACGGTAGGCGTGCCGGGTGAAATGTCAATGAAACAAACGGAGTTGATCTCCGGCTGGGTGGCGAGCAGGCATTCTTCCGGACAGCCGGGAGTCGGGACCGTTCCCGGAACGGAACGGGTGGATGCGGTTCGGTCCGCTCTGCCGGGCGGTGCCGGGCAGGGGCGGGACGATGCCGGGCAGGGCGTCGCTTCGCACTCTTGCGGATCCGGGCCGGCAGGGGAGACTGCCTTCACGCACGGGTCCGCCCGGCCCCGGCGGCGCCGCGCGACGCCGAGGGGCCGGCCCATCGTCACTCCACCGAGATGAGGTCTCATGAACCGGAACCGAGCCGCTGTCGGCGCCCTCGCCGTGACCCTGTTCACCACCGGTCTCGCCGTCGGCCCGGCAGCCGCCGCCGTCGAGGCGAAGGCCCGCGTCGGAGCCGACTGGGCGACTCAGTCGATCGTCTTCACCGCCGCCGCGGGGCAGACCAACGACCTCAGCATATTTTCGATGTACACCAGCGACGGGATCCGGCGGATCGGCTTCAGCGACGTGGTTCCGCTCGCACCGGGCGACCACTGCGCGTACTCCAGAGCCGAGGACACCACCTCCGTCGTCTGCGAGCTGCCCGCCGACAGCTCACGGCCCGACAGGATCGACGTCGTCCTCGGCGACGGCGACGACACGATCGCCGCCTTCACTCCCGGGGTCGGCACCGTCAGCGGCGGCTCCGGCGACGACGAACTGCACGCGCACACCGCGCGCACGGTGCTGGGCGGCGCGGGGGACGACATGGTCATGGGACCCGCCGCCCTGCACGGCGGCGACGGCGGGGACCACCTGATGGGCGACAGCGGCAACCAGCGGATGTGGGGCGGCCGGGGCGACGACATGATCGAGGGCTACGGCGGTGACGACACCGTGTACGGCGGCCCCGGCGACGACCACGCCATGGGCGGGGACGGCCGCGACACCGTCCTCGGCGGCCCCGGCAACGACACACTGCACGGCGAAGGCGGTGACGACCTCGTCTGGGGTGGCACCGGGAAGGACGTCCTCGAAGGCGGACCCGGCCGCGACGTCGTCCTCCCGTAAGGGCGGTTCCCTTCCCGGGGGCCCTGTCCCGCCGAGCAGTACTGCTGGGACCAGGCCGGCAGCCACGGGGCTCATCGCGCCTGACCCGTCACCGGTGGTCCGTCCCTCGCCGGACGGACCCACCCGTACTCGTCCGGTCCAGTCACGATGGCGGGCAGCACCCGGATGGGACGAGGGTGGGGTGTGCCGCATACAGTCCGCCGGCCCGTCACCCGTCAGCCCGCCTGAAGGAGCGTCGTCATGTCCGAACGCAACACCCTCATCCGCAGCCTGCACGACGTGGGTCTGGCCGCCTGGTTCGGCGGTTCGCTCATGGGCGCGATCGGCCTGAACGGCGCGGCCGGGGACGAGTCCGGCGCGGAAGCCACCCGGGACAGGATCTCCGCGTCGGGCTGGGCGAAGTGGACCCCGGTCAACGCCGCCGCGATCGGGGCGCATCTGTTCGGCGGCGGCGGGCTGCTCGCCGCGAACGCCCACCGCGTCGCCACCCAGCAGGGAGTGGCCGCCTCCACCGCCGCCAAGACCGTCGTCACCGCTGCCGCGCTGGCCGCCACCGCCTACGCACGCGTCCTGGGCAAGAAGGTCGAGCTCGCCTCGTCCACCGACCCCGCTGATGCCGACAAGGCGCGCCGGCACCCGGTCGACCTGGACAAGGCGCGGCGGCAGCTGGCCTGCGCCCAGTGGGCGGTGCCGGCGCTGACCGGGTGCCTGGTGGTGCTCAACGCCCTGCACGGGGAACAACAGCGTCCGGCCGAGCAGGTTCCCGGCATGTGGCAGCGGGCCCGTTCGGCGGCCCGCTGCCACATGCCGTGAGACGCGCTCGGACCGGCGCGACGACGGCCGTGCCCGGCCGGGTCCCGCGACATGTCCGGGGCGGCCGGTGGCGGACCGGGCTCCCGGGCCGGCTGCCGCATGCCTTTCGCGCGGGTGGAAGTCCCCGGGCAGGTCGGAAGTCCCCGGAGGGGTCTAGGCGCGCGTCGACGGAGACCCTTCCGTCCTAGCCGTACACCACCGACCACGGGCGCGGGGAGTCGTCCGGGGAGTCGCCCGGGGAGTCGTCCGGGGAGCGAGGGGCGCCGGCGCTGCGCGGCGCTGCCGTGTGGTCGCGGGCCAGGACATCGGCCGCGAGTTCCGCGAAGCGGCGGGCGGCCGGGTGGGCGCCGCGGCCGGCGGGCCAGGCGCCGCTGACGCGCGAGGTGAGGGGGCGGCCGGCCAGGGGGCGCCAGGCGACGCGGGGTTCCTTGCGGGCCACCGGCCCCTGGTCGAAGGCGACTCCGTGGCCGGCCGTCACGATGGCCAGCAGGAATTCGGGGTTGGACGCATGACGGAGGCGCCCCGGGACAAAACCCTCGGCGCGGCACACGTCGAGGATCCGGTCGTACCAGCCGGGTGCGTGGGCTCTCGGGAAGAGCACCAGGTCGTGGCCGGACAGCGCGCCGAGCGGCACCTCCGGCAGCCGTGCCAGGGGCGAGGGACGGGGCAGGACGACGCCCAGGTCCAGTGAGGTCTCGGGGCCGAGTCGGAGTTCGGTGGCGTCGACGGGGTGGTGCACGAGTCCTACGTCCAGCCCGCCGGAGGAGAGCAGGCGCACCTGCTCCTCGGTGGTGACCTCCCGCAGGTCGACCAAGAGACCCGGGGTGTGCTCCGCACAGGCGGCCAGCAGTGCCGACAGGACCGCTGCCGTGGTGTCGGGCGGCACGCCCGCGCGGAGCGTGCCGATGTCACCGGCGGCGGCCCGGCGGGCCAGCCCGCGCAGCCTCTTCTCCCGGGCGAGGAGATCGTGGGCCTCCTCCAGCAGTGCCTCCCCGGCGACGCTCAACCGGATGCCGCGCTGCGAGCGGTCGAACAGCTCCGCACCGAGTTCCTTCTCCAGCTTCCGTATCGCCTGGCTGAGCGGCGGCTGAGCCATGCCCAGCCGCTCGGCGGCCCGGCTGAAGTGCAGCTCGTCGGCCACGGTGACGAAGAGACGCAGGTGGCGGAGGAGGTCCACGGTCAGGATCGTACGGGAGGCCGCCGGGGCGGGGGCGGGGGCAGGGGCCGGGGGAGGGCGGAGGGGCAGGGCGGACAGGGCAGGGCGGACAGGGCAGGCGGGACGGGCACGGACCGGTGATCGGGGAGAATCGGTGGCCAGGGGGAATCATGATCGAGGAACGGATCCGGCAGGTCTTCGCCGGTGCGGGTGCCGAGGGACAGGTGCACGCCGTGCCCGTGCACGGGTGCGCGGGGGGTCTCGGGGGCGCCGTCGTGGAGACGGACGTGCGTGAGGTCGCCGTGGGGGCCGACGAGCCCGTCGTGATCGCCTCGCTCTTCAAGGTGCTCCTGGCGCTGGAGTTCGCCCGGCAGGTCGTCGCGGGCCAGCTCGACCCGCGGGAGCGGGTGCGGGTGACCGCTGCCGACCGGCTCGGCGGCTGGGGAACCGCCGGATGTCTGGACGATGTCGAACTGTCCCTGCGCGACCTGGCCCACTTCGCGATGTCGGTCAGCGACAACACGGCGGCCGACCTGTTGCTGGCACGGGTCGGACTGGACACCGTACGACTGCTCACGGAGGAACTCGGACTGGAGCGGACCCGGATCGTGGGCGGCCCCCGGGACCTGCTGGAGTCGATGCTCCGGGAGGTCGGCGCGCGCGACGAGCGGGAGTTCGCCGTCCGCTACCCCGCCCTGCCGGAGGAACGCAAGAGGCGGCTGGCCGTACTGGATCCCCGCCGCACCACGGCGAGCACACCCCGCGAGATGACCCGGCTGCTGCGGCTCGTCTGGAGCGATGCCGCCGGACCGCCGGAAGCGTGCGCGTTCGTCCGCGACCTGATGGGGCGCCAGGTCTTCCGGCACCGGCTGGTGTCCGGCTTCCCGGACGACGTCACGGTCGCGGCCAAGACCGGGACCCTGCCGGGACTGCACATGGAGGCGGGCGTGGTCCGCTACCCCGACGGCGCGCACTACGCGGTCGCCGTGTTCGCCCGCACCCGCGACCTGGCCGCCTCCCGCACCGGGGTGGACGCCGCGCTGGGCAGGGCCGCCGCGATGTCGGTCGGACACCTCCGGGGGGACGCCGACGGCCGGTGACCGGGCCGCATATGCGTTCGCGTATCGCCAGGGCCGGGTTCCGGTCTTGGACGCGCGGGTCCGGTTCCTGCTCTCCTGACGCCATGACCCAGGACACACACGTCACGGACGGCTCGGACACACCCTCCCGCCGCCGGCTCGGCCGGCGCACGGTGCTGCGCGGCGCCGCGCTCGGCGCGGCCGCCCCGCTGGTACCGGCCACGGCCGCCACCGCCTCGGCGGCGGACCGGGGGCGCGGCCGCGGCCCGGCCGTCGGTTCCGCGTCGTTCCGCTGGCTCGGCACCGCCGGCTGGCGCATCGACGCGGGCGACCGGACCGTGCTCTTCGACCCGTACCTCAGCCGCTTCCCCACGGGCCTGTTCGGCGGCGCCTTCGACCCGCGCACCCCCCTGCTGTCCCGGCCCACGATCGTGGACGAACACGCCGGCCGCGCCGAACTGGTCCTGGTCAGCCACTCCCACTGGGACCACCTCGCCGACGTACCGCACATCGCCAGGACCACCGGGGCGCGCGTCGTCGGCACCGAGACCACGTACCACCTGCTGGTCGCCCTCGGCGTCGACGCGGGGCAGATATCCGTGGTGAAGGGCGGCGAGGTGCTGGACTTCGGGGGCATCACCGTCGAGGTCGTGCCGAGCCTGCACAGCCGCAACAAGAAGTGCTCCTACTTCGCCCCGGGCACCCTGAACAGCCCGCCCGCGACGCCCCCGAGCACCATCGCGGACCTGCCCGAGGGCGACACCCTCGCCTTCCAGGTGACCGTCGGGGCGGACGGCCCGTCGGCGTTCCTCATGGGGGCCAGCGACTTCTCCGAGCGGGCCGTACAGGGCCTGCGCCCCGACCTCGCGATGATCGCCGTACCCGCCGGCACCGCCACCCACCGCTACGTGCCCCGGCTCCTGCGCGCGCTGGACCACCCGGGCGTCGTCGTCCCCGTCCACTGGGACAACTTCGAGGTGCCGTACGGCGGTTCCCCCGAGCGGGACCCGGCCATGGACCTGGACGCGTTCGTCGCCCAGGTCCAGCGGGTGTCCCCGGCGACACGTGTCGTCGTCCCGGACCACGACACGGTGTACGACGGCGGCATGCGCCCCGTGGGTGCGCCCGTGGGTGCCTAGCGGACGTTTTCAGCCACGTCGGCGGCGGGCCGCGCGCCGGAACCGGGCCGCGGCGCACGCCACCAGCAGGACCACGCCGGCGGTCGCCGCCGCGCGGCGCCCGGACGGGGCCGTCACCGGCAGGGCGTCGCGCAGCCGGTCGGCGGCGCTCAGGGGTACGCCCGCGAGCGCGTTGCCGGGCGGCCGTCGGGGAACGGCCGGATGGGGGTGTGTGGGGGCGGTGCGGCGCACGGTCTCCCAGACGGCTCCGACCCGGCGCAGCCGCCGGTCGTCCAAGGCGTCGCGCAGGCGGGGCAGGAGTTCGTCCTCCTCGTCCCGGATGTCCTGCCGTACGAGCCGGAACGCTTCCTCGATCCACGCCTGGCGCTCAGGGGCGTCCGTGTTCCTCTCGACCCGGGCGAGCAGGTCGTTGACGGCCTGGTGCTCCTCCTCGACCCGGGTGGTGAGGTCCTCCCCGTCGGGGGCGAGGCGCCGGAGCAGGGGCCACAGGACGGTCTCCTCCGCGAAGGCGTGGCTGAAGACGAGTTTCGCGAAGTCCCGCCAGATCCGTTCCCGGTGGGGGTCGCGGGGGTCGGCTGCCCGGTAGGCGTTCATCAGCCGGTCGAGTGCGGCGTGGTCACGGCGCTGGCGCAGCAGCAGGCTGCCCGGCCCGCCCAGCCGCGCGACGCTCTGCCCGGCGATGGAGACGGTCACGACGCCTCCCCGGTGCGCCCCGCGTGCGCCGCGGCCGGCGGCGTGCCCCGGTCGCGGTCCCGCTCCGGGCGGACGTCGTGTGCGCCGGTCGTCCGGTCCGGCGGGCTCGTGTCCCGGTCGTTCTGCTCGGACATCGTGATCTCCCTGGGACGGTCCGGACCGCACTGCCCGGCGGCATCCGCCGAGTACCCGGAGCCGGCCCGGCCTATCCGCGCCCGCCCGGCCCGCCCGGCGCCCGCTCGGCCCGCCCGGCGCCCGCGGTCACGGGCCTCGCGGCCCGGGGTGCGCGCCGAGCGACCACCGGACGCCCGGCGCGGAACCCTGGCCGGAGGGCCTTCCCTCGGGCGGGGGCCCCGGTCACCCGTGGCCGGGCCCCGCCGGGCCCTCGAAGGGATGGATCCGGGCGCTCATTCAGCGCAATGGCGGTCAACGGGGACGGCGGGTGGGACTACCTTCCACGCGGCTGGTCGCACACCCGCCTGTCCGTGGGCGCACCGCTTCCAGCCGCTGCGCCCGTGGCTCCGACCAGAAATGTGATGGCGAATGTGATGGCGACTCACACCACTGAACCCGTCTCCCCGGTTCCGGCCGCGGAGGGACGCCGCGGCCGGGGCCGGGTGGTCGTGTCCTGGCTGACGACCACCGACCACAAGAAGATCGGCCATCTCTACCTGATCACGTCGTTCTGTTTCTTCCTCGTCGCCGGCCTGCTGGCGATGGTGGTCCGGGCGGAGCTGGCCCGGCCGGGGCTCCAGATCCTCTCCAACGAGCAGTACAACCAGGCGTTCACGATGCACGGCACGATCATGCTGCTGCTGTTCGCCACCCCGACCTTCGCCGGGTTCGCCAACGCGATCATGCCGTTGCAGATCGGTTCGCCCGATGTCGCCTTCCCGCGGCTGAACATGCTGTCGTACTGGCTGTTCGCCTTCGGCGGGCTCATCGTGCTGGCCAGTTTCCTGACCCCGCAGGGCGCCGCCGACTACGGCTGGACCGCCTATACGCCGCTCAGCGGAGCCTTCCGCTCCCACTACGTCGGTGCCGATCTGTGGATCATGGGTCTGGGGCTGTCCGGGTTCGGCACGATCCTCGGGGCGGTCAACTTCATCACCACGATCATCTGCATGCGCGCCCCCGGCATGACCATGTTCCGAATGCCGATCTTCACCTGGAACGTGCTGCTCACCTCGGTGCTGGTGCTGCTGGCCTTCCCCGTGCTGGCCGCGGCGCTGCTGGTGCTGGAGGCCGACCGGCGGTTCGGGGCGCAGGTCTTCGCCGCCGAGAACGGCGGGGCGATCCTGTGGCAGCACCTGTTCTGGTTCTTCGGGCATCCCGAGGTGTACATCCTGGCGCTGCCGTTCTTCGGCGTGGTCAGCGAGATCATCCCGGTCTTCTCGCGCAAGCCGATCTTCGGCTACATGGGCCTCATCGGCGCCACCATCGCCATCACCGGTCTGTCGGTGACCGTGTGGGCGCACCACATGTTCGCCACCGGGGCCGTGCTGCTGCCGTTCTTCTCCTTCATGAGTTTCCTCATCGCCGTGCCGACCGGGGTGAAGTTCTTCAACTGGATCGGCACGATGTGGAAGGGGTCGCTCTCGTTCGAGCCGCCGATGCTGTGGGCGGCCGGCTTCCTCGTCACGTTCCTCTTCGGCGGCCTGACCGGCGTGCTCCTCGCCTCGCCGCCGATCGACTTCCACGTCACCGACAGCTACTTCGTGGTCGCCCACTTCCACTACGTGCTGTTCGGCACGATCGTCTTCGCGATGTTCGGCGGCTTCAGCTTCTGGTGGCCGAAGATGACCGGCACCATGCTCGACACGCGCCTGGAGAAGGTCCACTTCTGGACGCTGTTCGTCGGCTTCCACACCACGTTCCTGATCCAGCACTGGCTCGGCGCCGAGGGCATGCCCCGCCGCTACGCCGACTACCTGGCCGCCGACGGCTTCACCGCCCTCAACACCATCTCGTCCATCGGCGCCTTCCTGCTGGGCCTGTCCACCCTGCCGTTCCTCTACAACGTGTGGAAGACCGCGCAGCGAGGCGAGAAGGTGCGGGTCGACGACCCGTGGGGCTACGGACGCTCACTGGAGTGGGCGACCTCCTGCCCGCCGCCGCGCCACAACTTCCACACCCTGCCCAAGGTCCGGTCCGAGTCCCCCGCCTTCGACCTGCACCATCCCGACATCTCCCAGTTCGACCAGAAGGAGAACACCGGTAAGCGGGACGTCCTGGACGCGCCGGGACACGCGGGCGACCGCTCGTGAACCGGCCTCGGCCCGCCGCCGCGCCGGAGCCGCGAGCCGGGCTCCTGGCGCACCAGGTCGAGGGCTACCTCCTGGCCCACACCGAGCGGGAGCGGGCCCGGCAGGAGGTGGCGGTCCTCTGCGGCCGCCTGCCCTGGCTCACCACCGCGCAGGCCGAGGACCTCACCCGCCACTACACCGAACAGCGGCTCGCCCTGACCCGCAGCGTGCTGCGGGCCACCGCGGACCGTGCCGGGGAACTGCGCCGGGAGTACGAGGAGCGCTACGCCACCCTGCGCCGCACCCTGCTGAGACGGCACGCCGTGGCCGCCTCGCTCCTGCTCCTGGCCACCGGCACCGTGAGCGCGGCGAGCGCCCTGCTGGGCCGCTAGAACCAGGGCTGCCGTCGTCCATGTCCCACCGGCCGGAACAAGGGCCGGGCCGGTCCCCCTGCCGGGCCGTCAGGCCGTGTCGAGACCGCGGCGGTTCGCCTCGGGGGGAGGGCGTACCGGAGGGGCAGGCGGGCATGGCGCTCAGCTCGCGCCGGACGGCATCCAGCACCAGAGCGTCCAGGTGACCGGCGAGGGTGCGGGCGACAAGCCGGGGCGGGTGGGTCAGAATTTCCGCAAGGCCGGTTTCCGCCCCCGCCCGTGAGGGGTCCGACGTGCTCGATGTTCCGTTCTGGCTGTGGGCGGTGTTCGCCGTCACCGTGGTCGTGTCGCTGGCCGTGGACCTGCTGGCGCACCGACAGGCGCATGTCATCGGGTTCAAGGAGGCCGCCGCCTGGAGCGCGGTGTGGGTCGGCCTCGCCCTGGTCTTCGGCGCGGTCGTCTTCCTGGTCCTGGGCACGACGCCGGGGGTGGAGTACACCACCGCGTGGCTGCTGGAGAAGAGCCTGTCGGTCGACAACCTGTTCGTCTTCGCGCTGATCTTCGCCTACTTCAAGGTGCCGCGCGCCTACCAGCACCGAGTGCTGTTCTTCGGCGTCATGGGCGCGCTGGTGTTCCGGGGCCTCTTCCTGGCCGCCGGTGTGGCCGTGGTCAGCCGGTTCACCGCGGTGCTCTTCGTCTTCGCGGCCATCCTCTTCTACAGCACCTACAAGATCCTCAAGGGGGAGGACGAGAGCTTCGACCCGGGCAAGAGCATCGCCGTGCGGCTGCTGCGCAAGGCGGTCCCGGTGCGGGACGAGTACGCCGGGATGAAGTTCTTCGTGCGGGAGGCCGGCAGGCGGGTCGCCACCCCGCTGCTCGCCGTCGTGGCCGCGATCGAGGCGGCCGACCTGGTCTTCGCCGTGGACAGCGTGCCCGCCGTCCTCGCGGTCAGCGACGACGCCTTCATCGTCTACACCAGCAACGCGTTCGCCATCCTCGGCCTGCGGGCGCTGTACTTCCTGCTCGCCGGGCTGCTGGACCGGTTCCACTACCTCAGCAAGGGCCTGGCGCTGATCCTCTCCCTCATCGGCGTGAAGCTGATCCTCCAGGCGTCCCACAAGATGTTCAGCAGCAGCATCCCGGAGATCCCGTCGCCCATCAGCCTCGCGGTCATCGCCACGATCCTGGCCGTGTCCGTCGTCCTGAGCCTGCGGCGGCCCGCCCCACGGGATTCCGGTGATCCACCGCCGGGGGACGGCTGAGCCGTTCCGCCGGTTCCGTAAAATTTATTCCATATTTCTCCTCTCGGCGTATCTTGGACATATGGGTAGAGACAAGCATGCGAACGCGCCGCGGGCCGAGCATGAGTGCCCGGCCTGCCACCAGCCCGTGTCCCAAGAGATCAAGCGGCACAAGACGATGGGCATCTACGTCCCCGTCTGGCGGCCGGGCCACTGCCGCAATCCGAGCTGCCCGGAGTACGCCCGGACCCAGACCTCCGCACCCGAGCTGCACGGTCAGCACTGAGTGCGACGTACCGGCAGATAATCTCCCGCAGACATGTGTGAATGCCCCTAAAACAGTCACTCTTCAAGAAAACCGGCTTACCGACGCGTCAGCGTGTGGCGAAGAGGAGCGGCTGATGAGTGACGCAGTGCAAGGCAACGCGACGAGGGCGCAGCAGACCGGAGAGACGGCCAGGGCGGAGGCGTCGGCCACGGCCGGGCAGGCCAGACAGGCCGCGGGCCAGGTCGCGGGTACCGCCGCCGATCAGGCCAGGGTGGTGGCGGGGGAAGCGCAGCGTCAGGCCGGCGTGGTCGCCCAGGACTTGTGGAGCCGTGCGTGGGACGAGGCCGACGTCCAGGCCAGGCGGGCCGCCGGGACGCTGCGCCACTGGGCGGACGACCTGGCGGCCATGGCCGAGAAGGCCGAGAGCGGCTCCCCGGCCCGCGGTCTCGCGGCCCAGGCCGCCGACGGCGGTCACCGGGCGGCCGACTACCTGGACCGCCAGGGGGTCGAGGGCGTCGTTTCCGAGGTGCAGGACTTCGCCCGCCGTCGCCCCGGCGCCTTCCTCGGCGGCGCGCTGCTGGCGGGGCTGGCCGTCGGACGCCTGGTGAAGGTGGGGGCCAAGGCGGACCGGTCCTCCGGAGACGGACAGCGGACGTCCTCCGGCGACGGACAGCCGTCGTTCCACGGTGACGGACAGCCGTCGTTCTCCGGAACCGGAACGCCGGGTACGGCGGGTACGGCGGGTACGCCGGGTACTCCGGGAGGCGCCACGCGGAACGTGTCGCAAGGCGCCACACAGGGACCGCCGGTGGTGCCGCCGTCCACCGGCACACCCGCGCGCGAGACGCCGGGCCGTCCGTATCCGGAGGTGTGAGATGGCCTCCCTCTCACCCGACCGCGTCCGCGTCCGGACGCGCGACGACGACAGCTCGGTGGGCGAACTGCTGTCCGCCGTGACGTCGGACGTCCAGACCCTGTTCCGCCAGGAAGTCGAACTGGCCAAGACCGAGGTCAGACAAGAGGCGACCAAGGCCGGGAAGGCCGCCGGCATGTACGGCGGCGCGGGGTTCGCGGGCTACATGGTGCTGCTGTTCCTGTCGCTGGCCGCCGTGCTGGGACTGGCCAACGTGGTGGACGGGGGCTGGGCCGCCCTGATCGTGGCGGCGGTGTGGGCCGTGGCCGCGGCCGTCCTCTACCAGCGGGGCCGTGCACGGATGCGCACCGTGGCACCGAAGCCCGAGCAGACCGTCGAATCGATCAAGGAGAATGCGCAATGGGCACGTCACCCGACCAGATGAGGGCCGAGATCAACGCCACTCGGGAGCGGCTGTCCGCGGACGTGGACCAGCTCGCCGACCGGGCCGCCCCACGACGCGTGGTCCGCCGCCGCGCCAGGAGGATGCGCGGCGCCGTCTCGGGCGTACGTGAACGGGTCATGGGGTCCGCCCACGACACCGCCCACGGGGTCAGGAACAGTGCTCAGTCCGCGGCCGGTTCGCTCCAGGAGGGCACCCAACAGGCGGCCGGCACGGCACGCGAGGCGGCCGGCACGGCCGGGGAAGCGGTACGGCAGGCGCCCGACCAGGCGATGCGCCGGACCCAGGGCAGCCCGCTGGCCGCCGGTCTGATCTCCTTCGGGCTCGGCATGCTGGTGTCCTCGATGCTGCCCGCCTCCCAGGCGGAGCGGGAGAAGGCCGGCGACCTGATGCAGCGGGGCGGCGAGGCGCTGGAGCCGGTGAAGCAGGCGGCCGCCGACTCCGCGCAGCACCTGAAGGAGAGCGCCAGGGAGGCCACGCAGAGCGCGGCGCAGGAGGTGAAGGACACCGCCGCGGAAGGCGCCCGCGCCACGCAGGACGAAGCGCGCGGCCAGTCCGCCCGGGTGGCCGGCCAGGCACGGGAATCGGGCCGGCAGGTCGCCGACGAGGCCAGGCACCGGTCAGGACCGGCCTGAACCCCGTGAGCCCATGAGAACGGGTCCGGCCCGGCTCCGAGGGAGCCGGGCCGGACCCGTTCCGTCGCGCGCACCGGCCGGCCCGACGGCCGGCCGGTTCCCGTCTGTGGCTCAGAGGGAGGCGCTGACGCAGCCGTACACGCCGACCGCGGCGGAGACCCCGTCCGTGGCGACGCCGGCCTGCACCAGCGCGTCCGCGTCGACACCGGCCGAGACGCCGGCGCCCAGGCCGGCACCGGCCTGCGTGCTCAGGCCGCCGGCGACGTTGTCGAGGTCGGCGTCGGAGATCTCGGCGGTCTCGATCCCGGGGGCGGAGTTCATCATGAAACTTCCCTTCGTATGGGTCATCCACAAGGGGGGTGGCCCCGCTGGAGGCAGCCTGCGGGTCGTGCCGTGGACGCGCGGACCGGTCTCCCGGAACTCCGCCCGCCCTTCGCGGCGCAGGGATCAAAACACGCCGCGCACCGCCGTATCCAGCCAACCGGCCCGCGCCCCGGCCGAGTCCGGCGAAGACGCGGCGGGCCCGTGCAGGCGGGCACACGGCGTGGGGGCACGATCTCCACGTACCGTGCGGTACTCGGACGCGACGTCCACAGCGGCCAGGTGCGCGAAGAGGACAGTCCGGATGAACAGAGCGTCACCCTCCGGTCACTTGTGGAGATCCCTCGGGGAGCGGGCCGGGTTTGCGTCTTCGGTGTGCATGTTCATGGAACGCGGCAGATGACCCCGCCGGGGACGTGACGCGGCTCACCCGCCCGGTCACTCACCGTCGTGTCCGCGATCTCCCCCGGATCTGTCCGTGATCCGTAACGGACGCATCCCGTCGCCGCCCTTCCCCGTCCTGAAAGGTGATCACGGGACGACCCGGGATCGCCTGACAGGACGACACACGGGAGAGCGGGGCGGGCATGGCACGGCACAACGGCGGGCGGCGCTGGTACGGCAAGGTGTTCGGGGCGGCGCTCGGGGTGACGCTGCTCGCCGCCGGCGCGTCGGTGTGGACCGCGCAGGCCGGCTCCGCGGGCGGCGCCTCGCCGAAGGCGACCGCGTCGGCCACGCCGGCCGCCCTCAAGCCGGTCTCGGTGACCATCGCACACGCCTCGGACGCGGGGGCGCGCGGCGTCAACATCACGATCGACGACGGCCCGGACCCGGTGTGGACGCCCCAAGTCCTCGACGTCCTGCGGGAGTACGGGGTGAAGGCCACCTTCTGCATGGTGGGCACGCAGGCCGAGGCCCACCCCGGCCTCGTGAAGCGGGTCGTCGCGGAGGGGCACCGGCTGTGCGACCACTCGGTGTCGCACGACACCGCCATGGACCAGAAGACCCCGGCCTACCGGGCGCGGGAGATCCTCGACGCCGAACGCATGATCACCGAGGCGTCCGGGGGCGTACGGCCGATGTACTACCGCGCCCCCGGCGGCGCCTTCACCCCCGACAGCCGCAAGCTCGCCGCCTCCCGCGGCATGCGCCCGCTGGGCTGGAACGTGGACACCAAGGACTGGGAACTGCCGGGCGCGGACGCCATCGTGGCCACTGTCGAGCAGCAGCTCTCCAACGGGCCGACGCTCCTCTTCCACGACGCCGGCGGCGACCGCGCCCAGACCGTGGAGGCGCTGCGCCGCGTCCTTCCCTGGCTCGCGGAGCAGGGGTACGCGTTCGGCTTCCCGGTGCGCTGAGCCGCCTCCCGGGCTTCAGTTCCCGGCCACGAGTTCCCTGAGCGCGATGTTCAGTTCGAGCACGTTCACCCGGGGCTCGCCGAGGAAGCCGAGGGTGCGGCCCTCGGTGTGCGCGTCGACGAGGTCCTGGACCCGGGCGGCGGGCAGCCCGTTGCGCTCGGCGACCCGGTGGACCTGGAGCTTCGCGTACTCCGGGGAGATGTGCGGGTCGAGGCCGGAGCCGGAGGAGGTGACCGCGTCGGCGGGTACGTCGGCGGGGTCGACGGTGTGGCCGGGTACGGAGTTGTCCTTGACGACGGCGGCCCGGGCGGCCCTGACCCACTCGACCAGTTCGGCGTTGTCGGCGGAGCGGTTGGTGGCGCCGGAGAGGATCAGCTCGTACTGGGTGTTGACGCTGTTGGTGCCCAGGCCGCCCGCCGGCCGGCCCTGGAACCACGTGAGGTCGGCCCGCGGGTTCTCCTGACCGTCCTTCAGGGGCAGGTCGTACGCCTGCCCGATCAGGGACGAGCCGACGACCCGGCCGCCCGACTCGGTCTCGGAGCCGTTCGCCCTGGCGGGGAACAGCCCCTGGGCGACGCCGGTGACAACCAGCGGGTAGACGATGCCGGTGACCACGGTCAGCACGAGGAGGGCGCGCAGGCCCGCCCCGAGCAGCCGGGCGGTGGTGGTGACGGAGGTGTTCATGTCTTCCAGCCGATCCTTCAGCCGATCCCGGGGACGTTCGAGACGATCAGGTCGATGAGCTTGATGCCGATGAACGGGGCGACCAGCCCGCCCAGCCCGTAGACGGCGAGGTTGCGGCGGAGCAGCCGGTCGGCGCTGGCCGGCCGGTAGCGCACCCCCTTGAGGGCGAGCGGCACCAGCACGACGATGATCAGCGCGTTGAAGATCACCGCCGACAGGATCGCGGAGTCGGGCGAGGACAGGCCCATGATGTTGAGCTTGTCCAGGCCGGGATAGACGGCCGCGAACAGCGCCGGGATGATCGCGAAGTACTTGGCGACGTCGTTGGCGATGGAGAACGTGGTCAGCGCGCCCCGCGTGATCAGCAGCTGCTTGCCGATCTCGACGATCTCGATCAGCTTGGTCGGGTCGGAGTCGAGGTCGACCATGTTGCCGGCCTCCTTGGCGGCCGACGTACCGGTGTTCATGGCCACGCCGACATCGGCCTGGGCGAGGGCGGGCGCGTCGTTGGTGCCGTCGCCGGTCATCGCGACCAGCTTGCCGCCGGCCTGCTCCCGTTTGATGAGGGCCATCTTGTCCTCGGGAGTGGCCTCCGCGAGGAAGTCGTCGACGCCCGCCTCGTCCGCGATGGCCTTGGCGGTCAGCGGGTTGTCGCCCGTGATCATGATCGTCTTGATGCCCATGCGGCGCAGTTCGGCGAACCGCTCCCGCATGCCGTCCTTGACGACGTCCTTGAGGTGGACGACGCCCAGTACGCGGGCGCCGTCGGCGTCCTCGACCGCGACGAGCAGCGGGGTGCCGCCGGCCTCGGAGATCCGGGCGACGGTCGCGTCCGCGTCCTCGGCCACCGTGCCGCCGCGCTCCTCGACCCAGGCGATGACCGAACCGGCCGCGCCCTTGCGGACCTTGCGGCCGTCCACGTTCACGCCCGACATCCGGGTCTGCGCGGTGAACTCGATCCACTCGGCGCCCGCCAGCTCCCCCTGATGGCGTTCGCGCAGCCCGTACTTCTCCTTGGCGAGGACGACGACGGACCGGCCCTCGGGCGTCTCGTCGGCCAGCGAGGAGAGCTGGGCGGCGTCCGCCACCTCGGCCTGTGTCGTCCCGCGCACCGGCACGAACTCGGCGGCCTGCCGGTTGCCCAGGGTGATCGTGCCGGTCTTGTCCAGCAGCAGCGTGGAGACGTCACCGGCGGCCTCGACCGCACGGCCCGACAGCGCGAGCACGTTGCGCTGCACCAGGCGGTCCATGCCCGCGATGCCGATCGCGGAGAGCAGGGCGCCGATGGTGGTCGGGATCAGGCAGACCAGCAGCGCGACCAGCACGACCATCGTCAGCCGGGTGCCGGCGTGGTCCGCGAAGGACGGGAGCGTGGCACAGGCGAGCAGGAAGACGATGGTCAGCGAGGCCAGCAGGATGTTCAGGGCGATCTCGTTGGGCGTCTTCTGCCGGGCCGCGCCCTCCACCAGGCCGATCATCCGGTCGATGAAGGTCTCGCCGGGCCGGGTGGTGATCCGTACGACGATGCGGTCGGAGAGCACCTTCGTGCCGCCGGTGACGGCGGACCGGTCGCCGCCGGACTCGCGGATGACGGGCGCCGACTCACCGGTGATCGCCGACTCGTCGACGGAGGCGACGCCCTCGACGACGTCGCCGTCCCCGGGTATGACGTCCCCGGCCTCGCAGACGACCAGGTCACCGACGGTGAGGTCGGTGCCGGGGACCGTGGTGCCGTCGACCCGGCGGGCGACCGTGTCGGTCTTGGCCCGGCGCAGGGTGTCGGCCTGCGCCTTGCCGCGGCCCTCGGCGACCGCCTCCGCCAGGTTGGCGAAGAGCACGGTCAGCCAGAGCCAGGCGCTGATGGTCCAGCCGAACCAGTCGCCGGGGTCGGTGAAGGAGAACGCCGTGGTCAGCACGGACCCGACCAGGACGACGAACATGACCGGCGACTTCACCATCGCCCGCGGGTCGAGCTTGCGGAAGGCGTCCGGCAGGGAGGTGACCAGTTGCTTCGGGTCGAAGAGGCCCGCGCCCGCACGGCCGGCCCCTTCGGACGTACGGCCGCCGGGTGCGTCGCGGTGCGGCGCCCGGGCCTCAGTGGTGGTGGACATCGAGTCCTCGTGCTCCTGCGTGTCGGTGGTCATGCCGCCAGCCCCTCGGCGAGCGGACCCAGCGCCAGCGCCGGGAAATAGGTCAGACCGGTGATGATCAGGACGGCGCCCACCAACACCCCCGTGAACAGGGGCTTCTCTGTGCGCAGGGTGCCCGCGGTGGCCGGCACCGGCTGCTGCCCGGCCAGCGAGCCCGCGAGCGCCAGGACGAACACCATCGGCAGGAAGCGGCCCAGCAGCATGGCGAGGCCCAGGGTGGTGTTGAACCACTGGGTGTCGGCGTTGAGTCCGGCGAAGGCCGAGCCGTTGTTGTTGGACGCGGAGGTGTAGGCGTACAGGATCTCGGAGAAGCCGTGCGCGCCGCTGTTGGTCATCGAGTCGCCCGGGGTGGGCAGGGCGACCGCCAGCGCGGTGCCGACCAGGACCAGGGCGGGGGTGACGAGGAGGTAGCAGGCGGCGTACTTGATCTCCCGGGTGCCGATCTTGCGGCCCAGGTACTCCGGCGTGCGCCCGACCATGAGCCCCGCGATGAACACCGCGATGACCGCCATGACCAGCATGCCGTAGAGCCCGGAGCCGACGCCGCCGGGAGCGATCTCGCCCAGCATCATGCCGAGCATGGTGATGCCGCCGCCGAGGCCGGTGAACGACGAGTGGAAGGAGTCCACGGCGCCGGTGGAGGTCAGCGTGGTGGACACCGCGAAGAGCGACGAGCCGCCGATGCCGAAGCGCAGCTCCTTGCCCTCCATCGCCCCGCCGGCGAGCTCCAGCGCCGGGCCGTGGTGGGCGAACTCGGTCCACATCATCAGGGCGACGAAGCCGGCCCAGATGGTGCCCATGGCCGCGAGGATCGCGTACCCCTGGCGCACGGAGCCGGCCATGACGCCGAAGGTCCGGGTCAGGGCGACCGGGATCAGCAGGATCAGGAAGATCTCGAAGAGGTTGGTGAAGGGGGTGGGGTTCTCGTAGGGGTGGGCGCTGTTGGCGTTGAAGTAGCCGCCGCCGTTGGTGCCCAGCTCCTTGATGGCCTCCTGCGAGGCGACCGCGCCGCCGTTCCACTGCTGCGTGCCGCCGGTGAACTGGCCGACCTCGTGGATGCCGGAGAAGTTCTGGATGACGCCGCACGCCACCAGCACCACCGCGGCCACGGCCGCGATCGGCACCAGGACGCGGACCACCCCGCGCACCAGGTCGGCCCAGAAGTTGCCCAGCTCACCGGTGCGTGACCGGACGAACCCCCGGACGAGGGCGACGGCGACGGCCATGCCGACGGCGGCCGAGACGAAGTTCTGCACGGCCAGACCGGCGGTCTGCACGACGTGCCCCAGGGCCTGTTCGCCGTAGTACGACTGCCAGTTGGTGTTGGTCACGAAGGAGACGGCGGTGTTGAAGGCCTGGTCCGGGTCGACGGACGCGAAGCCCAGCGAGCCGGGCAGCACGCCCTGGAGCCGCTGGAGCAGGTAGAGGAAGAGGACACCGGCCAGGGAGAAGGCGAGGACACCGCGCAGATACGCGGGCCAGCGCATCTGCGTGTCCGGGTCGGCTCCGATGCCGCGGTAGATCCACTTCTCGACCCGCAGGTGCCTGGGCGAGGAGTAGACCCGTGCCATGTGGTTGCCGAGCGGTAGGTAGGCGAGCGCCAGCGCGGCGACGAGCGCGAGCGACTGGAGCACGCCGGCGAGGACGGGGCTCATGGGGCGCTCTCAGAACCTCTCCGGGTGGATCAGGGCGAGGACGAGGTAGCCGAGCAGGGAGACGGCCACGATCAGACCGACGACGTTCTCGACGGTCACAGCTTCGTCACCCCCTTGGCGACGAGGGCCACGAGCGCGAACACCGCGAGCGTGGTGACGACGAAGGCCACGTCGGCCATCGCGAGCTCCTAATGAGGTGCGGAGAAGAATCTGCCACGTCGAGGAAAGCCCCTCTGTGGCCGGATTCGTACCGTCGTTGATGGCTCCCTTACGGCGGCGCGAACACCTTTGACGCTTCCCTTACGGCCCTTGACCGAAGGCCGAGGCCCTGGAGCAGTAACGGCCCGGCCCGCGCGGGCGGCTCCACCGGCGGCCGGACGGCGGCACGGGGCGCTCAGGCCCCCTGCGGGCCGGGGGCCGCTCAGGCCCCCTGCGGGCCGTTGAAGTTGATCTCGGAGAAGTCGCGGCCCTGGAGGACCGGGCCGTGCTGGACGCCCCCGCTGATGGTGTTGCTGGTCTCACCGTCCCCGGTGCGCAGCATGCGCGCCTGTTGGCGCCATTGGGCCAGCTCCGCGCGGAACCCGGGGTCGTGCACCGCACGGTGGCCGAGTGCCTCGCTCAGGCGCCGTGCGCGTGCCATGTCGTGGGGGGCCTCGTCCAGGGCGGCCAGTTCGGCTTCGCCGGTCGCCGGCACCGGCGTGTCCGGGGTCGCGTCACCGGGCTCGGGAGCGCGCCGCACCAGTCTGCCGAGTACGTCCCACAGCTGCCGGCCCGCCTCACCCGCCGCCCCGGTCGCCACCGCCACCAGAAGTCCCGCCGAGATCGGATCCATGCCCCTGCCCCCCTGGGTCCGGCGTCCGGTACCGGGTCACGGTACCGGACACCGGTACGTCATGCTCCCGTGAACCGAGACGATATCGCCACCACGGAAAAGGCGATGCACGTGAGGGTGACCACGGAAGGAATGAACTTCGGCATCTACGTCTTGCCTATCTGCTCTATCGGACATTGCATATGCACGTGCACGCCAAAGCCGCGCTTGTCATCACGGGAGATCGGCGCGCCGAGCGATCACACAGTAGAGCCGAGGACACGCCGCGCGCACCTCGTACAGAAGATCCGCGAGAACTCAGTTGAATTCTACGGGGGTAGACGGTGTCCCCAGTTGATTCAGCGCCCGTTCGGCGCGGGCTTCCTCGGCCGGTGCGCCGGCGATTCGGCTGAGCCGCAGGCTCTCCCGCAAGTGGGCCGTGGCCTCCGCCACCCGGCCGGTGTCGTGCTCCGCCCGCGCCAGGTCGTAGAGGATCTCGATCTCCTCGCCCGCGGCGTGGATCTCACGGGCCACCGCCAGCGCGGCGAGGTGCTGGGGAAGGGCCTGCTCACTGCGGCCGGCCGCCCGGTGCGCCCGGCCCATCCCGTTGAGGGCGATCGCCTCGCCGCGCCGGTCCGCCGCCTCCCGCAACTGGGGCAGCACCCGCGCGTACAGCGCGAGGGCCTCCTCGGTGTCACCGAGCACGTGCAGCACACTCGCCAGATTCATGTAGAGGGTCGGCAGGTCTCCCTTTCCGCCCCTTTTCTCGGCGATACCGATCGCTTCCCGGTAGGCCAGCTCGGCAGCCTTCGGATCGCCCATTTTCTTCGCCAGTTCCGCCATGTTGTTCAGCGCACTGTACCGCCCTCTGTCATAACCGAGGCGGGTGAATCCGGAAAGGGCGGAACGGAAGCATTCCAGTGCGTCGCCCTTCTCCGCCAGATGGAGGTGGACGATACCCAGGAGGTTGTACGCACGGGACGTCCGGAAATCATCGGCACGTCGCGAGAGCAGCCGCACCGAGCGCTGCTGGAGTGTGCGCGCGTCCGCGTACCGGCCCGACTGCCACAGCGGGATCACCATCCGGTGCAGGGCCTCGCTCTCCAGCTCCGGATCGTCCAGGGCCCGCGCGGTCTCCAGCGCCTCACGCGCCGCCGCGACACCGTCCTCGAAGCGGGCGGCGCGGGTCCGTACGGCGCTGAGGTCGATCAGCGCGCGGGCGCGCGCGCCCGCGTTCCCCTCCCCCGTCCAGTGGGCGACCGCGCGCCGCAGCGGCGGCTCGGCCGCGGCCAGGTGTCCCCCCATGCACATGAATTCCGCCAACACATGGGACACCGAGGCGAGTTGATGTTCTGTTCCGTGGTCCGCGACCCAGTTCAGCGTGTCCAGGAGATTGGCCTCCTCGGTCAGGAGCCATTGTTCGGCCGCGTCGGCGTCGGCCAGGTGTTCCCCTGCGTTCCCCGCGGCCGGGAAGATCCGTGGGCGGTACGGATAGGCCAGACGGTCGGCGCGGTCCGCGGTCCGGACGTAGTAATCGACGAGATCGCGGACCGCCCGGCGGGATTTCTCCCGTGCGCCCGCGTCGTCGTTCTCGTCGAGTGAGCGCGCGAAGTCCCGTAAAAGATCATGCATGGTGAAACGATGGGGAGTGGGCTCCGCCACCAGGTGCTGGGCCAGGAGTTCCTCCAGGACGCGCTCGGCCGCGCCGGCGGACAGACCGGTCAGCGCGGCCACCGCGCCGGGGCCGAACTCGGCGCCGAAGTGCAGCCCGGCCCGCCGGAAGACCAACTGCTGCTCGGCGTTCAGCTCACGGTAGGACAGGGCGATCACCTCGGTCATCGACCGTTCGCCGTCGCGGAGTTCGGCGATCCGTCCGGCGCCCGCGCGCAGCTGCCGCAGCAGGTCCGAGGTGGTCCACGAGGGCCGGGCGAGCAGCCGGCTCGCGGCGATCTCGATGGCCAGGGGCAGGTAGCCGCAGATGCGGACGATCTCCTCGGTCTCCGCGGCCTGCGTCCCGTGGCCGCCGCGCCGGGATCCGAGCCGCTGGGTGAAGAGAGCGACCGCGTCCTCGGCCGGCAGCACGTCGAGGGAGAGCGGCCGTACCCCGGGCAGTCCGGACAGGCGCCGCCGGCTGGTCACGACGACCGCGGTCGGGGAGTCGCCGGGGAGCAGCGGACGCACCTGGTCCGGCGCGACCGCGTCGTCCAGGATGACCAGCATGCGGCGGTCCCGGACCGTCGAGCGCCACAGAGCGACCAGCTCGTCCGTGTCCTGCGGGATGTGCGCGACGTCCACGCCCAGCAGGCGCAGCAGTTCGGTGAGCGCCCGCGCGGGGGTGGGGGGCGTCCGGCCGGGCGCGTGCCCGCCCAGGTGGAGGAAGAGACGGCCGTCGGGGAAGTGGTCCCGCAGCCGGTGCGCCAGGTGCACGGCCAGCGAGGTCTTGCCGACGCCGCCCATGCCGTCGATGGCCTCGACGGTGACCACCGGGCCGCGGGTACCGCCGCCCTCGCGGATCGCCGCACCGAGCCGGCGCAGTTCGTCCCGCCGCCCGACCCACGGGACGTCGCGGGGCACGTTGTCCGGGACCGGGGCCGGTCGCCCCGGCCGGCCGGGCGCCGGCCCGGCGGGCGCCTTCCCCGTGCCGCCGGGCCGCGTGCCGGTGCCGGCACGCGGTCCGGCGGCGGCGTCGCGGAGCAGTTCCGCGGCCGGTGTCCCGGACAGGATGCCCTGGTGGACGCGGTGCAGCCGGCGGCCCGCGTCGAGGCCGATGTCCCGGACCACCCGCTGCCGGGTCCGCTGGAGCAGCCGGGTCGCCTCGGCCGTGCGGCTGCTGCCGTACAGGGCGACGGCCAGCCGTTCGGCCAGCGCCTCGTCGTCGGGGTGTTCCTCGGCCGGTGACAGCAGCACGGCGACGGCTTCGGCGTACCGCTCCCGGCCGATGAGGATCTCGGCCCGGGTCAACGCCGCCGCCAGGCTGGTCTCGCCGACGGTGGACCGCAGGTGTCCGGCCCAGGAGCCGGTGATGCCGGCCAGCGGTTCGCCGTGCCAGAGGCGGTCCGCGCGGTCCAGCATGCGCAGGGCCGCCTCCTCCTCGCCGTCGTCCCGCAGGACCCGGCCCTGCCGTACGCGGCGCGTGTAGCGGAGCAGGTCCACGCGGTCCGGATCGACGTGCATCACGTACGAGTTCGTACGGCTGACGATCGCGGGCGCCTCGTCGCCGGCACCGCGCAGCACGCGGCGGATCCGCGACACATGGGCGTGCAGCGCCTCCCTGGCCTTGGCGGGCGGGTGCTCGTCCCAGATGCGGTGGACCAGGGTGTCCACGCTCACCGTGCGCCCCGCGTCCCAGGCGAGGGCGGCCAGGGCGAGGCGGGTCTTGGTCGACCCGAGATCACCGCGGTGGCCGGCGACCCGCACGTCGACCGATCCCGAAAGTCTTATCTCGAACTCCACCAGCGTCCTCCCGCCGGCAGGGCCTCCTCAGGCCCGGTATTCGAGCGTGTCATGGACCTGTCGTTGACGGCCATATCTGAGCGGACAACGACCGAGTTTGACCGATAAACAGATGCCTCCGTTCATCCTCCCTGGGAACGGGGAGGGAACTCCCGAGGTACTGGCCGCGCCGAAAGGAGTCACGCACGTGCGAGCTTCCCCACCGGGCAGACCGGACGCGCTGTTCACGGCCCTGGTCGCCCACGGCGCCGACCCGGACTCCCCCGCCTGGCGCGAGCTGGCCGGCGTGGTGGCGGCCGGGGCCCGCGCGGACGAGGCGGCCTCCCGCCTGTGGCCCCCGGACGGCACCCGGCCCGGGTGGCGGCGGCTCGCCGGGGAACTGGACCGGCTGGCCCTGCGGGACGAGGAGACGGACCGCGCGCTGACGGACTGGTTACGGCGGTACGGGCCGCCGCCCACGCCCTCCCCCGGTCCACCGGTGCCGCCGTCGCCGTCGCCGTCGCCGTGGGCGAACGTCGTCGGCGGCAGCTCCGTCCTCCACGGCCCCAGCGTGCAGGCCCGCGACATCCACGGCGGCGTCCACTTCCACCCGCCCGCCGGACCGGCCCGCCCCAGCCCGCCCGCGCCCCGGCAACTCCCGCCCCTCACCCCCCGGTTCACCGACCGCGAGGCCGACCGGCAGGCCCTGGACGCCCTGCGCGCCCGGCAGCCCGCCCACGCGCCCCAGGTCCTGGTGGTCACCGGACTCGCCGGCGCCGGGAAGACCACCCTCGCCACCCACTGGCTGCACGAACACGCGCACCGCTTCCCCGACGGCCTGCTCTACGCCGATCTGGGCGGCCACACCGCCGACGCCGACCACAGCCCCGCCTCCCCCGCCGCGGTGCTCGAAGCCTTCCTGGTCGCGCTCGGCGTGGCGTCGGTACCGGCCGGCACCGCCCAGCGCACCGCCCTGTGGCGCACGGTGACGGCGGAGCTGCGCCTGGCCGTCCTGCTGGACAACGCGTTCACGGCGGCCCAGGTACGTCCGCTGCTGCTCGGCACACCGACCGGGCTCACCGTGGTGACCAGCAGGAACAGCCTCACCGGACTGCGCGTCGACGGAGCGTCCGTGCACCGGCTGGAGGGGCTCCCGGCCGAGTCGGCCGTCGAGCTGCTGGCCGTCGGCGGCGGGACGCGGGTGGCGCGGGAGCCGGACGCCGCGCACGAGGTGGTCCGGCTGTGCGGCCGGCTGCCGCTGACCGTCGGCCTGGCCGCCGCGCAGCTCGCCGTCCGCCCGCACCGCTCCGTGTCCGCGCTCGCCGAGAGCCTGCACCGGGGGCGGGGGGCCGTCGACGCGCTGCGTGCCGACGGCGAGGCCGTGATGCGTACGGCGCTGGACATGTCGTACTCCCTGCTGCCGGGCGAGAGCGCCGTGCTCTACCGCCGGATGGGTCTGCTGCCCACGGACCGCCACGACCTCCACATGCTCGCCGCCGTCGTCCGCGACGGTCGCGACAGCGACAGCGACGGCGACGGCGACGGCGACGGTGGTGGCGACGGTGGTGGCGACGGCGCGGTCGACTCGGCCGTGCACACCCTGGTGGAGATGAGCCTGCTCCAGGAGACGGGCCCCGAGACGTACCGCTTCCACGACCTCGTCCGGCCGCACGCCCGCGCGCTCGGCGAGGAGCGGGAGGCCCCCGCCGCGCGAGCGGACGCGCTGCGCCGTTACGTCGACTGGTGCCTGGCCACCGCGGCCGTCGCCGAGCGGCTGCTGACGCCCAGTCACCCGCTGTCCGGTCACGACGACCTGGGCGGCGGTCCCGTGACCCCCACCCCGCTCGCCGGCCCCGAGGAGGCGCTGACCTGGCTCGACACGCACCGCAACGGGCTGCTGGGCGC
Organism: Streptomyces sp. NPDC016677; assembly: GCF_055562815.1. Lineage (NCBI taxonomy): Bacteria > Bacillati > Actinomycetota > Actinomycetes > Kitasatosporales > Streptomycetaceae > Streptomyces > Streptomyces sp. NPDC016677. Next base: position 363,738 of record NZ_JBVHEO010000005.1, on the reverse strand, counting down.
CGTACGGCACTGCGCCGAGGCCGGCTGGGACACCTCCTGCTGGCGTCTGGTCGACGCCCTCTGGCCGCTCTTCCTGCGGTTGCGTCCGTCCGAGATGTGGATCGAGGCGCACCGCCTCGGTCTCGCGGCGGCGCGCCGGTGCGGCTCCGGCCCGGGTGAGGGCCGGATGCTCACCTCCGGCGCGATCGGCCTGCGGGACGCCGGCCGGTACGCCGAGGCCGGCGACTGGTACCGGCAGGCGCTGGACCTGGCCGTCGCCGACGCGGACGTACGCCAGCAGGCACAGGCCGTCAGCGGACTGGGGCACCTCGCCCTGCTGACCGACCGCCTCGACGACGCACGGGCGTACTTCGAGCACGCCCTGCGGCTCCGGGAGTCGGTCGGCTACCGCCGGGGCGCCGCGCTCTCCCGGCGGCGCCTGGCCGAGACCGCCGTGGCGGGCGGCGACCTCACCACGGCCACCCGGCACCTGCGCCGGGCGGGGAGCGAGCTGGAGTCGCTGGGCGAGGCGTACGAGGCCGCCCGGGTCCATGCCCTCCTCGGCCACGTCCTGGTGCGCGACCGGGACCCGGACACGACCGAGGAGGGCGTACGGCTGCTGCGGCGCGGTCTGGAGAGCTTCCGCGCGGGCGGTACCCGGTCGGAGCACTGGGAGGCGCGGTGCCTGGAATGGCTCGGACTGGCCGCCGAGGCCGCGGGCGACACGGCCGAGGCGGCACGCTGCTTCCGGGCGGCACGGGATGTCGTCCGACGGCTGGACCCCTTGGACGCGCGGCGCCTGGACGCCCGGCTGGAACAGCGGTGACGCATGCCGGGCATCTGGTGAAGGGGGCCGGGGGCCGGCCGGGTCAACCGGGGGGCCGGGCGGGGGTGACTCAGGTGACCGGAGTGCCCCGGGTGACCCGAGTGACCGGGCCGGGCGACCCAGATGACCGGACAGACCCAGGTGACCCGAGTGACCGGGCCGGGCGACCCAGATGACCGGACAGACCCAGGTGACCCGAGTGACCGGGCCGGGCGACCCAGATGACCGGAGAGACCGGGCCGCCAGGACCGCCCCGGGACCTGCCGGGACCGCCCGGAGCAACCGCGCAACCGCGCGACCGAGCGACCGGACCGACCGGGCGACCGGACCGACCGGGCGACCGAACCGGCCGCGGCGCCGACGTGCCGCGGCCGGTGGTCGTCGTCCTACGCGTACCGCCCGTACGCGCGCACCGGGGGCCCCGCGGCGGCGAGCGACCGCAAGGCGTCCGGTGGCCGTCCGGCCACGGTCCAGGCGTGCACGACCGAGGCGGCCACCCGGGGGGCGGCGCGGCCCCAGGCCCCGTCGCACGCGAGCCGCCCGTACCACGGACCGCCCGCACCGGTCCGCACCCCGACGACACACCCCGTGCCGGAGGAGGACACCGCGGCGAGGCACCCCGGATGGCGTGCGAGCAGCTCGCGCACCCGCCCGCGGGCCGCCGGCAGCGGCAGCGGGGCGGGGCTGACGAGGACGTCGGCGCAGTCGACGAGGCCGGGACCGGACCGACGGGAGCGGTCCGCGTCCGCCCACAGGTGGACGTCGCACGGGAGCCGGCCGGGCGCGTGCCGGCAGGGCGGCGGAGGTCCGTACCGGCCGTGGGCGGCTGTGGGGAACGACCCGTACAGCCGCACCAGGACCGGGCCGCGGGCCGCGGCCGTGCGCCAGACGGCGGAGGCCGACCGGGCCGGCCGGGTGCCGTCGTCCCGGGCCAGGGCCGGGGGGCTGAAGCACACCGTGGCCCAGGCGGCGTCCGGCTCGTCCGGCCCGGCCGGCCGGCGGACGGCCGCGCGCCCCGCGCCCACCCCGCCGGACACATCCGCGCCCACCCCGCCGGACACATCCGCGGTCACCCCACCGGACGCTCCACCGAACACCCCACCAGACACCCCACCGAACACCCCACCAGACACCCCACCGAACACCCCACCAGACACCCCACCGAACACCCCACCGGACGCTTCGCCGTTCACCCCGTCGCCCCCTCGTCCTCCGCCGGGGTCTCCCACTGCCGCAGCGGCGGTGGCGGCGGCAGTGGGGCGACGGCGGGCGGGCGGGCGGGTTCGCCCAGTCCCAGCAACCGGTAGACGACCGTCCGCATCCGCCGGTGGAACTCCCCCGGTGCCGAGGACAGCGAGGCGGTCACCTGGTCGTACTGTCCCGGCCGCCGGGTCCGCGCCGCGTACTCCAACTGCTCGGCCAGCGGGTGCAGCGGCGAGAGCACGGGCGCGGCGGCGGCCAGCAGCGCGGCCGGTGAGTACGCCGACACCTCCCGTCGCGGACCGGCGGTGAGCAGCAACGCCGCCTCCGTGAGGGTGCCGTACGCGGCCAGCGAGCCGTGGTCGCCCACGATCCAGTCGGCCGCGACCAGCAGGGACTGCCAGTCGGCCTCCGGCGGCACGACCGCGATGCCACGGCCCCGGCAGCCTGCCAGCCAGCCGTACACCTGCCACGGGCCGTGCCCGGCGAACACGTTCGGATGGACCGACAGCGCGATCCGGTAGCGGTCGCCCGGCAGTTGGCTCAGCAGGTGCGGCACCAGGGCGTCGAGCCGCCCGAACGTCGACGCCGGGCCCCAGGTGGAGGTGACGACCACCAGCCGCTGTCCCTCCGTCAGGCCCAGCGCCCGCCGGTAGTCCGCGCGCCGGGGCAGGGCGGCCGTGATCCGGTCGACGCAGGGGTCGCCCACGACATGGGCGACCGGCAGCGCCTGCGGGCAGGTGCGCGCCAGTTCGGCCACGTCGCGTTCGTGGGCGTAGACGACCGCCGCCGGGACCACTCGGCCCTCGTGCATCAGGTGCACCGGGCTGAGCATGCCGGGCGCCCGCCGCCCGCCCGGCGTCCGCGCGGTGGTGTCGGTGAGCGGTTTGATGTGCCCGGCGCCGTGCGAGACACGGACGACCGGGCAGCGCAGTTCGTGCACTCCGCGGGAGCCCGCGGCGAGCGCCAGGTCGAACTCCGTGCGCAGCGCCTCCTCCCAGGGCACGGTGGTGATGCCCAGCCCCCGCAGGTACTGCGTGACTCCGGCGCCGAAGGCGTGCGGCGCGGCGGTGAAGACCACCTGGATCCGCAGGTCGTCGGCGAGCAGTCCGAAGACCTCCCGCAGCCGTTGGGCGAACGTCACCGTGTGGACCACCACCAGCACCCGCTTGCAGTCCCGCACGGTCAGCCAGTGGCCTTGCTCGATCAACGCCGGTCTTGTGGTTGCCAAGGACATGCGATCCCCCATCGCTCGTCGCCACACAGGCGGTCGACGAGCGGTTTCCCGGCGCCCACGGCACTTTCCTTGCAGGCACCTTGCACCGTGACGCAGGTCACAGATCACGGATCAGTGCCCGGTGGGCCGCTGGGCCACTGGGCCGCTGGGCCGCTGGGCCGCCGCCTAGGCTGAGGACGTGTTCGACTCCCCCGACTTCGACCTCGCGCCGTACGCGGGCCTCGACGCGGACCGGTTCGTGCGGCGGACCTTCTGCAGCTGGGAGGAGACGGGCTGGCGCTCGGTGCTGGTGCAGGGCTTCGTCCACGCGCCGGAGGCGGAGGCCCTGCCGCTGCCCGGCACCCGCGATCTGCACCTCGTCCTGTGCACGGGCGGGGAGGCGGTGATGCGGACGCGCGACGGGGGCCGTACGACGCGCCGCCGCTGGGTCCCCGGGCGGCTGGAGCTGATGCTGCCCGGCCGGCCGACCCTGCGCGGCTACCGCGCCGCCGCCCCGCTGCGCAGCGTCCAGGTGCATCTGCCCCGGGCCGCCGTGGAGCGCACCGCCGCCGAACTGGGCTCCCCCGCGCCGGACTTCGAGGCGCTCGCCGCCGCCGTCGGCACCGGCGACCCGTTGGTCGAGCAGGTCGTGCGGGCGCTCGCGGCGTCCCCGGACGGGAGCGACCTGTACGCCGAGTCGGCCGCCGCCTTCCTCCTGACGCACCTGCTGGCCCGGGGCCGCGCCCAGCCCCTGCCCGGCCCCGAGCACGCCGCCGTCCGGGCCGCCGTGGCGCTGATGCGGGAGCGGCCGGCCGACCCGCTGACCGTCGCCGATCTCGCCGCCGAGGCGCGGCTGAGCACGTACCACTTCATCCGCGTTTTCCGGGAGGCCACCGGCGAGACCCCGCACCGGTATCTGACCCGGCTGCGGATCGCCGAGGCACGCCGCCTGCTCACCGGCACCGGTGAGCCCCTCGACCGGATCGCCGCCCGCTGCGGTTTCTCCGGCGCCGCCAGCCTGTCCGCGGCGTTCCTCAAGCACGTCGGCGTCCGTCCCTCCGTCTACCGCAGGATGTGACCGGCGAGAGCGCAATCGGGAGCGTGTCCGGTCGGCCGGCACCGCACTAGCGTGACCACATGCCGCACTCCTACTCCGTCACCTCGCACTCCCCGGCGGCCCCCGGCGCCGTGTTCTCGGCGCTGGTCCGCGCCTCGACCTGGCCGGCGTGGTCACCGATCGACGCCGCGGAGATCGAGGGCGGCGGTGACCCGGGCGAGCGGCAACGCGTCGGCGACGTCCGTGTCTTCCGTACCGGCAGGGTGGTCTCCCGGGAACGCGTCGGCGAACTGGTCCCCGACCGCCGCTTCGGCTACGACAGCCTGGGCGGCCCTTTCCGCTCCTACCGCGGCACCGTCGACCTCACCGGGACGCCGGACGGCGGCACCGACATCACCTGGTCCGGCGTCTTCGAGGCCAAGGTCCGCTGGACCGGACCGTTCTGGTCCTGGTACCTGACCCGCTTCATGCGGCGGATGGCCGACGGACTGGCCGCCTACGCCGCCGGACCCAGCTGAGGAACCCCCCGAACCACCCCGAAGGGGCCCGAGTCACCCGGCTCGGGCCCCTTCGTCGTGGCCCGCTCCCCCCTGCTGTCCCCCACGTGGGGGACACACAAGTCCGCCCCCCGGGGTGACGCTCACGGGCCGCCGTTTCTCTAGATTTCTGGTGTGGCCGCCGGACACCGGAGAGGCCGCCTCCCCCTCCCTCCCCCGGTCCTTCCTGGAGTCCTCATGCTGCGCACGATCAAGGCAACCGCGATGGCCGCACTGCTGTGCGGCGTGGCCGGCACCGGACTGGTCGCCTGCGACGAGACGGCGCCCGCGGCGGTGGACGAGAAGGCACTTGAGGGGACCATCGACGACGCCGTGGACGACATCGTGGACGACGCCCTCGGCAGCACCGCCGCCGCCACCGCCCCCGCCACGTTCACCGGGGCCCGGAAGATCGAGGTCCAGGGCCGTTCCGTGAACGTCTCCTGCGCCGGCTCCCCGGTCGAGGACCGGCCGGTCGTCGTGCTCCTGGCCGGAGCGGGCGACGGCCTGGACAAGATGGCGGACCTGCGGAAGAAGCTGAGCGAGCGGGACCGGGTCTGCTCCTACGACCGTCTCGGCGAGGGCGCGAGCGACCAGCCGGCCACCGTCCAGCGCCAGGCCGACAGCGGCAAGGTCCTGACCGCCGTGCTGGACCACGTGGCCGGTGACGGCCCGGTCGTCCTGGCCGGCCACTCGCTGGGCGGACTGATCGCCGCCCGGTACGCCCCCGACCACCAGGACCGGGTCAAGGGGCTGGTCCTGATGGACGCCACGATCCCGGCCCTCAACGCGGGCCTCGCCAAGGCCGTCCCCGAGTCGGCCGCCGGCCCGGCGGCCGAGCTGCGGGACCAGACCCTCGCGGCCAACCAGGGCCAGAACCCGGAGCGGTTCGTCATCGACGACGCGAAGGTCCGCTCCGCGGGCGACATCCCCGTGGCGGTCATCCAGCACGAGACCCAGTACGCCGCCGTCCCCGAGTACGGGCCCGCCCTGGAGAAGATGTGGTCCGCGGGCCAGAAGCAGTGGCTCGCGCTCTCCTCCCGCAGCGAGCTGAGCACCGCCGCCGAGAGCGGCCACTACATCTACACCGACCGGCCCGGACTCGCCGTAGAGGCCGTCCGCGACGTCACCACCCAGGCCGCCGCCGACCAGCGCTGACCGCTCCCTCCCCCACATTCGAGTAAGGAGAAGTACTCATGAGGTTCGTCTGGCAGCTGCTGACCGTGGTGGTCGTCTCGATGGTCGGGGGCCAGGCCATGATGGCGGTGGAGGACAGCCCCTGGCTCCAGCTGATCGCCGGCGCGGCGACCGTCGCACTCGGGCTGTACCTCTACGGATGGGTGGTACGCCGCACCGAGCACCGCCCGTCCACCGAGGTGTCCCTGGACGGAGCCGCGCCCGCGTTCGGCCGGGGCCTGCTGATCGGCGCCGCCGTCTTCGGGGCCGTCATCGCGAACCTCTTCACCGCCGAGTACTACGACGTCCACGGCCTGGGGTCGCCGTCCGGCGCGGTCGGGCTGCTCGGCTTCATGGCCGGGGCCGCCGTGACGGAGGAACTGCTCTACCGCGGCGTGCTGTTCCGCTTCGTCGAGAAGCTCACCGGCACCTGGATCGCGCTGATCCTCACCGGCCTGCTGTTCGGCGCCTCGCACCTGCTCAACCCGAACGCCTCCGTCTGGGGCGCCGTCGCCATCGCCATCGAGGCCGGCGGCATGCTCACCGCCGCCTACATCGCCACCCGCAGGCTGTGGGTCCCCATCGGCCTGCACTTCGGCTGGAACTTCACCGCGTCCGGCGTCTTCAGCACCGAGGTCTCCGGCAACGACACCCCTCAGGGCCTGCTCGACTCCACCACCTCCGGCCCGGTGGCGCTCACCGGCGGCGACTTCGGCCCGGAGGGAAGCGTGTACTCGGTGGCGTTCTGCACCGTGGTGACGATCGTGTTCCTGATGCTGGCCCACCGCCGGGGCCACCTGGTGCCCATGCGGCGTGCCGCCCGCAAGACCACGACCGCTACGCTCGCCCGGTGATCGCACTGCGGAACGCCGTCCCGGCCCGGCTGCGCACCGCGGCCGGGCGGTTGCGCGGCATCGATGTCACCGCCTGGTACGTGGTGCTGGGCCCCCTGCTCCTGGTCACCTCGTTCATGCCGTCGCTGCACAACCACGGCACGCAGATCGGCGGAGTGGCGGACCGGCCCTTCGACGCGCTGGCGGTGCTGGCCATCGCCCTGCAGTGCCTCCCGCTGACGGTGTGCCGGCGCTGGCCGGCCGCCTGCCTGGCCCTGGCGTCGGCCGGCTTCGCCCTCGACCAGCTGCGCGGCTACCACTCCGTGGCGGGCACCGCGTTCGCCTTCGCGCTGCTGGGCGCCGGCTCCCTGGTCGAACGGCACCGGCGGATCACCGCACTGGCCTTCACGGCGGCGTACGTACCGCTGGCCGTCGCCCTCGCCCACCTCGGGTCGGTCGAGGCGGTGAGCGAGTACGCGGTGTTCTACGTGGTGACGGCGCTGGTGTGGGGCATGGGGTCGTGGCTGCGCTCCGCCCGGCACGCGGAGGCGGAACGCCGCCTCCGGGTCGCCGAGGAGACCCGGACCGCCGAGCGCACCCGGATCGCCCGCGAGCTGCACGACGTGGTGACCCACCATGTGACGGCGATGGTCGTGCAGGCCGAGGCGGCCCGCTATCTGACCGCCGCGCCCGACCGGCTCGAACAGACCCTGACCGCCGTCTCGGACACCGGCCGGCAGGCCATCAGCGACCTGCGGCACCTGCTCGACCTGCTCAACCCCGACCACGGCACCCGGTCGCCCGAGGACCGGGCACCGCACGTCGGCACCCTCGGCTCGCTGGTGGAACAGACCCGCCGGGCGGGCCAGCCGGTGGAGTTCACCGAGGAGGGCACCGCGCCGGATTCGGCCGGCAGCGCCCACCTGGTGGCCTACCGGGTGGTGCAGGAAGCCCTGACGAACGCCCTCAAGTACGCCCACGGCATCCGCACCTCGGTCGCGGTGCGCCACGGCGAGAAGGAGATCACCGTGGAGGTCAGCACGGAGGGGGCGGGCGACCGGTCGGCGTCCCCCGGCGGCAGCGGACGGGGCCTGGCCGGTCTGCGGGAGCGGGTCGACGTGCTGGGCGGCGAGTTCAGCGCGGGCGGACGGCCGGGCGGCGGCTTCACGGTGCGGGCCCGCATCCCCTCCGGGAGCCCGTCGTGAGCATCCCCGCCGGCAACGGGACGGCGGCCCCGACGCGGGTCCTGGTCTGCGACGACCAGGTACTGATCCGCACCGGCCTGGTCACCATCATCGACGCCCAGCCCGACCTCTCGGTGGCCGGCGAGTGCGGCGACGGACAGACCGCCGTCGACCTCGCCGGCCGGCTGCGCCCGGACGTCGTGGTGATGGACATCCGCATGCCGGGGCTCGACGGCATCGCGGCCACCCGGCTGCTGGCCGGAGCCGGGGTGGAACACCCCGTCAAGGTCCTGGTGGTGACGACGTTCAACCTCGACGAGTACGTCTACGAGGCCCTGCGCGCCGGCGCCAGCGGCTTCCTGCTGAAGGACGCGCCGCCCGACCGGCTGCTGCACGGCATCCGCACCGTCGCCACGGGCGCGGCCCTGCTGGACCCCGAGGTGACCCGGCGGCTGGTGGGCCGGTACGCCACCCGTATCCGCCCCGCCGAGGAGAGCGCGGACCCGGCCGTCCCGCTGACGCCGCGTGAGCTGGAGGTGCTGCGCCTGATCGCGGACGGCCTGTCCAACACCGAGATCGCCGCGGCGCTGCTGATCAGCCGGGAGACCGTCAAGACGTTCGTCTCCCGCATCCTCACCAAGCTGGGCCTGCGCGACCGCGTCCAGGCCGTCGTGTACGCCTACCGGCACGGGCTGGTGACCTGAACCCGGCCGGCCGGTACTTCCGGCCGGGTTCGGCGGCGGCCACCGTGCCGCTGAGCCCGGCGAGCCCCTCACCTGACGTCGTCGGGATCGAGGTCCGTCCCCACCACGAGCGTCACCGCGTCCGCCGCCGCTCCCCCATCCCCCTCCTCGTCCCGCGCCCCGGGGAAGCGGGAGGCCAGGGACGCCGCCCGGCGGGCCAGGGGCGCGGTGTGGGTGACCGTGGTGCGGTCGGTCGCCGGGGCGTTGCCCGTGCCGACGACGGCGTACCCGGCCTCGGTCAGCTTCTCGGCGACGGCGGCGGCCCGGCCGGTGACGCCGGTGCCGTTGAGGACCCGGACGCGGACGGTGGAGGCGTACACCGGGTTCTTCGCGTCCGCCGCCAGCCGCTCCTCGTCGACCTCCTCGTCCCCGGCCAGGGCGGTGAACAGGTCGGCGGCCTGCGGGTACTGCCAGACCACGTTCGCCTTGTCGGTGGCGACGTCGGCCTCGCGGGGGTAGTTCGGGACGGTGAGGAAGGCCAGCCGGTCGCCGGGGACGCCCTTCAGTACGGTGGCGAGGCCGTAGAGGGGTTTGATGCCGGCCAGTTCCGCGTCCGTGGTCAGCGACTCGGTGGCGGACTCCAGGAAGCCGTACAGCGAGGCGGGGCTGGTCAGTCTCGCCCGCGCCTTCTCCACCAGGGCCCGCATGAACTCCTGCTGGCGCCCTGTGCGTCCGGTGTCGGAGCCGTCCCCGATGCTGTGACGGGCGCGCACGTAGCCGAGCGCCTCCTCGCCCTCGACCGTCTGGCAGCCGGCCGCCAGGTCCAGGTGGGCCTTCTCGTCGTGGATGGCCTCCTCGGGGCAGACCTCTGTCCCGCCCAGCGCGTCGACCATGCCCTTGAACCCCTGGAAGTCGACGGACACGAAGTGGTCGACGCGCAGCCCGGTGGCGGCCTCGACCGTCTTGATCGTGCAGGCCGCCGCCCCGGAGACGTCGCCGCCCGAGCCGCCGATCGCGAACGCCTCGTTGATCTTGAAGTGGTGGGGTGCGGAGGTGGAGCCGTCGCCCTGCTCGCAGGCGGGTATCTCCACCCAGGAGTCGCGGGGGAACGACACGACCGTGGCTCACTCCCCACTGGCCGGGACGTGCAGCACCATCAGCGTGCCCGACTGCATGGTGGTCAGGCCCTTGCCGTACTCCGCGTTGTCGCCGTCCCGGCTGTCGGAGCCCACGACCAGGATGTTCCGCGACCCCGGGCTGAGGTTCCCGGGCCGCTCGCCGCCGAGCTCGCCGTCGAGGTCGGCGGCGTGGATGTTGCCGTCCAGGTCGTGGTAGACCCAGGCGCCGGCTCCGGCCAGGGCCAGGAGGAGCACCGCGCACGCCCCGGCGCTCCAGGCCACGACCCTGCCCCGCCGCGTCAGCCCGCCCGGCCGGCCGCCTTCCGGCGGGGTACGCCGCCGCTTTCCCCTGCTACCGCTCACTGAGGGTCGCTCCCCCGCAGAATCTACAGACGTGTAGAAGTTAGGCTGTCCGGAGTCGCCTCCACAAGCGGGGGCACGACGGTGACCGGCATCGCGGGCGCCTTCCTGGGCGGCCGGCTGTCGGCGACGCCGCTCGACCGGCCGGTGCGGTGCGACTTCTTCGACGCCGCGACCTGGGGCCCGGCCATCGCCGGCGCCCTGGTCCCGCTGATCGGCCACCGCCTGCCGTTCGGCGACTCGCGGGACTGAATCCGCGTATTTCTACAGCCATGTAGTTTTGAGCGGGTAGCGACGGACAACCAACTGACACCGCACGAGAAGGAGTACGTCATGGGAGTTTCCCTGGCCAAGGGTGGCAACGTCTCGCTCAGCAAGGAGGCCCCCGGCCTGACCGCGGTCCTGGTCGGCCTCGGCTGGGACGTGCGCACCACGACCGGCACCGACTACGACCTCGATGCCTCCGCGCTGTTGCTGGACACCTCCGGCAAGGTGCTCTCCGACAGCCACTTCGTCTTCTACAACAACCTCACCAGCCCCGACGGTTCGGTCGAGCACACCGGTGACAACCTCACCGGCGAGGGCGAGGGCGACGACGAGACGGTCAAGGTGAACCTGGCCGCCGTACCGGCCGACGTCGACCGGATCGTCTTCCCGGTCTCCATCCACGACGCCGAGAACCGCGGCCAGAGCTTCGGCCAGGTCCGCAACGCGTTCATCCGGATCGTCAACCAGGCCGGCGGCGCCGAGATCGCCCGCTACGACCTCTCCGAGGACGCCTCCACCGAGACCGCCATGGTCTTCGGCGAGCTGTACCGGCACGGCACGGAGTGGAAGTTCCGCGCCGTCGGCCAGGGGTACGCCTCGGGCCTGGCGGGCATCGCCGCCGACTTCGGCGTGAACGTCTGACAGAGCCGTCCGGCACACTCGCCCGGCCGCCCGGAAGGCATACGACCGCGCTTTCCGGGCAGGCGCCCCCGGTCACCGCTCCTGACGCCGGCAGAGGGGAAGCGTCCCAGTCCATGGCCGAGGCACCGGACTCGACGACCGCGCCCACGACCGCCCCGGAGACCGGCGACGCCTCCGGCGGACCCGCCGCCCCGGCGGCCCGGCGCCACGAGGCCCGAGGTCTCCGGGGCTTCCCGTCGGCGCTCGCGCGGCCGGGCCGGATCGACGGACTGGACGGGCTGCGCACCCTGGCCGTCGCGCTGGTCCTCGTGTACCACGTCGAGCCGGACCTCATGCCGGGCGGCTCGGTCGCCGTCGACCTGTTCTTCACCATCAGCGGCTTCGTCATCACCCGGCTGCTGCTCGCCGAGTACGCCCGCACCGGCCGGATCGCCCTGCTCGCCTTCTACCGGCGCCGCTGGGCCCGCCTGGTCCCCGCGCTGTGGACGATGTGCGCGGTCTGCGCCGTCCTGGGCGCGGCCACCTCGCTGTGGGCCTTCGACGGCGCGTGGCAGGCGGCCGGCCTGGCCGCGGCGTTCGTCGTCAACCTCGTACGCGCCGGGGAGGCCGGCCCCTACTCCGACCTCACCGCGCCCCTCGCCCACACCTGGTCGCTCGGTGTGGAGGAGCAGTTCTACCTCCTGTGGCCGCTGCTCCTGCTCGCCCTGCTGCACCGGCTCCGCCCCCGGACCGTCCTGCTGTGCGCGGCCGCCCTGTGCGCGCTGCCGGTCCTGTGGCGCTGCGCCCTGTGGGCCCCCGACGCCGCGCACCGCGTCTACAACGGCACGGACACCCGCGCCGACCAGCTGCTGGCCGGCGCCCTGGTCGCCGTACTGCTGGCCCGGCTGCGCGCCGACGACCCCCGCCTGGCGCGGCTGCGCACCTGGGCCGCCCGGCTGGCCTGGCCCGCCCTCGGGCTGCTCCTCCTCGCGGCCTGGCGGATGCCGGTCACCCAGGACGCAGGCGTCTGGACGGCCGCCTGGTACACCGCCGGCCTCCTCGCCGTGGCGGCCGTCTCCGCCACCCTCGTCACCGACCTGGAGCTGCGCCGCGACGGCCGCCTCGCCCGCCTGCTGTCCCTGGCCCCGCTGTCCTGGACCGGCCGCAACCTCAGCTACGGCCTCTACCTCTGGCACTATCCGGTCGTCCGCTTCCTGGCCTCCCTCGGCATGACGGAGGGCCGCCTGGCGGCCACGGCCCTGCTCACCGGCGTACTGGCCCTGCTGTCCCACTACGTCATCGAGGCTCCGGTGCTGCGCCGGGCGGCGCGGCGGCGAGGTACCGCCGGTTCTCGTCGATGAGCCGGTCGAGCGCGGCCCGCGCGGCGGTGAGCGACTCGATGGCGGACGACAGCCGGTCCCGTTCGCGGCCCATGACCTCCAGCGCCCGCTCGGCCCGGGAGGCACTGGGCTCGGCCATGCAGGGAACCATGCCGGCGATGGTGCCGCTGGACAGGCCCGCGGCCAGGAACGCCTGGATCAGCGCGACCCGCTCGACATGGCCCTCGTCGTAGTACCGCTGGCCGCTGGGGGACCGCGAACTGACCAGCAGCCCCTGCTCCTCGTAGTAGCGCAGCGACCGACGGCTGACCCCGGTCCGGGCGGACAGCTCACCGATCCGCATACCGGCTCCTCGCTCTCCTTGCCACTTGCCCCTCACACCGATGTGAGCGTTTAGGTTAACTCCGACCGCCGAGAAGAGGGGTAATCGTGATCAAGTTCGCATTCCTGATCAACCGTGCCGAGGGCATGTCCTTCGAGTCGTTCGTCGAGTACCACCGAGCCCGCCACGCGCCGCTGTTCACCTCCATTCCGGAGGCGCGGCGGTATGTGCGGAAGTACACCGTGTCCCACCCCGTGCCCGCCCCCGCCGGGAACTACCCCGCCCCCGCCTACGACGGCCTCACCGAGATCTGGTTCGACAACTGGGCCGACCACGACGCCTTCTTCGCGTCCGCGAACTACCGGGAACGGGTCCACCCGGACGAGGCCGAGTTCATCGACCTGGCCTCGGTGGCGGTGATGGTCACGGAGGAGAGGGTGGTGGCCTGACCCGCCGTACACCCGCGCCCTACGGTGACGCCATGAGCGATCACCCGGCAACTCCAGTCACACCCGTCGAAGCCTACGAACCCCCCTACTACGTCGCCGTGTTCACCACGGTCCGCACCCAGGACCAGGACGGCTACGGCGAGACCAACGCCCGCATGGAGGAACTGGTGAAGGACGTCCCCGGGTACCTGGGGATGGACCACGCGCAGACCCCCGGCGGGCTGGGCATCACCGTCGGCTACTTCCGTGACGCCGACGCCCTCACCGCGTGGCGGACCGACGCCGAGCACCGCGCGGCACAGCGGCGCGGGCGGGCCGAATGGTACGAGCGGTACACGCTGCACGTGGCGAAGGTGGAGCGCAGCCACGGGTTCGTGCGGTCGCGTCCGCGGTGAGCCGGCCCGGCGGCCGGTTTTCGGGAACTCGGGCCGGAACCCGGGCTGTCGGGCCGTAGACTTCGGCGGTGTTCGGCGACGACGTCCGGCCGTCGTGCGTCTCTGGGGGAGGACATCACATGCGGGATGCCGCTGACTCGACGACGGCGTCGACGGTCCTGGCGGAGGTGCTCCCGGGAGTCGCCGTCGTCTTCGGCGAGGTACCGGCGGAACTGGGTCCGGAGCTGGTCGACTTCGGGATCGTGCCGGCCGTCGACCGCGAGCGGCTGGCCGCCGTCCTCGCCTCGGTCGGGAACACGGCGACGGTGGCCGGCAACCTCGGCAGCGCGTTCGCCGGCGCGCAGGGGCTCTACCGGCTCAGCGACGCGACGCAGGCCCTGCTGAAGACCGGCGCGACGCTCGCCGTCAAGGACGGCGCGAACCTGGGCACGCTGATGTTCCCGGGCCGCATCGTCGCCCAGGCCCGCTTCATCCCCGTGACCGCGCTGAGCGCCGCGCAGACCGCGGCCGCGCTCGGGCCGGCGCTGGCCATGGTGGGCCTCCAGATGCAGCTCAGCGAGGTCACGGGTCTGGTCCGGACCAACATCGCGCTGACCAGCCAGGTCCTCACGGCCATCCGCAACGAGCAGTGGTCCGAACTGACGGGGCTCGTCACCACCGTCGACCGCGCCATCGACCAGGCGCGGAAGGTCGAGACGGTCCCCGCCTCCCTCTGGGACGGCGTCGCGGGCGCCCAGGCGGCGCTGGACAAGCAGCGCGAGCTGTACCGGCGCAACGTCCGCGGCCACGTCGGACAGATCGACCAGAGCGACACGCGGCGCAACCGCGAGTACCTCCAGACCAACGCCGAGGCGATCGTCTTCGACACCTACGCCCTCCTGTCCTCGCTCAAGGCGTGGGCCGGGTACCAGGCGCTGCGCGCGGGCCGGGCGAGGGCCACCGGACAGGACGACGCCGACGAGGCGCGCTTCGTCGAGGTCATCGCGCGGGACACCCGCGCGGAGCTGGACTCCGCCCTCACCGAGACGGCGGGCCTCGTCGCCTCGCTGACGCGCGAGCTGAGCATCGTCGCCGAACTGCCCGGCCGCGACGGCCTGTCGCAGTCCCTGCCGGGCAAGCGGAAGGACGCGAAGGCGGCCCGCCAGACTTCCGCCCGCCTCCTGGAGGCGATCCGGCCCCTCGCCGACGCCCTGCGCCCGCCGGCCCCCGCGCTGGAGGCCCCGGACGTCGTCTGCGCACCCGGAACGCCGGACCTCGGACCGTATCTGCGCATCCTGCGCTGGTTCCTGGAAGACGGCGAGACCCTGCGTGTCCTCGGCTTCGCCGACCAGCTCGACGCCGTCGGCCCGATCTCGGCGATCCTCGGCGGGGCCAAGGACAAGCTGGCGGCGGCGAGGGACAGGGCCTCGGCGAAGACACTGGTCGCCGTCACGGACCGGCGGATCGTCACGGCCAGGACGAACGCGTTCCTGGAACAGGGCGAGATCCGCCAGGACATCCCCGTCGACCAGGTGCGCTACGTCCGGGCGGCGACCACGCAGGACAGGGGCGCGCGCCTGGCGATCGACCTCATCACACGGGACGAGAGCATCCGGTGGCTCTTCCGCGCCGACACGGACGCCGACACCGCCCGGGTGGACGCGCTCGCCGCCGTGCTCGCCGAGTCGATGACGATCCCGGACGCCGAGCGCGACGAGCTGCGGCGGCGGGGCCGGGCCGCCATCGGGGCGGGCGGGAAGAGCGAGTAGGCCGGCAGCCCGACGGGCGGGGGCCGGGGGGCCGCGAGTCGGGAGCCGGAGGCCAGGGGCCGGGGACCAGGAGCCGGAGGCCAGGGGCCGGGGACCAGGAGCCACAGGTCAGGGGCCGGGGACCAGGAGCCACAGGTCAGGGGCCGGGGACCAGGAGCCGGAGGCCAGGGGCCGGGGACCAGGAGCCGGAGGCCAGGGACCGGGGACCAGGAGCCACAGGTCAGGGGCCGGGGATCGGGAGCCACAGGTCAGGGGTCGCGGACCAGGGACCGGGGACCAGAAGCCGCAGGTCAGGAGTCAGGGGACGCCCCGCCCGCAGCCGTCAGTTGCCCGCCACCGGCACCAATCGGTACCCCTCCCCGTCCGCCACCACCCGCCCCGCCGTCGGCGGGGGGAAATGGGTGCCCAGGAGGAGGGTGTCCGTACCGGCGAGGGAGGCGAGGAGGGCACGGCGGGTGGCCTCCGAGCGGGCCGGGTCGACGTCGACGCAGGCGCCGAGGGCCGGGTGCGCGAACTGCACCGGGTGGTGGACGCAGTCGCCGGTGACGAGCGCGGTGGCGCCGCCGCTGGTGAGCTGGACGGCGACATGGCCGGGCGTGTGGCCCGGCGTCGGCAGCAGGCGCAGGCCGGGGGCGAGGCCGGTGCCGTCCGGCGGCACGTCGACGAGGTCGAGCAGGCCCGCCTCCTCCACGGGGAGCACGGAGTCGGCGAACATCTGCCGCCGGGGACCGTCCAGGGCCTGCCCCGCCCAGAAGTCGCGCTCGGCGCGTGAGGTGACGTACCGGGCGTTGCGGAAGGTGGGGACCCACGCGCCGTCCACCTCGCGGGTGTTCCAGCCGACGTGGTCGGTGTGCAGGTGGGTCAGGACGACCAGGTCGACGGTGTCCGGGGCGAAGCCGGCGGCGGTGAGCCGGTCAAGGTAGCCGGTGCGCAGGCCGTGCCAGGCGGGGTTGGCCCGGGTCTTGCCGTTGCCGATGCCGGTGTCGACCAGGACGCGTCGGCCGTCCGGCGTCACGAAGGCGAAGCTGTGGCTGCCCAGGCGCAGGACGCCCTCCTCGTCCGCGAAGTCCGGGCGCAGCCAGTCCTGCCGGCGGACGAGGCCGGCGGTGGCTCCGGGCAGCAGCCAGGCGCCGGTCGCGGGCGGCAGCGGGGTCTCGTCGACGCGGTGGACGGTGAGGTCGCCGACGGTCCACGTGGGGGCGTGCATGGGCGGACTTCCCTTCAAAAGCTAATCGTTTGCTTTTAGGCAGGCTAGGACCTACGGTCGGCTAACGCAAACACTTAGCCTTAACGTCGATCCCCCGGGAGCGCCACAGCCATGTCCCCCGACGACCCCGCCCCCTCCCCGGCGGCCCGCGAGGCCGCCCGGCACATCCACGCCGTCGTCTCGGTCCTGCGCGAGCTGGACTTCGGCGACACCCCGCCCGCCGCCGCCTACCGCGCCGAGGAGCCGAGCCATGACCCCCGCTGACCTGACCCTCGCCGCCGCCGCGGACGCGATCCGGGAACGGCGGCTGTCGCCCGTGGAACTGCTGGAGTCCGTACTCGACCGCGTCGAGGAGGTGGACCGGGACCTCGGCGCCTACGTCACCGTCACCGCCGACCGCGCCCGCCGCTCGGCGCTCGCGGCCGAGGCGGAGGCCGCCGCCGGACGCCTGCGCGGCCCGCTGCACGGCATCCCGATGGGACTGAAGGACCTGATCGACGTGGCGGGGACGGCGACGTCCGCCAGTTCCCGGGTCCGGGACGGCCACCGGGCCGACGCCGACAGCACGGTCGCCGCGCGGCTGACCGAGGCCGGCGCGGCCCTGGTCGGCAAGACGCAC
Source organism: Streptomyces sp. NPDC016677 (assembly GCF_055562815.1). NCBI lineage: Bacteria > Bacillati > Actinomycetota > Actinomycetes > Kitasatosporales > Streptomycetaceae > Streptomyces > Streptomyces sp. NPDC016677. The sequence continues at coordinate 346,602 of NZ_JBVHEO010000005.1, read as the reverse complement.
ACGCACGAGTTCGCCTACGGGCTGACCACCCCGCAGACCCGCAACGCCTGGGACCCGGGCCGGGTGGCCGGCGGTTCGAGCGGCGGCTCGGCGGTCGCCGTGGCCTCCGGTACGGCGACCTTCGCGCTCGGCACCGACACCGGCGGCTCGATCCGCGTCCCCGCCGCGCTCAACGGCGTCGTCGGCCTCAAACCCACGTACGGCCTCGTCCCCCGCCACGGCGTGACCTCGCTGTCCTGGTCGCTGGACCACGTCGGCCCGATCACCCGCACCGTCGAGGACGCCGCCCTCGTCCTGCCCGCCCTGACCGGGCACGACCCCCGCGACCCGGCCTCCGTGCCCGCCCCGGCCGCCGGCCACCGGCCCGGCCCCGGCGACCTGACGGGCCTGCGCGTCGGCGTGCCGCGCACCTTCTACTTCGATCACGTCGACCCGGAGGTGGAGGCCGCCGTCCGCAGCGCCGTCGACCGGCTCCGCGACCTCGGCGCACGGCTGACCGAGGTCGAGATCCCGATGGCCCGCTACGTCCAGGCGGTCCAGTGGGGCCTGATGGTGCCGGAGGCCACCGCCTACCACGAACGCACCCTGCGCGGCGTACCCGACCGGTACGCCGACGACGTCCGGGTGCTGCTGGAGGCCGGGGAGCTGATGTCCGCCGGGGACCACCTGCGCGCCCAGCGCGCCCGGACGCTGATGCGCCGGGAGTGGGCCCGGCTGCTGACGGACGTCGACGTGATCGCCGCCCCGACGGTCCCGCTGACCGCGGTGCCGGCCGGCCGGGAGACGGTCACCTGGCCGGACGGCACGGTCGAGACCGTCTCCGACGCCTACGTACGCCTGTCCGCCCCCGCCAACATCACCGGCGTCCCCGCGCTGACCGTCCCGGTCGGTCACGACGGGGACGGGCTGCCCATCGGGATGCAGCTGCTGGGACGCCCCTTCGAGGAGGCGGTGCTGCTGCGGGCCGGGCGGGCCTACGAACGGTCGGCGCCGGCGTGGACGGCTCCCCGCGCCCACCATTTGACTGACTGACCACTCTCCTACATGCTGTCCTCATGCCCAGGCCCCGGAGCGACGACAAACGCGCGGCGATCATGGCTGCCGCCACCCGGATCATCGCCGTTCAGGGGCTGGGGGCGGCGACGGCGGCGATCGCGAAGGAGGCCGGCGTCTCGAACGGGTCGCTGTTCACCTACTTCGACACCAAAGCGGATCTGCTCAACCAGCTGTACCTGGAGCTGAAGGGGGAGATGGGGGCGGCCGCGCTCGGCGGCCTGCCCGCGGGCGACGCGCGCGCCCAGACGCTGCACGTGTGGTCACGCTGGACGGACTGGGCGACGGCCCACCCCCACAAGCGCCGCGCCCTGGCGCAGCTCCAGGTCTCCGACGAGATCACGGCGTCCACCCATGAGACCGCGGGCCGGACCATGAGGGGCCTGGGGGAGGTCCTGGAGCGCGGCCGGGCGAACGGCCCGATGCGCGACGCCCCGGCGACCCTGGTGTTCGCGCTGTGCAACGCCCTGGCCGAGGCCACCATCGACTACATCATCAACGACCCGGGCGGCGCCGACGAGCACAAGCGGTCCGGTTTCGAAGCGCTCTGGCGCATGATCGGCTGACCCGCCCAGGGTCCACCTCCCCCCTGCCTCCGCACACCACCACGCACGTCCGTTAATGACTGTCCAGTCAGACATCTAAGGAGCGCCATGTCCGGCAAGGCTTACGTCATCACCGGCCCGACCTCCGGCTTCGGCCGCCGCACCGCCCTCGAACTGGCCCGGCACGGCACCGTCGTGCTGGTCGGGCGCGACGCCGCCAAGCTCGACGACGTCCGCGCACGCGTCGAGCGCGGCGGCGGCGAGGCCGTGACCGTCGTCTGCGACCTCGCGGACCTGCCGAGCGTGCGACGCGCCGCCGCCCGGATCACGGAGCTGGGCCTCCCGATCGCCGGCGTGCTCAACAACGCCGGCGTCTTCCCCCGCCGTCCCGGCACGAACGCCCTCGGCTGGGACATCGCCTACGCGACCAACCACATCGGGCCTTTCGTGTTCACCGAGACGCTCGTGCCCCACCTCGAAGACGGCACGCAGGTGGTGTTCATCGTCTCGGCCGTGGAGGATCCGGAGCGCAAGCCCGCCACCATGTCCGGTTTCCGCGGCGCCCGGTACATCTCGGCCGAGGCGAGCATCCGTGGCGAGTGGAAGCCCGGCGGCTCGAAACTGCCCGGCGCGGACGCCTACGCCACGTCCAAGCAGTGCAACCTGGCGACGGTGTTCGCCTTCGCCCGCGAAACGCCCCGGCTGCGGTTCAACGCCATCGAACCCGGCTTCGCCCCCGGCACGAACCTCGGCCGCGACGCCGGTCTGTTCCTGCGCCTGCTGTCGACGTACCTGCTCTCACCGCTGGCCCCGCTCATCAAGTACTGGACCAACCCGGGCACCGCCGCGCGCGTGATCACCCGGATACTCACCGACGCGTCGGACACCACGGGCGCCTACTACGACGAGAAGGGACGTCCGATGCGGGGTTCCGCCCAGGTGCACGACCCGGCGTTCAGCGCGCGGGTGGTCGCCGAGACCCGTGCGCTGCTTGAGACGGTTCCGGCCTGACCGGCCCGCCACGGCATCACTAAAGCCAGACGTTCGCTTTAACGCCGTACGATGAGCGGATCGCTACGCGGTCGAGCAAGAGGTGTCGAGCAAGAGGTGGGGTCATGAGTCGCCGGCAGATGGTCCGCCCGGGCGGTCGCAGCGCGCGGGTCCAGGAGTCCGTCCACGCGGCGGTACGGGAGCTGGAGGCCGAGGCGGGCCGGGACGCCCTGACCGTGCCGCTGATCGCCCGGCGCGCGGGCGTCACCCCGTCGACGGTCTACCGCCGCTGGGGCGACCTGCGGGAACTGCTCTCGGACGTGGCCGTCGAACGGCTGCGCCCCGAGACGGAACCGGAGGAGCTCGGCGACCTCGCCGCCGACCTCACGGCCTGGGCGGAACTGTTCCTCGACGAGATGGCCTCCCCCGCGGGCCGCGCCTACGTCCGCGACGCCCTGCTCGGCGACCCGGACGGCAGCAACGCCGGCCAGTGCTCGGCGTACGCGGCCGAGCAGATCGACGTCGTCCTCGCCCGCGCGACCGCCCGCGGCGAGACCGTCCCCGACGTCGAGACGGTCGTCGACCGCGTGGTCGCGCCCCTGATGTACCGCATCCTCTTCCGCCCGGCCGGCCTGGACGCCGCGTACGCCCGGGACCTGGTGGCCGGGGTGCTGGGGCCGTCCGGCCACTGACGAGGGGGCGGCACCGTGCGACGGGCCGTCGTCGAGCCGCGCAGACGCGGACTGGTGGCCACGCTCCCCACGAAGGGAACCTACGTGATCCGCGCCCCCGGAGCGCCCGCCGGTCCGGCCGGGGACGCGGCGGACACCGGCGACCGAGCGGCCCCCTCCCGCCCCAGTTCCTCCTCCAGCTCCGCCAGCGCCCGCCGTGCCGCCTCGACGCGGCGCAGCAGCAGCCGTTGCCGTTCCTCGTCCGCCCGCTCCGGCGGCCCCGCGTCTCGGCCGTCCATCTCCCGGGCCTCCTCCAGCGACGTGATGACGACCCCGATCAGCACGTTGACCAGCACGAACGAGGCGAGCAGCACGTAGGAGCCGTAGTAGAGGAGGCTCCAGCGGGAGATGTCCAGGCCCGCGTGGACCGCGTCGCCGATGCCGTCCAGGGTCATCAGCAGGAAGAGGGTGAGGACGGCGCGGCCGATGGAGCCGTAGTGCTCGGGGTCGTGCCGGCCGAAGAAGACCCAGCCCACCATGGCGTAGACGTAGAGCAGCAACGCGCCGACCAGCAGGAAGCTCAGCGTGCCGGGCAGGCTGCGGGCCACCGCGACGAGGACGACGCGCAGTTGCGGCAGGAAGCGCGCGGTGCGCAGCACGCGGGCCAGGCGCAGCAGCCGCAGGACGGTGGTGTTCTCGCGGACGACCGGCAGGAACGCGCACAGCACGACGGCGAGGTCGAAGAGGTTCCACGGGTCCTTGAAGAAGTGCCGGGGGCGGTCGGCGTGCGCGGCGAGCCGCAGCGCGATCTCGGCGGTGAAGGCGGCCAGGCAGACGTGCTCGGCCAGCCGTAACCAGGGCCGCCACGCCGCCACCAGCCCGGAGTACGTCTCGACGCCCAGCAGCGCGGCGTTGGCGAGGATCAGGGTGAAGACGGCGACGGCGAACCACCGCGCCTCGACGACGGCACCGCACCGCCGGGCCAGGACCGTACGGGCACGGGCCGTACCGGCCAGGGGGACGTACTGCTCGGGCATCCTGCCGCCTTGCCTCCTCCACACGCGACGCACGCGACGCACGCGACACCGCCTCAGGTGATCATGCTTCGACCAGGCAATTTCTACAGCACTGTAGTGAGCGACGTGGGTGATCTTCGCCTTCCGTTCACCGGACCGTCGGCCGGAACCCGTCCCGGGGTGGCACCATCCGGCTTCCCAGTGGACGTATCTGGACGTACCGGAGGAACGATGCTGCCGAAGAGAACCTGTGCCGCGCTCGCCACGCTGGCCGTGACCGCGGGCACCCTGGCGGGTACCGCCTACGCGGGGACGGGGAAGGGCGCGGACCACGGCTCCCGGCAGCACTCCGCCTTCGCGCGCACCGCCACCTACCCGGTCTTCCAGAACCGCCCCGCCGGCGAGGACGCCGGCGCCCAGACCGTCGCCGAGATATCCGCGGTCAGCGAGGACGGCCGCACCCAGGTCTACACCGACGCCGCCGCGGGGCGCATCGGCTTCCTCGACATCTCCGACCCCGCCGCCCCCAAGGGCCTCGGCACGCTGTCCCCCGCCGAGCTGGGCGACGCCGAGGACGAGCCGACCTCCGTCACGGTCGTCGGCGAGTACGTGCTGGTCGTCGTCAACACCAGCGCGAGCTACTCCGAGCCCTCCGGCCGCCTGGACGTCGTCTCCCTGCGCGACCGGAAGCGGGTGGCCTCCCACGACCTCGGCGGGCAGCCCGACTCGATCGCGCTCAGCAAGGACAAGCGGTACGCCGCCATCGCCATCGAGAACGAGCGCGACGAGGAGGCCACCCCGGCCGGCGGCGAGGAGGGCGACCTGCCGCAGGCGCCCGCCGGGTTCGTGCGGATCGTCGACCTGAAGGGGGCGAAGCCCGCCGCGTGGGGCCTGCGCGAGGTCCCGCTGACCAGGGCCGACGGCTCCGCCCTCCCCGCCCTCGCCGCCGCCGGGATCGCCGCGCCGACCGACCCCGAGCCCGAGTACGTCTCCGTCAACAGCCGCGGCCAGCTCGCGGTCACCCTCCAGGAGAACAACGGGATCGTCCTCGTCGACCTCCCCACCGGCCGCGTCACCAAGGCGTTCAGCGCCGGCACGGCGACCGTCACCGGCATCGACACCGTCGAGGACGGCGTCATCGACCAGACCGGCTCGATCACCGGCGTCCCCCGCGAGCCGGACGCCGTCGGCTGGATCGACGACCGCTACCTCGCCACCGCCAACGAGGGCGACTGGAAGGGCGGTACGCGCGGCTGGACCGTCTTCGACAGCCGCAGCGGCAAGGTCGTCTGGGACGCCGGCAACAGCTACGAGCACCTCGCCGCCCGCTACGGCCTGCTCAACGAGGGCCGCTCGGAGAACAAGGGCACCGAGCCGGAGGGCCTCGCCGTCGCCACGTACGACGGCGTGCGGTACGCCTTCGTCGGCTCGGAGCGCTCCAACTTCGTCGCCGTGTACGACGTCAGCAAGCCCACCAAGCCGGTCTTCAAGCAGATCCTGGAGACGACCAACGGGCCCGAGGGCCTGCTGCCGATCCCGTCCCGCGGCCTGTTCGCCGTGTCCAGCGAGGAGGACGACGCCGACGCGGGCGTCCGCGCCACGGTCACCCTCTTCCGCCTGGGCAAGGCCACGGCCGCGAACACCGCCCCCACCCTCTCCTCCGCCACCTCCTCGGGCACCCCGATCGGCTGGGGCGCGCTCAGCGGCCTGTCGGCCGTGCCGGGCCGCGACGACGAGGTGTACGCGGTCACGGACGCCGCCTACGCCGACACCCGCGTCCTCACCATCGACACCCACGGCGAGCAGGGCGCCGTCATCAAGCGCGCGCTGACCGTCAAGGACGCGGACGGCAAGGCCACCGGCTACGACGCCGAGGGCGTGTACGCCCGTCCGCGGGGCGGCTTCTGGCTGGCCGTCGAGGGCGGGACCGGCACCGGCAACAAGCTCGTCCGCCTGGACCGCCACGGCGTCACCCGCCAGACCGTCGCCCTCCCAGCGGACGTCGCCGCCGGCCTCGGCTCGCAGGGCTTCGAGGGCGTCACCGCCACCACCGGCGCACGCGGCCACGAGATCCTCTGGACCGCCCTCCAGCGCCAGGCGAAGGGCGACCCGGAGAACGTCGTCCGCCTCGGCCGCTACGACGTGACGGCCGGCACCTGGAGCTGGTACGGCTACCGGCTCTCCACCACGGCCACGGACGGCGACTGGATCGGCCTCTCCGAGATCACGGTCGTCGGCGACAAGCTCGCCGTCGTCGAGCGCGACAAGCTGAACGGCCCGGCCGCGAAGGTCAAGCGGATCTACACCGTCCCGCTCCCGAAGACCGCCGCCCCCACCGGCACGCTCCCCGTCCTCCGCAAGACCCTCGCCCACGACGTCCTGCCCGGCCTGCGGGCGACCGACGGCTGGACCCAGGAGAAGCTGGAGGGCCTGACCGTCGCCGGCAACGGCCGCGTCTACGCCGTCACCGACAACGACGGCCTGGACGACTCCACCGGCGAGACGGTCTTCCTCGACCTCGGCCGCAGCCGCCAGGTCCTCGGCCGCTGAGCCCCTGGCCTCAGGCGCGGACTCAGGCGCGGCCTGCGGCCGTCCCGGGCGAGGAACGGCCGCCGGCCGGCCTCGGTGACGGCCCACGCCAGCAGTTCGGTCAGTTCGGGCCCGTCGTCGACGATCAGCACCCGGACCGTGCCGGGGCGGGCGGTGGGGACTCCACGGACGGCAGGCATACTCACACCCTGTCCCGGAACGCTGAAGCGGGCCGGCGCCTCGTGGGGTCACCCGAGTGGGCGTCTGTGGCGCCTGTGGCGTTTGTCTCGCCGCAGGGCGGGCCCCGCACCCGCCCGCGAACCGGCTCCGGCCGCGCGTCCGGGGGCCGGACGCGGGCGTTCTGGGAGGTCACGGGCGTACGGACGCGGTACGGGCACGGTACGGATACGGCCCGGACCGGCGACCCTGCACCGGGAGCGGAGCAATATCTGTGCCGGCGACGTAAGAATTTGTCGTGACGTCCGGTGAATGTTCCCGGTAACGGTACGCGGGCGGCCCCGAGCTGCGGAAATCCCCACTCCCTGCGCCGATCGTGCCGTGCTAGTGTCGACATCAGTTGCAGTTGGTTGCCAGTCTTTCCGACGGGGTGATCATCGCGGCGACCGAAGTACACACAGGGTGTGCTTCGTGCACCGTCCTCCAAAGGAGATTCTTATGGCTTCCGGCACCGTGAAGTGGTTCAACGCCGAAAAGGGCTTCGGCTTCATCGAGCAGGACGGCGGCGGCCCCGACGTCTTCGCCCACTACTCCAACATCCAGGCCCAGGGCTTCCGTGAGCTCCTGGAAGGTCAGAAGGTGACGTTCGACATCGCGCAGGGCCAGAAGGGCCCGACGGCGGAGAACATCGTTCCCTCCAACTGACGACGCCGTCAGTCAGCTGACGCGTACTTCACAGCTGGGGCCCGCACCGTGGGGTGCGGGCCCCAGCTCATTGCATTCCGGGGATTCCAGGGGTACAGGGTTTCAGGGGTTTCAGAGGTCTCGGAAGTCCCGGAAGTCTCGGATTCTTCCGAACTTCCAGTGACTTCAGGGAATTTCAAGGATTTCCCTCCCGTTCAACGGAACGGACTCGACCATCGGTCACCGGTCCGTGTATCCATCCCCTGTCCTCTTGCCTCCCGGCCCCATCGCTCCCGGCTCGTTCTCGCGATTCTCTGCGCCGTTTCACCGCTGCGGGAATTCCCTGGCACGTGCCGCGTCAAGGAAGGTTCCGTATGAACCGTGCACGTGCCGACCGCCCGTACGACCGCTCCGGCTCCGCCGGCAAGCGCTCCGGCGGGCCCCGCCGCCGCCCCCAGGGCGGAGGCGGACGCCGTCCCTCCGCGCCCCAGGGCGGCGAGTTCGCGCTGCCCAAGACGATCACGCCCGCGCTGCCCGCGGTCGAGTCGTTCGCCGAACTCGAACTGCCCCCGCGGGTGCTGGCCACCCTCACCGCCGAGGGCATGACCGTCCCGTTCCCCATCCAGGCGGCCACCCTGCCGAACTCCCTGGCCGGCCGGGACGTCCTCGGCCGCGGCCGGACCGGCTCGGGCAAGACCCTGGCCTTCGGCCTCGCGGTGGTCACCCGTACCCAGGGGCAGCGCGCCGAGTCGAAGCGCCCGCTGGCCCTGGTCCTGGTCCCGACCCGGGAACTGGCCCAGCAGGTCACCGACGCGCTCACCCCGTTCGCCCGCTCCGTCGGGCTGCGGCTGGCCACCGTGGTCGGCGGCATGTCGATCGGCCGGCAGGCCGGGGCGCTGCGCTCCGGCGCCGAGATCGTCGTCGCGACGCCGGGCCGGCTCAAGGACCTCATCGACCGCGGCGACTGCCGCCTCGACGACGTCGCCGTCACCGTCCTGGACGAGGCCGACCAGATGACCGACATGGGCTTCATGCCCCAGGTCACCGCCCTCCTCGACCAGGTGCGCCCGGACGGGCAGCGGCTGCTGTTCTCCGCCACCCTGGACCGCAACGTCGACCTGCTGGTCCGCCGTTACCTGTCGGACCCGGTGGTGCACTCCGTCGACCCGTCCCAGGGCGCCGTCACCACGATGGAGCACCACCTGCTCCACGTGCTGGACGACGACAAGCAGCGCACGGCCACCGAGATCGCGGCCCGCGACGGCTCGGTGATCATGTTCCTGGACACCAAGCACGCGGTGGACCGGCTCACCAAGCACCTGCTGAAGAGCGGGGTGCGCGCGGCGGCCCTGCACGGCGGCAAGTCCCAGCCGCAGCGCACCCGGACCCTCGCCCAGTTCAAGAGCGGCCAGGTGACCGCGCTGGTCGCGACCAACGTCGCGGCCCGCGGCATCCACGTCGACAACCTCGACCTGGTCGTCAACGTCGATCCGCCCGGCGACCACAAGGATTACCTGCACCGCGGTGGCCGTACCGCCCGTGCGGGCGAGTCCGGCAGCGTGATCACCCTGGTCACGCCCGGTCAGCGCCGGGAGGTCAGCCGGCTCCTGTCGGCGGCCGGGATCGTCCCGCAGGTCACCCGGGTACGGCCGGGCGAGGAGGAGCTGAGCCGGATCACCGGCGCCCAGGAGCCCTCCGGCGTCCCCGTCGTCATCCCCGCGCCCACGCCCTCCCCGGAGCGTCCGCGGCGTGCGCAGTCCGGCGGGGGGCCGGGTTCCGCGCGGCGCGGCCGTCGCCGTTCCACGGCCGGTGGCCGGACCGGCGGCGGTGCGCCGCGGCGGCAGGGCACGGGCGGCGCCCGCTGACCCGTACGGCCGCGACGCACCCTGTCATCGGTTCATCGGTTCATCGGCTCAATCGGTTCATCGGCTCAATCGGTTCAACCGGTTTCATCGGTTTCATCGGTTTCATCGGTCTGAGTAGCTGAAGTCGCCCACGGTCCAGGCGCTGACGTCCCTGATCGCCACGCGGTACATCCCTCCCGTCTCGGGAATCCCGAGGCTGCCCTGGAGGATGCGCGCGAGGTGGAAGTGCAGATGCGTCGGCGCCTGTCCGTCGGGCCGTTCCCGCTCCTTCTCCCGATGTCGGACGAAGGCGTCGGAGAACGGGCTCAGCCGGTCGGAGGCGCGCAGCACCTCCGCCACCCGCTCCCTCCAGGTGGCTTCCGGAGCCAGGCGGCCGGTGATGACGGCGCCTTGGGCGACAACGGTCAGTGACATCTGATTGCTCGGCTCCGACTCCACCATGGCGGCGATGGAGACGAGCAGCTCATCAGGGTTCGGCATGGGATCGAGTCTATGGGTCACCCGAAGGGGCCCGGCCGCCGCGGCGGCCTTGCGGCCCGATGGTGTTGAATTCCCCAGGGGCCCGGCGCCGTACGGCGCCGGGCCCCTGGACGCGTTGCACTACGAGGTGACATGACAGCAGGCAATCCGCTCAGCGAACGGCTGGACGACGACGACTACCCCGCGTACACCATCGGCCGGGCCGCCGAGATGCTCGGCACCACCCCCGGCTTCCTGCGGGCCCTCGGGGAGGCTCGTCTGATCACCCCGCTCCGCTCCGGGGGAGGTCACCGCCGGTACTCGCGCTACCAGCTGCGGATCGCCGCCCGGGCCCGCGAACTCGTCGACCAGGGCACCCCGATCGAGGCCGCCTGTCGCATCGTCATCCTGGAGGACCAGCTGGAGGAGGCGCAGCGCATCAACGCCGAGTACCGGCGCGCGGCCGGCGAGGCGGGCGGGGCGGGCTGAGGCACGGGTGCGCCCCTCGTCCCGGCGGGGGCGAGGGACGACGCGTGGCCGGGGTCAGACGCGAAGGACGGCTTCGACCGCTGCCTCTCCCGGGACGACGCCGACCCCGCGCGCGAGGGCGTCCTCTGCCGGCAGGGCGCGGTGCGGGTGACCCCCGGGGAGTTCGCGGACCTGGTGGCGGAACTGGAGGTCCTGGTCGCCCGCCGCACCCACCACACCCCCGGCGACGGCCGCGTCCGGCACGTCATCGGCCTCGCCCTGGTGCCCGACCAGACCGGCGAGGCGGACGGAGCACCGGGCGCGACGGACGGAGCGGAAGCAGCGGACGGCGCAGAAGGCGCGGAAGGGTCCCCTCCGCCGCCCGCTGGCTAGTCTGCGCGCATGACCACCGAGCTGGTACTGCTGTCCGACGTCCGTTGCCGCGGGCGGGAGATCACCGCCCCGCGGCCGCGCGGCCTGCTGGCGCTGCTGGCGGACGAGGTGCGCACCGGATGCGGCACGGGCCGGCTGGTGGAGGGCCTGTGGCCGGACGAGCGGCCGGAGCGCCCGGCCAAGGCCGTCCAGGTACTGGTCTCCCGGCTCCGGTCGCGGCTCGGCGCCGACCTGATCGTGAGCACGCCGACCGGCTACCGGCTGGCGCTGGACGAACGGCAGGTCGACAGCTCCGCGCTCCTCCTGCACGAGGCGGCGGGCGCGGAACGGGCCGCGGCCGGGGACCACGCGGGCGCGCTGCGCGAGGCGGAGGCCGGTCTCGCGCTGTGGGACGGCACGGTCGGCGCCGGCGAGGACCCGCGCGATCCGGTGGTGGCGCTGCGCACGGCACGCGCCGGGGCGTACCGCTCCCTGGTCCGCACCCGCGCGCTGGCGCTCGCCCGCTCCGGGCGCCGGGCGGAGGCGGCGGCGCCCCTGGCGGAGCTGGCCGGGACGGCGCCGTACGACGAGGAGGTACTGGCGGAGCTGCTGCGCTGCGAGGCGGCCGGCGCGGGCCGGGCCGCCGCCCTGACCCGGTACGAGAACCACCGCCGCAGGCTCCGCGACGAACTGGGCACCGACCCCGGGCGGGAGCTGAAGTCCGTCCAGCGGGAGCTGCTGGCCGCGGACGCGCCGCCGGTCCGCCACGGCGTGCCGCACGACCCCAACCCGCTGCTGGGCCGGGACGCCGACATCGCCGCCGTGTCCGCGCTGCTGCGCACCGCCCGGGTGGTCACCGTCGTCGGGCCGGGCGGGCTGGGCAAGACCCGGCTCGCGCACGCCGTGGCCCGCGCGGCCGAACAGCCCGTCGTGCACTTCGTGCCGCTGGCCGGGGTCACCGACGGCGCCGACGTGGCCGGCGAGGTGGCCTCCGCGGTGGGCACCGGGGAGGGACGGCAGTTCGCCGGGGGCGGCCCGGACGTGGTGGGCGGCATCCTCACCGCGCTGGGCGCCGGGCCCGCCCTGCTGGTGCTGGACAACTGCGAGCAGGTGATCGACGGCGCCGCCGACCTCGTACAGGCGCTGACGGCGCGGTCCGCGCGGCTGCGGGTGCTGGCCACCAGCCGGGCCCCGCTGGGGCTGTCCTCGGAGTCCCTGTACGCCCTTCCCGAACTCTCCCCGGCCACCTCCGCCGCCCTCTTCGCGCAGCGGGCGCGGGCGGCCCGGCCCGGTGTGGAACTGGACCCCGACGCCGTCGCCGAGATCTGCCGCCACCTGGACGGGCTGCCGCTCGCCGTCGAACTGGCCGCCGCCCGGGTGCGGGTGCTGTCCGTGCCCGACATATCCCGGCGCCTCAGGGACCGTTTCGCGCTGCTGCGCGGCGGCGCCCGGGACGCGCCCGAACGGCACCGGACCCTGCGGGCGGTGGTCGAGTGGAGCTGGAACCTGCTGGAGGACGACGGCCGGGCCGCGCTGCGGGCGCTGTCGGTCTTCCCCCGCGGCTTCACCGAGGACGCCGCCGCCTACTTCGTGGGCAGTGCCGCGGACACCCTGGACCTGCTGGAGCGGCTCGCCGGGCAGTCGCTGCTGAAGGTGGACGACAGCCCCGCCGGGGTGCGTTTCCACATGCTGGAGACGCTGCGGGAGTTCAGCGCCGCCCGGCGCGCGGAGGCCGGCGAGGAGGAGGCGGTCACCGGCCGGTTCCTGGCCTGGGCGCGGGACTTCGGACGCGCCCACCACGACGTGCTGTTCAGCGGCGACCCGGTGCCCTCCTGGCACCGCATCCGCGCCGAGCAGGACAACCTCGTCCTCGCCCTGCGATGCGCCCTGGCCCGGTCCGACGGTCCCGCCACCGCCGCCCTGACCGCCGTACTGGCCTCCCTGTGGGCCACCGACACCCACTACGAGCGGCTCGCCGCCCTCGCCGCCGACACCGGGGGCCCGCTGTCCCGGTTCCGGCCCGGACCCGAGGACGTCGAACCGGCCCGCACCGCGGCGACGGTGTGCGCGGCCAGCCTCTTCATGGGCTACGGCCCGCACGCCGTACGCCAGCTCGTCACCCTGCGCCGGCTGCCGCCCGCCCCGCCGGACACGGTGCTGCGGGCGATGGCCCTGGTGCTGCGCGCGTTCCCCGAGATGCGCCCGCCGCGCTACGAGCGGCTGACGGAGCTGTGCGAGGCGGACGAACCGCTGCTGGCCTGCCTCGCCTCCGGCACCGCCAGCTACCTCTGGCAGTCCCGGAACGAACCGGAGCGCGCCCTGGAGTACGCCCGCCGGATGCTGGAGGCGCTCGGGCCGCTGGAGAACCCCGCGGTACGGCTGCTGTGCCACGGGCGGATCAGCGAACTGTGCCTGCGCGGCGAGCGGGGCGAGGAGGCGTACGTCCATCTGCGGGCCGCGCTCGACGCGTTCGGCGGGTCCGGGGACTGGACGGACCTGATCGGGGTCCGCTGGGGGCTGGTGCTGGCCTGCCTCCAGCGCGGGGAGACCGACGAGGCGGAGTACTGGCTGCGGCTCGCCTCCCTGGACCGGAGTTCCTCGGACCCCGCCGCCGTCTACACCCCCGACCTCGTGGCCCGCGCGGAGATAGCGCTGGCCCGGGGGCTGACCGAGGTGGGGCTCGGGCTGTGGCGCCAGGCGGTGGAACGGCTGCGGGAGGACGGGTCGCAGTACGCCGGCGATCCGTTCATGGACCCCTGGTCGCTGGAGGTGCGGTCGGCCGCGGTGGCGGCGCACGCGCTGCACGGGCGGCCGGCGCCGGTGGCGGGGCTGGCGGCGGAGTTGCGGGAGGAGCTGCTGGGGATGCTGCCGGGGGCGGAGACGAGGGGTGCCTCTCCCGGCGGCGGTCCCGCCGAACTGCCGCCGTACGGCACGGCGTTGATGGCGATCGGGCTGACCGGGCTGGCCTCGGGGGACGCGGAGGCGGTGCGGCTGGTGGCGCTGGCGGAACGGCTGCCGTTGGTACGGGAGTTCCCCACTCTGTCCGCCGTCCGGGCCCGGCGGGCCGCCGAGGACGCCGACCGGGCGGCGTACACCGGGGCAAGGTCGGCGTACGCCGCCCTGGGGCGGGAGGAGCTGTGGGCGCGGGCGGCGCGGGAACTGCTCAGCGCCGCGGCTCGCCCGTGAACAGGGCCCTGGACCAGACGTACCCGAGCACCACCAGCCCCAGCGACCAGCCCAGCGCCAGCACGGCGTTGGCCGTCCCGATGCCCGTGCCGGACAGCAGTCCGCGCAGCGTCTCGATGACGGGCGTGAACGGCTGGTACTCGGCGAACCAGCGGAACCAGCCCGGCATCGCGTCCACCGGCACGAACGCGCTGCCCAGCATCGGCAGCAGCACCAGCGGCATGCCGATGTTGCTGGCGCCCTCGGCGTTGGGGCTGACCAGGCCGATGCCGACCGCGATCCAGGTGACGGCCAGGCTGAACAGGGCCAGCAGCCCGGCCGCCGCCAGCCACTCCACGGGCGTCGCGCCGGACCGGAACCCGAGGGCGAACCCGAGGGCCAGCACCAGCGCCAGGGCGCCCAGCGTCTGGATCACGCTGCCCAGGACGTGGCCGGTCAGCACCGAGGAACGGGAGATCGCCATGGTGCGGAACCGGGCGATGATCCCCTCGGTCATGTCCATCGCCACGGACACGGCGATGCCCAGGGCGGTGCCGCCGACGGTCATCAGCAGGATGCCGGGGAGCAGGTAGGCGAGGTACTCGGCGCGGTCGGGGCCGCCGCCGTTGATGCCGGCGCTCATCACGTCCCCGAAGACGTAGACGAAGAGCAGGAGCAGCATGACCGGGGTGAGCAGGAGGTTGAGGGTGAGGGAGGGGTAGCGGCGGGCGTGCAGGAGGTTGCGCCGCAGCATGGTCAGGTTGTCGCGCAGGGCGTGGGTGGGGGGCGTGCTCATCGGACGGTCTCCTCGGTCTGGGCGGGTACGGCGTTTCCGGTCAGGGCGAAGAACACGTCGTCCAGGTCAGGGGTGTGCACGGACAGTTCGTCGGCCTCGATCCCGGCCGCGTCCAGCCAGTCGAGGACCGCGCGCAGCTCGCGCTGGCTGCCGTCGCTGGGGATGTGCAGGGTGAGGGCCTGGTCGTCGCGCGTCGTCTCGCGCAGGGCCTCCGCGGCCCGCCCGTACGCCACCGGGTCGGCGAAACGCAGCCGCACGTGCCCGCCCGGCACCAGCCGCTTCAGCTCCTCCGCGCTGCCCTCGGCGACGAACCGGCCGCCGTCCAGGACGGCGATCCGGTCGGCGAGCTGGTCGGCCTCCTCCAGGTACTGGGTGGTGAGGAAGACGGTGACCCCGTCGGAGACCAGTTCCCGGATGATCCCCCACATGGTGTGCCGGGAACGGGGGTCGAGCCCGGTCGTCGGCTCGTCCAGGAAGATGATGCGCGGGTCGCCGACCAGCGTCATGGCGATGTCCAGCCGCCGCTTCATGCCGCCCGAGTAGGTCGAGGCCGGCTTCTTCGCCGCGTCGACCAGGTCGAACCGCTCCAGCAGCTCGGCGGTGACCCGCCGTCCCTCGTCCTTGGACAGGTGGTGCAGGTCGGCCATGAGCAGCATGTTCTCCTCCCCGGTGATCAGCCCGTCCACGGCGGAGAACTGCCCGGTGACCCCGATCGCGGCCCGCACCGCCTGTGCCCCGGCGACCAGGTCGTGCCCGGCGATCCGCGCCTGTCCGGCGTCGGCGGAGATCAGCGTGGAGAGGATGTTGACCACCGTGGTCTTGCCGGCGCCGTTCGGCCCGAGCAGGGCGAAGACGGTGCCGGCGGGCACGTGGAGGCCGATGCCGTCGAGAACGGTCTTGTCCCCGTAGGACTTGCGCAGTCCGTCGGCCTCGATGGCGGCCGGGCGCCGCTCGGTGTCGCGCTCTGTCGTCGTCATGGGGAGAGCGTGCGGGCCGGGTGGTTCAGATGGGCTTCCACTCGGTTTCAGCGCGACCGCCGACTGCCCGTGGCGCTGAAACGGGGTGCGGGCCAGGCGGTGGGCCCCAGCTCGCACCAGACGTACTTCCCTCGACCACTCTCCCCGGCCAGCGGCCGCCAGCCCCACCCGTCGGCGCACGCCCGCACCAGCGCCAGTCCCCGCCCGTCCTCCGCGTACAGGGCCTGGTCGAGGGGGCCCGACGGCTCCGGCGGCGACGGGTCCGCGTCCCACGCGCCGATCCGGAGGACCCCGCTCCCCGACCAGCCGACCCGCAGCGCCGCCGGCCCTTTGGTGTGCCGTACGGCGTTGGAGATCAACTCCGCCGCGAGCAGCTCCGCCACATCGACGAGGCCGATCAGTCCATGCATCGTGAGGATCAGCCGGAGGGTGCGGCGACAGACGGTGACGGCACGCGGATCGTGCGGGATGTGGAGGGAGTACTCCCACGGTTCGCATGGGGAGTCGGGTTGGGTCTCGGACATGGGGATTCCTCCGTCGGTGAAGAGGCGGAGTGACAGCATTGAGTGCCTGTCACGTCACCGACGGTAGGACCTAAATTTAGGTCCGAGCAAGCTGTTGCCGTAATCTTGCCCCCGAACGAGTCACCTCGGCTTGGCCGTTGGCGCGAGGAGAGCACATGGGACGTCGTCAGGAGCCGACCGCGCGTCAGGTGCGTCTGGGCCTCGAACTGCGCAAACTGCGCGAGGCGGCGGGGCTGAAGGCGACTGAGGCGGCGAGGCTGCTCGGCGTCAGCTCGGTGCAGATGAGCCAGATCGAGTCCGCGATCTCAGGAGTCAGTGAGGCCCGCGTCCGCCGCCTCGCCGGCCACTACTCGTGCGCCGACGAGCAGTTGATCTCCGCCTTGGTCGCCATGGCGACGGACAGGACACGCGGCTGGTGGGACGAGTACCGGGGCGACTTGCCCACGCAGTTCCTGGACCTGTCCGAACTTGAGCACCACGCTCGCTACCGGTGGGACGTGGAGTTCCTGCACGTCCCAGGTCTCCTGCAGACCGAGGACTACGCCCGAGCCCTGTTCTCCTTCGTGAACCCGGAGTTCCCGGTGAGTGAGGTGGAGCGCTGGGTGGAGCACCGGATGAGGCGCAGGGTCATCATCGAGCGGTCCCGTCCAACTCCGTACAGGGCCGTTATTCACGAAGGGGCGCTGCGCATCCGGGTCGGTGACCGCCGAGCGGCACGGGTCCAGTTGGCCCGCGTCCTGGAACTGTCGGAGGCCGATCACGTGACCGTGCGGGTGATCCCGTTCGACCTGGACGGCTTCCGCGGGGCCGGGAGCGCCATGGTCTACGCGGGCGGAGCGGTGCCCGAGCTGGACACCGTGGTCCGCGACGGCCCCAACGGCCCGGTCTACTTCGACGCCGAGGCTCAACTCCACCGGTACCGAACACTGTTTCGTAGAGTTGAGGCCATGTCGCTCGACCCCGGGCGCTCGCGTGAGTTCATCCGCAGGCTGGCGAAGGAGCTGTGAGGGCATGACGATCGCTGACGTCTGGCAGAAGTCGTCCTACTCCGGAGGCGGTCAGGGCGACGCCTGTGTGGAAGTCGCCCGGCGCCCCGCTCACATATCCGTCCGTGACTCGAAGGTCCCCGACCAAGGCGTTCTCACCTTCCCGGGCCCCGCGTTCACCGCCTTCGTCGACGCGTTGAAGAAGAACTGAACCGCCCGCCGGGCCCTGTTCCGTCAGGATGTCCTCCACAACCTGGCGAAGGAGCTGTGAGGTCCGCTATGACAACCTCCGACACCTGGAAGAAGTCGTCCCACTCCGGCGGAGGCGACGGCAACGCCTGTGTGGAAGTCGCCCGTCGCCCCGCCCGCATATCCGTCCGTGACTCGAAGGTCCCCGACCGAGGCGTTCTCACCTTCCCGGGCCCCGCGTTCACCGCCTTCGTCGACGCGCTGAAGAAGAACTGAACCGCCCGCCGGTCACCCCACCGGCTCCGCCGCCGGGCCCACCAGTTCCGTCAGGACGTCCTCCATCGTCACGAAGCCGAGGACCGTGCCCGTCTCGCCCGTGACCGCCGCCAGGTGGCTGCCCGTGGCGCGCAGGGCGGTCAGGGTGTCGTCCAGCGGGGTGTCGATGCGGACGCGGGTGACCGGGTGCAGTGCCGTGCGCGGGAACGGGCGGTCGCGGTCGGTCAGGCCCAGGGTGTCCTTGATGTGGAGGTAGCCGAGCAGCGTGCCGCTGGGGCCGCTGACCGGGAAGCGGGAGTAGCCCGCCTCGGCGGCCAGCCGCTCCAGTTCGGCCGGGGTGACGGTGTGGGTGACCGTACGCATCTGCTGCGGCGGGACGAGGATCTCGCCGACCGGGCGGGTGCCCAGTTCCAGCGCGTCGCGCAGCCGTTCGCCGTCGGCCGGGGCGAGCAGCCCGGCCTCGCTGGCGTCGTCCACCATGCGGGCCAGCTGGTCGTCGGTGAAGACGGCCTCGACCTCGTCCTTCGGCTCGACCTTGAGCAGCTTCAGCAGGGTGTTGGCGAAGGCGTTGATGCCGAAGATCACCGGCTTGAGCGCCCGGGTGAGGGCGACCAGCGGCGGGCCGAGGACCATCGCGGTGGCGGCCGGGGCGGCCAGCGCGATGTTCTTCGGGATCATCTCGCCGATCAGCATGTGCGCGTACGTGGCGAGCGTCAGGGCGATCGCGAAGGCGATGGGGTGGACCAGCGCGTGCGGGACGTGCACCGCCTCGAAGGCGGGCTCCAGCAGGTGCGCGATGGCCGGTTCGGCGACCGCGCCCAGCACCAGCGAGGAGACGGTGATGCCGAGCTGGGCCGTGGCCAGCAGCGCGGAGATGTGCTCCAGGCCCCACAGCGTCATCCGGGCCCGCTTGTCGCCCTGCTGGGCGCGCGGCTCGATCTGGCTGCGCCGTACGGAGATCAGGGCGAACTCGCCGCCCACGAAGAACGCGTTGGTCACCAGCGTCAGGGCGCCGATGAGCAGCTGGACGACGGTCATCGGACGGCCTCCGTACGGTCCTGGCGGTCCTGCCGCTGTTCCTGGCGCTGTTCCTGCGCGGGTACGGCCGGCGGCGCGGTGATGCGCAGCCGGTCGGCGCGGTGGTGGTCGACGCCGAGGACGTCCAGCCGCCAGCCGTCCAGCTCCACGGCGTCGCCCTTGGCGGGGATGCGCTTCAGATGCGTGGCGACCAGTCCGGCCAGGGTCTCGTACGGGCCCTCCGGCGCGGTCAGGCCGATCGTGGCGAGCTGGTCGATGCGGACCGAGCCGTCCGCCTCCCACGCCCCCTCGCCGGCGGGCTGGAGGTCGGGGACCTCGACGGGGTCGTGCTCGTCGCGGACCTCGCCGACGACCTCCTCGACGATGTCCTCCACCGTGGCCACGCCCGCCGTGCCGCCGTACTCGTCGATGACGACGGCCATGGTGCGGGCGGCGCGCATGCGCTCCAGGAGACGGTCGGCGGGCAGGCTGTCGGGGACCAGGAGCGGGGCGGTGGCCAGGTCGGTGACCGGGGTGGCCGCCCGCTTCTCCGGCTCCAGGGCCAGTACGTCACGGATGTGGACGGTGCCGATGACCTCGTCCAGGCTCTCCCGGTAGACCGGGAAGCGCGACAGGCCGGTGGCGTGGGACAGGTTGGCGGCGTCCGCGGCGGTGGCGTGCGCCTCCAGGGCCTTGACGTCCACGCGGGGCGTCATCACGTTCTCCGCGGTCAGCTCGCTCAGGTGCAGCGTGCGCACGAACAGCTCGGCCGAGTCCGCCTCCAGGGCGCCCTCCGCGGCCGAGTGCCGGGCCAGGGCGACCAGCTCCTCGGGGCTGCGGGCGGAGGCCAGCTCCTCGGCGGGCTCCAGGCCGAAGCGGCGCACGAAGCGGTTCGCGGTGTTGTTCAGGTGGCTGATGAACGGGCCGAAGGCGGCCGTGAAGCCGCGCTGCGGCGTGGCCACCACCTTGGCCACGGCCAGCGGCCGGGAGATCGCCCAGTTCTTGGGGACCAGCTCGCCGACGACCATCAGCACGACGGTGGAGAGGGCCACGCCGAGCACGGTCGCCACGGTGGACGCGGCGCCGCCCAGGCCGATCGCCTTCAGCGGGCCGCGCAGCAGCGCGGCGAGCGACGGCTCGGCGAGCATGCCGATGACCAGGGAGGTGACGGTGATGCCGAGCTGGGCGCCGGAGAGCTGGAGGGTCAGGCGGCGTACGGCCTTCAGGGCGCTGTCGGCGCCGCGCTCGCCGTTCTCGGCGGCGCGCTCCAGGTCACCGCGCTCGACGGTGGTGAGGGAGAACTCGGCCGCGACGAAGACGGCGCAGAGCAGGGTGAGGAGGACGGCCAGCAGGAGCAGCAGGACCTCGGTCACCGCGCCACCCCCGCACCCATGAGGTCCGCGGTGCTGTCACCGGGAGTATGGCCACGGCCGGTACTGGGAGGTTCCATTACGGAACGGGGCTCCTTTTACGGGTATAGGGGGATGGTCGTGTCCCATGGTAAAGGACGGGCAAAGCCTTGGCGAGGCTCTACTCGACTGTAGAGAACGGTCCGGTGGGCCCGCTTGTTCCCCGGCGTTCCCTGGTAGCTTCTACATCACTGTAGAGGAATGGAGTGCTCATGGCCCTGTGGGACCGCCTCAAGGAGTCGGCGTCGCAGATGCAGACCCAGCTCGTGGCGAAGAAGAACGATCTGAAGAGCGGCGCCTTCCGGGACGCGAGCATGGCCATGTGCGCCCTGGTCGCGGCGGCCGACGGCACCGTGGACCCGGCCGAGCGGCAGCGGGTGGCCCAGCTCATCGCCGCCAACGACGTGCTCCAGAACTTCCCCGCCGACGACCTGCGCCGCCGGTTCGAGCAGAACCTGGACAAGTTGACGGCCGACTTCGCGTTCGGCAAGGTCAGCGTGTTGCAGGAGATCGCCAAGGCGAAGAAGAAGCCCGCCGAGGCCCGCGCGGTGGTCCAGATCGGCATCGTCATCGGCGGTGCCGACGGGGACTTCGACAAGGACGAGCAGGCGGTGGTGCGGGAGGCGTGCTACGCCCTCGACCTGCCGCCGCACGAGTTCGATCTCTGACCGGCCGGACCGGACCCAGGAACAGGGGGCGCAGTGTTCGGACTGAGCGAACTGGCGATCATCCTCATCGTCATCGCCGTCGTCGTGGGCGTGAAGAAGCTGCCGGAACTGACCCGATCGGCGGGCAAGTCCGCGCGCATCCTCAAGGCCGAGGCGCGGGCGATGAAGGAGAGCGAGACGCCGGGGGAGCCGCGGGTGATCCAGGGCGAGGCGGTCCGCGAGGACGCGCCGGGGAACGGGACCGGCGAGCGCTGACCCGGCCCGCGGCCCGGTGCCCGGTGCCCCGTGCCCCGTGCCCCGTGCCCCGTGCCCCGTGCCCCGACCGGGGGTCACCCGGCCGCGTCACCCGTAGCCGGCGCCCGGCCCCGTCACCCGTCGTCGGCGCCCGGCCCCGTCACCCGTCGTTGTCCCGCCACCGCCCCCCGGCCGGGGCCGCGTCGAACCGGGTGGCCGAGGAGCCGTTGCCGCCGAAGTCGTTGCCGCAGACCCGGCCGCCCGACCACACGGCGTCCTCGGTGATCCACAGGGCGTGCGTCTGGGTGCGCGGGTGCCCGTCGTCGCGGACGCGGTTGCCGTGTACGCAGGGATGGGCGACGGGTGCGGCGACGGTGAGGCCGGCCCGGGGAGCGGGGGCCTGGGGAAGCGCGTAGGCGCGGCCGTCGGCAGGGGTGCCGGCGGGCCAGGCGGTGGGCGCGCCCGGCCGGACGGGGGCGAGGGTCAGCTCCGTCGCGGTGTTGCCCGTGACCAGGGCGGTGGCGTCCCCCACCGTGACCCGCTTCCCCAGGTGGCCGTCCGGCGGCCAGTCGGCACTGTCGTCGGTCAGGGACAGCGGCCCGTACCGCACGCCCGCGCCGGCTCCGGACGCCGCCGGTGCGGCCCGGCGGCCGTTGTCGCGGACGCGGTTGCCGAGGAAGGCCGGTTCGCGCAGCGCGGCGTCGACGCGGACGCCGTCCAGGCCGTTGCCGCGGATCTCGTTCGACTCCAGCACGATGTCGGTGGCGGGCTCCTGGTCGCCGCCGGCCAGGTTGTGCTGCCAGTACCCGTACCGGCCGTTGCCGCTGATCCGGTTGCCACGGAAGGCGTACGGCCCCGGGGTGTTGCCGAGCGCGACGCCGTCCTGGACGTTGCCGTCGACGACACACCCGGTGACGATGCCGCCCCGCCCGCCGACGCTCGTCGTCCCCTGCGCGGACACGTCGAACCCGGCGACGTGGTTGCCGGCCATCACGCACCCGGTGACCAGCAGCCCGTCGGCGCCCCAGTCGGAGATGCCGTAGCGGTTGTCCTCGGTGTGGCAGGCGGTGACGCGGATGCCGCGGGGCGGGGTCCACTCCTCCTGCTGGAGTTCGAAGAAGATCCCGTTGGTGCCGTTGCCGGTGGCGGTGCAGTCGGTCACGGCGAGCCGCTCGACCGGTCCCCACCCCCCGATGCCGATGCCGATCCCGGCGCCGCCCATCCCCTCCCCCGGGTCCAGCCGCCCGCACCGCTCGACGAGCAGCCCCTCGACGACGGTGTCCTGGAGGAAGTCGCAGCCGAACCCGGTGGCGGCGGTGTCGTGGATGTACAGGTCACTGAAGCGGGCCCGCCGCACGTACTGCATCCCGAGCCCTTTGGCGAGCACCTCGTACCCCTCGGTCCGCACCCCCGACCCGTCGATCTCGAAGTGGGCGAAGGTGAGGTCGGCGAGGTGGTTGCCCGGGCCGGCGCCGTGCTGGGCGGCGGTGAACCAGGCCAGCGGCACCGGCGCCGCCGGCGCCCCGGGATTGCGCAGCACGAAACAGGTGGCCCCGCGCCCCGCCCCCACCAGCGACACGCCGCTGCGCCACACCACCGCCCGGTCCTGGACGACGTACCGCCCGGCGGGGACGTACACGGTGCGCGGCCGGCCGTCGGCGGCGACGGCGTCACCGAGCATGTCCACGAGCCTCTGCAACGCCGGCCCGTCGTCGGCCGAGCCGTCCCCGGCGAGGCCGTACGCGCGGGCGTCGGCCGTGAGCGGCACAGTCAGGACACTCATAGGGGCCTCTCCTTCCACCGCCGCCCGGGTACCAGCGCCCCTCCCTTCCCAATCCCGGCGCACAATCCAGACTTTCTATCGCTTTTCACCTTTTCCGGGGCGATAATCACACCATGAGTACGGCAACGTATGAACTGCTGGCCGCAACGCAGCACACGCTCAACATGACCGCGGCCTTCCTCGGCGGGCTGGTGATCGCCGGCGCGCTGATCTGGGCCGTACGCATCGGCATGCGCGTCCTGGACCGGGACACCAGCCACCCGCGCCCCGACGAGCAGCCCAGGCTTCCGCTCACCGGTCCGGTGCACGAGGAACGGGAGATGCGGGAACCGGACGACGTGCCCGTGATGGCCGACGGAGGCGCACGGCTCATGCCGTACGAACTCCACCCCGCGAGCACCCGCCGAGGAAAGGACCAGAACCGGCGCCGCTGGCTGCCCGGCTCCACGGGCTCCTTCGGCGGCGGCGGGCTGCCACGCGGTCTGT
This sequence comes from Streptomyces sp. NPDC016677, assembly GCF_055562815.1. Classification (NCBI taxonomy): domain Bacteria; kingdom Bacillati; phylum Actinomycetota; class Actinomycetes; order Kitasatosporales; family Streptomycetaceae; genus Streptomyces; species Streptomyces sp. NPDC016677. Next base: position 323,263 of record NZ_JBVHEO010000005.1, on the reverse strand, counting down.
GAGCGATCGCCCCTGGGAACCCGCCCCTGACGGCTCGGCCGGGCGCCCGGCCGAGCCGTCAGGCCGCTCCTACAACGCCAGCCACACCGTCGTGTCCGGGCCCAGCCGGCCGTCCACCAGGGGCGCGCTGCTCAGCAGTACCTCGCCCGCCGGGAGGTCGACCACCCGGTCGGAGAGGTTGGCGACGCAGCGCCAGCCGGGTGAGCGGTCGAAGCGGAGGACGCCCGGCGGGGCCTCCTCCGACCAGGTCAGGGTCTCACCGTCGAGGAGCTTGCGGCGCAGGCGCAGGGCCGTGCGGTACAGCTCCAGGGTCGAGCCCTCGACCCCGTCCTGGGCCTGGACGGCGTACGCCGCGAAGGACGGCGGCTGCGGCAGCCAGCCACCGGCCGCGCCGAAGCCGTACGACGGGCCGTCCGTCGTCCACGGCAACGGCACCCGGCATCCGTCGCGGCCCTTGCGGACGTGCCCGGTCTGCTCCCAGATCGGGTCCTGGAGGACCTCGGTGGGCAGGTCGGCGACCTCGGGCAGGCCCAGTTCCTCGCCCTGGTAGAGGTAGGCCGAACCGGGCAGCGCCAGCATCAGCAGGTTCGCGGCGCGGGCGCGGCGCAGGCCGGCCTCCTCGTCGAGGGCGGGGGCGGTGCCGCCGGACAGCAGCCAGGCGTCGGGGTCGGTGCCGGGCGGCAGCATCAGCCGGGAGACGGGGCGGACCACGTCGTGGTTGGCCAGCACCCAGGTGGCGGAGGCCCCGGCGGCGGCCGCGTCGGCGAGCGAGCCCTCGATGACCTCGCGCAGCCCGGCGGCGTCCCAGGGGGCCTTCAGGTACTCGAAGTTGAACGCCTGCCCCAGTTCGTCCGGGCGGGCGTACAGCGCGCGCCGGGCGCCCGGCACCCACGCCTCGGCCACCGCCATCCGGGGCGGGGTGTAGGCGTCGAGGATCTTGCGCCAGTCGCGGTAGATCTCGTGGACGTCGTCCCGGTCGTAGAAGGGGTGGGTGCCGGGCTCGAACTCGCCGAGCGCCGCCTCGTCGCTCAGCTCGGGGGCGCCGAGGTCGCGCAGCGGTTCGGTGAGGTCCTTGGCGAGGGCGTGGGCGACGTCGACCCGGAAGCCGTCGACGCCCCGGTCCGACCAGAACTTGAGGGTGGTGCGGAAGTCGGCGCGGACCTGCTCGTTCTCCCAGTTCAGGTCGGGCTGCTGGGGGGCGAAGAGGTGCAGGTACCACTGCCCGTCGGGCACCCGCCGCCAGGCGCTGCCGCCGAAGACGGACTGCCAGTCGGTGGGCGGCAGTTCGCCGTGCTCGCCGCGTCCGTCGCGGAAGACGTACCGGTCGCGGGCGGCCGAGCCGGGCCCGGCGGCCAGGGCCTCGCGGAACCAGGGGTGGCGGTGCGAGGTGTGGTTGGGGACGAGGTCGACGATCACCTTCAGGCCGAGGCGGTGCGCCTCGGCGGTCAGCGCGTCGAAGTCGTCCAGGGTGCCCAGGCGGGGGTCGACGTCCCGGTAGTCGTCGACGTCGTAGCCGCCGTCGGCCAGCTCGGACGGGTAGAACGGGCTGAGCCACAGCGCGTCCACGCCGAGCCCGGCCAGATGGGTGAGGCGCTGGGTGATGCCCCTGAGGTCACCCAGCCCGTCCCCGTCGGCGTCGGCGAAGCTGCGCGGATAGATCTGGTAGATGACGGCCTGCCGCCACCAGTTGGGGTCCTGGGACGACAGGTCGGGGGTGCCGGATGCGGTGCGTACGGTCACTCGGTTCCCTTCGCGGTGCGTGCGGGCGACACGAGTAGGTCTGTCCACATCGCCGGAAAGGTGAACATCCGGGTGCCCGAGGTGCCGCGGCGGCGCCGGCCGGTCCTGGTGGCGGTCCGACGGCGCGGTGATCGCCGGGCGCGGGCTCTCAGGGGCCTTCGACCGCCTCCAGATACAGGGCCACGTACCGTTCCACGTCGACGTCCAGGGCCACGTCGACCAGGGGCTGCTCGCGTGCGTCGCCGTGGAGTTCGGACTCGCCGGGGCGGGCGCGGCGGTCCACCAGGGTCTGGCCGCGGGCCGGGCCCGGGGAGAGGACCACCTCGACCGGGAGGCGGTGCGTGGTCAGGCCCGCCGGGTCGATCACCGCGCAGACCGCGCCCGCGTCGCCGAGGCCGCCGCCGGGGTCCGCCTCGTCGGTGGCGGGGCCGCGGTGGGTGAGCAGGGCGCCGGCCAGGCGGGTGCCGGGGTCGGTGCTCGCGCGCAGGCGGCGGACGTCCGCGCCGGGGACGACGACCCGCTCGAACACGTCCAGGCCGTACATGGTGATCGGCACCCCGGCGGTGAGCAGGATCGCCGCCGCCTCGGGGTCGTGCCAGACGTTGAACTCGGCGACCGGCGTCGCGTTGCCGGTGGCCACCGCGCCGCCCATGAAGACGATCCGCTCGATGTTGCGGGTGACCTCGGGGTGGGTGCGCAGCAGCAGGGCGATGTTGGTGGCGGGCGCGGTGGGGATCAGGGTGACCGGGCGGGGGGAGGCGAGGATCTCCCGGCGGAGGAGGGCGACGGCGTCCATGTCGACCGGGGTGCGGGTGGGGGCCGGCAGGCCCAGGTCGCCCATGCCGTCGTGGCCGTGGACGTGCCGGGCGGTGCGCACCGCCTCGATCAGCGGGCGCTCGGCGCCGCGGGCCACCGGGACGCCGGGGGCGCCGGCCTGTTCCAGGACGGTCAGGGTGTTGCGTACGACGCCGTCGACGTCCGTGTTGCCGGCCACGCAGGTCACCGCGCGCAGGTCGAGGCGCGGATGGCGGACCGCCAGCAGCAGGGCGAGGGCGTCGTCGATCCCGGTGTCGCAGTCGATGATCACCGGGATGGGCGTCGGTCGCTGCGGGTCGGTCGGCACGGTGCGGGCTCCTTCGGCGCGGCGGGGGCGGTGGCGGACTCCGGGGCCCGACCTTACGCGGGAGCACGGGCATCGACGGCGGGAGCGGGGGCCGACGGCAGGGCCGGGGGGCAGCGGCAAGGCCGGGGGCAGCCCCAGGGCCGGGGGGGAGCGGCAAGGCCGGGAGGCAGCGGCAAGGCCGGGAGGCAGCAGCAAGACCGGGGGCAGCCCCAGGGCCGGGGGGCAGCAGCAAGGCCGGAGGGGCAGCGGCAAGGCCGGGGGGGAGCGGCAAGGCCGGAGGGGCAGCGGCAAGGCCGGGAGGCAGCAGCAAGACCGGGGGCAGCGGCAAGGCCGCAGGGACAGCGCCAGGACCAGGAGGCAGCGGCAAGGCCGAGGGGCGGTCTACTCGTCCGGGTTCAGGCGCCGGCGGTGGGTGATCACGTCCTGGGCCGCCTCCTGGACCGTACGGCCCCGGGCGAACGCGTCGCCGCGCAGGCGGGCCAGGGCCTCGTCGGAGCCGACGCCGAGCTGGGCCATGATCATGCCGACCGCCTGGTGGATGCGGTCGTGGCCGGTGGCCAGGCCGCTCAGCCAGGACAGACCGCCCGGACGGGCGTCGTCGTCCTCCTGGTGCGGCAGCGCCATCAGGGCCGTGGTCAGCACGCCGGCGACCAGCCGCGCCGTCCGCAGTTCCTCGCCGCTGAGCCCGCCGGGGGTGTCCCGGTAGAGGTCGAGGGTGCCGAGGCACACCGAGTCGCTGCCCAGCGGCAGCGCGTACACCGCGCGGACCCCGGCCGCCGCCGCCTGCTGGGCGTAGACGGGCCAGCGGGCCGCCTCCGGAGCGGCCGTCACGTCGCGTACGAGCACCGGGGCGCCGGTCCGCGCCGCCTGGACACAGGGCCCGTCGCCCAGGGTGGCCTGGATCTCCGCCACCCGGCCGGCCCGCTCGCCGCTGGCGCACAGCGGCACCGGTACGCCGTCGCCGCGCAGCGACGCGCTCGCGCCGGACAGCGGCAGCAGCCGGACCACGACCTCGCACAGCCGGGCCGGCACCTCGCCGGGCGGGGCGTCGCCGACGCTCTCCGCGATCAGGTCGGCGACCCGGCCCGCGTCCGTTCGCCGGAGCCGCTCGGGCCGGTCGGCGGGCCCCTGGGAATCGTCGCTGGGCGGCACGCCACCGCCTCCTTCACCGACCAGGAAGGCCACCTCGGCAGCGCCCGACTACCCGGGGCCGACCAGGCGAAACCGGGCCCGGAGGGCGGGGCCGGAGGGCGGGCCCGGAGGGCGGGCCCGGAGCGTCTCGCGGCGGCCGTGGACCCGTGGCCCGTCCCTCTGGCCGTTCTTGCACAGCCCCTTGCCGGCTCGGCATGCTGGCGGCCATGAGCACCGGCAGGGACACCGGCACCCGCGCCGGCACCGCGAAACAGGACCGGCTCGCCGCCGTCGGGTCCCGGCTGCGGGAGCTGCGGCGCCGGCGGGGCCTGACCCTGGCCCGGCTCGCCGAGGAGACCGGCGTCAACGCGAGCACCCTCTCCCGCCTCGAGGGCGGCACCCGCAAGCCGACCCTGGAGATCCTGCTGCCGCTGGCCGAGGTGTACGCCGTCCCCCTCGACGAACTCGTCGGCGCCCCGCCCGTCGGCGACCCCCGCATCCACCTCAAGCCGGTCACCCGCGACGGCATGACCTACGTACCCCTCAGCCGCCCCGGCGGCGTGCAGGCGCACAAGCTGCTGATCCCGCCCCGGCCCGGCGCGGAACCGGACCTGAAGACCCACGAGGGCTTCGAATGGGTCTACGTCCTCGCCGGCCGGCTCCGGCTGCTGCTGGGCGACCGGCGCCTGGTGCTCAGGGCGGGCGAGGCGGCCGAGTTCGACACCCACGTCCCGCACTGGCTCGGCCCCGACGACGACCGGACCGTGGAACTCCTCGTCCTGTTCGGCCCCCAGGGCGAGCGGGCCCACCTCCGGGCCCGCACCACCTGAGAGGCGGCCCCGGTCACGGCCCTACGGCCGTTCGTACGGGTTCGCCGGCTGCGCCACCCGCCGCACCCGCTCCGCGTCCACGACCGGCGGCCACGCCTCCTCCGAGCCGAGCGTCCCCTCGGGGTGCCAGGTGCCGGTGACCGTGACCCAGGCGCCGTCGTCCGGGGCGTCGGCCGCCGCGTCGCCGCGGACCTCGGCCTTGCTGGTCGTGGCGTCGGCGGCGCAGCAGGTGACCAGGAGCCGGGTGACGTACCAGGTGCCGTCGTCGTCGCGGGTGACGAAGCCGGTCAGGCGGACGGTACGGCCCTTCAGGGAGCGTCCGCTGTCGTAGATCGCGCGGGAGGAGAACTCGGCGAGGGTCAGCTCCACCGGGTCACCGGACGGCAGCGCGGGGAAGGTGCCGACGCCCTGGGCGGCGCGCTGGGCGGCCTCGCGTTCGGCGCTGTAGGTGCCGAGGGCGGGCGGCGGGAAGAGGAGCAGGGCGAGGGCGGGCAGGGTGAGCAGCCAGGCGACGCGGGGACCGGCCGCGCCGTGGCTGTGGCCGTGGCCGTCGTCGTCGTGCCCCGCCTGTCCCGGGCGCCGCGCGCACACCGACACCGCCGCCAGCAGCACCAGTACCGCCCCGGACAGAATCAGGTAGGGCCGCAGCCCCTCCCGCACGTACCGCAGGTACAGCTCCGAGAAGAGCGCTGTCCGCAGCACCGCCGCGCCGGTCAGCGCCAGCAGCACCGCCGGTCCGTACCGCCTCACAGCAGCCACCACCCCACCAGCACGCTGCTCGCCACCGCCACCACCCACGTCACCGACGCGAACCGCACCGCGAACGCCCGCCCGAAGGTGCCCGTCTGGAGCGCGATCAGCTTCAGGTCCACCATCGGGCCCACCACCATGAACGCCAGCCGGGCCGTCGGCGAGAACCCGCTCAGCGAGGCCGCCACGAACGCGTCCGCCTCGCTGCACACGCACAGCACCACGGCCAGCACCGCGAGCAGCAGCACCGACAGCCAAGCCGAGCCGGTGAAGACGTCCAGCACGGACCGGGGCACCGCGATGTTGAAGGTGGCCGCCGCCCCGGCGCCCACCACCAGGAAGCCGCCCGCGTGCAGGAAGTCGTGCCGCAGCCCGGCCAGGAACCCGCCGAGTCCGTACGACGATCCGTACGACGATCCGGTCCCCGCCGGCCGCTTCGGCAGCCGCAGCCACTCGTCCTTGCCGAAGCGCGCCCACAGCCAGCCCATCACCACCGCCGCCGCGAGGGAGGCCAGCAGCCGCGCCGCCACCATCGACGGCTGCCCGGGGAAGGCGATGGACGTCGCCACCAGCACGACCGGGTTGATCGCGGGCGCCGAGAGCAGGAAGGCGAGGGCCGCGGCGGGAGCGACCCCGCGCCGCATCAGGGACCCGGCCACCGGCACCGACGCGCACTCGCACCCCGGCAGCACCACGCCCGCCGCGCCCGCGACCGGCACCGCGAGCGCCGGGCTGCGCGGCAGCAGCCGCCGGAAGACCCGGCCGGGCACGAACGCGCCGATCGCCGCCGACACCACCGTGCCGAGCAGCAGGAACGGCACGCCCTGGACGACGACGGCGGTGAACACCGTCCACCAGGCCGCCACCGCCGGGGTGTACAGGTCGAGGGCGACGACCGGGCCGAGCACCGAGACGACGGTGGCGACCGCGATCAGCGCGGTGCCGCCGACGACGGCGTACAGCAGCGCGCGCAGCGTGAGCCGCAGGGCGTCGGCCGCCGTCCGCCGATCCCGGAACCGGTTCTCCATCCGCGCAACCTAACCGAACCCCCTGTGCGGCGGCTCGCACGTCTCACAGAGGAGGCTGTGCGGGCGCGGGCCCCAGGGTGGTCGTCCCGGGGGCCGTACGGTGGCCCAGGCCCGTGCGGTACGCGTCCAGGGCGGCCTCCGTACGGCCGGTGCGGCGCAGCAGGTCGCCCAGCAGCCGGCACAGGTCGGCCAGGTCCCCGGCGGCGCCGGCCCGCTCCAGCAGGCTGAGCGCGCGTACGTAGTGCTCCTCGGCGGCGTCGGTGTCCCGGGCCTCCTCGGCCATGATGCCGAGCAGCCGGTGCGCGCCGGCCGCGTGCACGGCGCCGCGCTCGGAGGTCAGGTCGTCCAGCACGGTGCGCAGCAGGCCGGCGGCCTCCTCGGACTTGCCGCGCCGGCGCAGCACGTCGGCCAGTTCGACGGCGGCCTGGCTGGTGTAGAGGGCGGCGCGCTTGGCGGAGAGCATGTCCAGCGCCTGCCGCAGCTCGGCCTCGGCGTCCGCGAGGCGGCCGTCCTGCGCGTAGACGTAGCCGCGCATCCAGTGGCAGTTGGCCAGCTCGGTGCGGAGCTGGAGCGTGCGGTACAGCTCGGCGGCCTTGGCCAGGGAGGCGTCGGCCTCGGCGAGGCGGCCCTCGGCGACCAGGGTGCGGGCGACGGACCGGTGCATCCGGGCGACCAGCGCCGGGTCGCCGGCCTGCGGGGCCAGCGCGAGGGCCAGTTCGGCGGCCTGCGCGGCGCGGGCGTGCGCGCCCATGTCCATGTACGGGCCGATGGCGCTGGCGTAGAGGAGGAGCAGCGCGTCGGGGTCGTGCAGGCCGGCCCGGTTCAGCTCGTCGAGGGTGGATTCGAGGAGGTAGACGGCGTAGCGCAGTTCCCCGGCGAGGTAGTGGGCCAGCGCCCGCCCGCGCAGCGCAGGGACCCGGGCGGGCAGCGGGGCGCCGGTGTCGGTCAGGCGGCGTTCGGCCCGCTCGAAGTACTCCCGGCCGCGGGTCAGCTCGCCCTGCTCCACCGCGCACTCCCCGAGCCCGAGCAGCGCGGCGGCCTCGATGTCGGTCAGCCCGTGCGCCTCGGCCTCGGTGAGCAGCTCGGCGTAGTTCTCGGCCGCCGCCTCGGTGGCGCCGGTGGCCAGGGTGCGCTGGGCGCCGGTGAGTCTGAGGCGCAGGTCGGTGGCGAGGTGCGGCGGGCGGCCGGTGACCAGCTCCTCGAAGGTGACGCCGAGCCGTCCGGCGATGTGCCGCAGCGCCTCGTCGGAGGGGCGGACGCGGCCGGCCTCCAGGGTGGAGACGTAGGCGGGGGTGTAGGCCGGTTCGGCCAGCTGCCGCTGGGTCAGGCCGCGGTCGGTCCGCAGCCGCTGCACCCGGCGGCCGATGACCGCCGGATCGTCCCGGTCCTCCACTGCAACTCCCCCTGTGGCCCTTGCCGTTCGGCATCCCCGGCCCTAGGTTAAACCGAGAGTTAAGCGTGTTTAACACATCGCCGTACATCGCTGTACCCCTCTCGTCCGATTCCCGTTCCCGTGGACCGCCGCTGCGAGGTCGCCGTGCTCGAACGCCCACGCACCGCCGAGCGCTATGTCCGTGCCGTCGCCGCCGCCGTCGCCGCCACGGCCTGTCTGCTGCTGGCCGCCAACACGGGCGGCCCGGCGGACGAACCTCCGGACCCGCCCCGCCCCGCCGCCCCGCGGCTCGACGGGCCGCACACCTGAGGCTTCCTAGTCCGGCAGCGCCCGCCGCAGCGCCGCGTCCAGCCGTTCCGCCAGGGTCGCGTCGTCCGGCGGATCGGTGCCGAACAGCGGCCCGAGCCGCGCGGTGAACGTCTGGGTGAACGCCCCGTAGAGCGGGGTCCGCGGCCGCTGCACCGCCCGCCGCAGCGCGGGCAGCAGGATGTCGCGGGCGTAGGCGGGCCGGTCGGCGGCGTCCCGGGGCATCCGGTCGGGCCGCTCGCCGCTCGGGACGGCCGACGGCGTCCCGGCGGTGTCCACCGGGCACCGCACGTCGTCGTCGGTGTACGCGGAGACCCGCGTCGCCGCGAACCCGGCGTCCAGCAGACAGCGTTCGCTCTCCTTGCCGGTGAGGAACTCGATCAGCTCGGCCGCCTTGTCCGCCCGCCGGGAGGCGGCCGTCACCGCCAGGTTCTGGCCGCCGAGCACCGCCCGGCCGGGCAGCGCCGTCACCCCCAGCTGACCGGGGGAGAAGCTCTGGTGCAGGGTGCGGTACACCCACGGCCAGTGCCGCAGGAAGGCGGTGCGGCCGTCCGCGAAGTCGGCGAGGGAGGCCGCCTCGTCGGACTGCGCGGCGTCGGAGAGGGTGTACGGCGTGGCCGTGCGGCGGCGCAGCTCGGCGATGCCCCGGGTCAGCTCCTCGACGGTCGCCGTGTAGTGGCCCTCGTCGTCGGTGAGCGGCACGCCGCCCGGTACGGCGGCGAACGCCTCCACGGCGTTGACGGTGCGGCCCTCGTAGGCGGCGAGCTGGGTCGTCCAGCCCTTCTCGTAGCCGGGGACGTCCCGCTCGTCCAGGACGTCGATCAGCGTCTCCAGCCGCCGCCAGTCGCTCATCCCGGCCAGCTCCGTCCGCTCCAGGCCGGCCCGCGCGAGATGGTCGCGCCGGTAGTAGAGGAGGCCGACGTCGCTGTTGAACGGGACCGCGTGGACCTTCCCGTCCCAGCGCGCGGTGCCGGCCACGGAGTCGATGACGTCGTCGTCGACCAGCGCCTCGGGCAGCGGACGGACCAGGCCGGCGGCGGCGAACTCCGGCACCCAGGTCACGTCCAGGTTGACCACGTCGTAGGCGGAGCTGCCGGACTGGAGGGCGCCGAGCAGCTGGCCGCGCTGCTCGTCGGCGCTGCCGGGGAGTTCCACCAGGCGGGCCTGGTAGTGGCTGCCCGCCTTCTCCTGCCGTTCGTTCCAGGCGTCGATCAGCCGCCGGCGGACCCCGTTCTGCCCGGTGACGTCCCGGCCGCTGGCGACCACGATGGAGCCGGGCACGTCGTCGGAGGGGGCCGGTCCGGTGCCGTCGCCGCCTCCCGTGCAGGCGGTGGAGGCGAGCAGGACGGCGGCCAGCAGCAGGCCCAGCGGGCGGCTCAGCGTGCGGCGGGACGGGCGGACGGGCGGGCGGCGGGGCATCAGTCCTCCTCCCCCGTTCCGGTGCGGGCGACCTCGTCGTGCAGGGCGGCGCCCGGGTCGTCGCCGGCGTCCAGGCAGCGCCCGCCGCTCGCCTCGGCGATCCGCGCGTCGGGCCGGCCCGGGTCGCAGCCGCCGCCCGCCAGGGACACCATCGTCACCGGCACCACGGCCGCGCGGGCCGCGTCGAGCACGGCGTCGAGCCGGTCGCCGCGGAGCCGGCCGGCGTCCTCGTCGTCGGTGACGTACACGATCAGGCCGGGCCGCTCCCGCTCGGCGTCGCGCCGCTCCATGTGGTCGAGGGCGGCCAGCAGCGCCCGGTGCGGGTCGGCGTCGTCGGGCGACCCGGTGACGGCGGCCCGGTCCAGGGCCCGCTCGGCGTCCCGCCGGCGGTGCGGGCCGGTCGCCAGCAGGGTGTCGTACGGGTCGTCGCCCGTGCCGTACACCGCCCACACCCCGTACTCGTCGCGCGGCCCGAGCCCGCCCAGCGAACGGGCGACCAGACCAGGTCCGCCGCTGGGCCCGTCCCAGACGTCGCGCATCGAACGAGAGCTGTCGAGCAGGAACAGCACCCGGCCGGGCCCGTCGACGTCCCGGTAGGCCGCCAGCGCCGCCTCCATCGCGTCCCGTCCGGCCGGTTCGATCAGCGGGGCCGGGGCCGCCAGCACCCCCGCGGCCCGGCCGTCCTCGTCCAGCAGCGCCCGCTCCCCGTCCGCCGCCCGGAACCCGGCCTCGGCGAACACCTCGCGCCCGCCGGTCCGGGTCAGCCACCGGCGGAAGCCGTCGGCGGCGGCCTCCCGGTCCGCCGCGTCGCGGTCGGCGCCCCGCCAGCGCACCCGGACGAAGACCGGCTCCAGGCCGGGTACGTCGCCGGGGTACTGGGCCATCCGCGGGGTGCGCCGCGCGCTGTCGCAGGCGACACCGCTGCGCAGCAGGAACTCGGGGACCAGGGCGGCGGTGCGGTCGTCCACGGCGTCGTCGTCGGGCAGCGCGCACAGCAGCTCGGCGGCGGTCGGGGCGGGCGGGCCGGACTGCGCGACCCGGCGCTCGGCCCCGGCCGCGTCCCGGGCCTCGGCGCCGGAGTGGGTGCCGTACAGGCCGATGGTGGCGAGCAGTCCGGTGTCCGCGAACTCCGGGTCCGGGCGGCGCACCTCGGCGTCCGCGCGCCGGCCGCGCAGGGCGTCGATCATGCGGTTGAGCGCGACGGAGACGCGTTCGTCCTGCGACTCGGCGGCCAGCTCCTGCGGGACGGCGAGGACGACGGGGGAGTACGCGAACGGCTGCGCGTCCTCCTCCAGCGCGGCGACCGCGTCGGTGTCCCGGCCCGCCGCCGCGCGGGCGACGTCGGCGGGGGAGGAGGGTATCCAGACGTCCGGCTGCGGGCCCACGTCGCGCTGCGGGTTGGGGTCGTCGCCGGGCTCCTGCCAGGCTCCGGTCTGCCGGCGCAGCGCGGTGACCGCGTCGGCGGTGCCCGCGCTGTAGACGGTGAGGCCGGCGCGGCGGCAGCCGTCGTCCGTGGTGTTCTCGTCCGAGGTGAGGTACGCGTCGGCGGCGGCCCGCACGGTCGGCTCCAGGTCGGGGTCGGTCAGCACGCGCAGCTCCGGGGGAGGGGCACAGGTCACGCCGGAGCCGGGCGGGGAGACGATCCGGTAGGTGCCGATGCCGGCGGCGGCCAGGGCGAGGGCGAGCAGGGCGACGAGGACGGTCGGCAGCCGGCGCCCGAGCAGGTACAGCGCGGTCACCGCGCCGGCCACGGCGCCGGTCACGGCGGAGGCCACCGCCACGACGGCGGCGACCGTCCGGTCGAGGAGTCCGGGCCGGCGGGGTCCGGGCGGCGCGGGGCGCGGCTGCCGGGGCCCGGGGTCCGGCTGCCGGGGCCCTGGGTGCGGCGGCTGAGAAGCGGGCGGCGGAGCCGCCGGGTCCGCGGCGGCGGACGCCGGCGCCCACAGCAGTACGTCCTCCCCCGGCTCGGCCCGGCTCTGCGGCTCCCACGGCGCCGACCGCACCGTACGGTGGCCGCCGGCCGCCATCGCCTCGCGCAGCGCCGCGGCGAGCCCCCCGAACCACAGCCCCCCGCCGTCCCGCCCGTCCCGTCCGCCCCGCCCGCCCTGCTCCTCCAGCAGCCTCAGCAGTTCGGCGGTGAACGGCGTCGGCGTGCCCGGAGCGCCCGCGTCGGTGCGGTGGTTGGCCTGCACGCTCATCAGCAGCAGGACCCGCCGCTTGTCCCGGAAGGTCTCCCACAGCCAGGCCGCGTTGCCCGCGAAACAGCAGTCCAGCACGATCACGATCCGCCGGGCCGGACCGGCCGCGAGCATCGTCAGCACGTTGGAGAACAGCTCCGCGCCCGGGAACACCGCGTGCCCGCCCGCCACCACACTGGCGTTGCGCATCTGGAGGAACAGCTCGTCGCCCGCGCTGGGGATCGCCCCGTGCCCGGCGAAGTACAGCAGCAGGACGCCCTCGGCCTCCTCGGCGGCGGTGCGCAGCGACCGGCTGAAGTCGTCCAGCGTCGGCGACCGGGACACCACGATCTCCCGCTCGCCGAAGACCCGGCCGCGCTGCAGCGCGTCCCGCAGCCGGTTGAGGTTGTGCTTGACCGCGGGCAGGTCGCAGGGCACGCCGTACGGCGGCTCCGTGAAGTCGTACTCGGACACCCCGACCAGCAGCGCCCGGTTCACCTGCCCGCGCGGGTCGAAACCGGCCACCGGCCTACCTGTCGTCGGGGTTCACCGGGTCGACACGGCCCTCGGGCGGTTCGCCGTCCTCCACCTCGCGGCGATTGGTCCGCCAGGCCTCCACGGCCCCCTTGACCTGGTCGAGCAGTTCCCGGAACACCACCGAGGCGGCCCCCGACGTCACCGCCACGACGATCTCCATCCCGACGCCCATCGGGGCGCCGGACTCGTCCGTGTGCGGGCGTTCGTGGATCCGCAGCCGCCCGGCGCGGACCAGCTCGTCCAGCGGCTTCTCCCGCTCCAGCCACTTGCGCAGGGCACCGATGTCGCTCTCGGTCGCGGTGCCGTCCAGCCGTACCCGGATGTCCTGTGTGGCCACTTCGTCCCCCTTAGCCATAACTCACCATCATGGCACCGGGAATGGGCGGCGGGGAGGGGTCGGACAGGCCGGACCGGGGTTCAGCCCTGGGTCTGCAACTGGTCCAGCTGCTTGCGTACGTGGTCCAGGGCGCCCGCGCGCCGGCCGGGCACCCGGCTCCGCAGCTCGGCCAGCACCTGGCCCAGCTCACGGGCCCGGTGCGGATCGCGGATCTGCCCCCACTGGTGGTGGGCCCGGTCGACGGCGGCCTCGACGGCGGGCGCGTCCGCCGCCTGCCCCGAGTTGAGCCGCATCCGCGCCACCTCCAGCCAGCCCCGGCAGCTGCGCACCGGGTCCCCGGCGAACATCGCCAGGTCGGCGCGGACCTCCGTCCAGTGCAGCGCGTCCTCGGAGGCCGGCCCGTGCGTGTAGGCGGCGGCCCGCTCGTGGGAGGCGGCCAGCGCGTCGGCGTCGGCGTGCCGCCCGGCCTGCACCGCCGCGGTGACGGCGTCGTGCGGGTCGCCGGGGGCCGGGCCGGGCACCGTCAGCACCAGGTCGGGGACGCGGCCGCCCCCGCTCTCGGCGGCGGCGCGGGCCAGCGCCTGCTCGTGCAACTGCTGCAACGGCGGCCGGTGTCCGCTGCGCAGGATCGTCGCGACCCCGCGCATGTACGCCGGGACCGCCGTCCCGCGCCGGGCCGGGGGCGGCGCGACGCGGCCGTAGACGGCGTTGTTGCGCCCGCAGTCCAGCGGGTGCCGCTGGAGCCACTCCCAGGTCTCCTGGTCGGCGTGCAGGTCGAGGACGAGCGTCGTCGCCCCGGTCGGGCGCAGCCGCAGCTCCTCCGCGATCCAGTGCCAGGGCAGGGCGGTGTAGCGGACGGTGGCCGGTGTGGTGCGGGCCAGCGCCAGGTGCGGCAGGTGCTGGCGGCGGTCGGTCTGGAGCTGTCCGGTGACGTACACGGTCAGCGGGCCGGGCGCCGCGGCGGCGGCCCGCAGCCGGGTCAGCACGGCCTGCGGGTCGAGCGGGTCGGCCAGTTCGACGACGTTGGCGGTGTCCGTCCCGGACAGCACCGGGGGCGGGACGGCCGCGAGGACGGGGAGCACCGAGGCCGCGTCCACCAGGCATCCCTTGCCCACGGGCGAAGCCGCCAGCAGCAGCACGGTTCCGGGCATGTCCCCTCCCCTGTCGATCACGTACGTCAGCACCGTAACCGCTGCGGCTGCGAAGAGGGGCACCCGGCGGAAAGTGTGACCCCCGCCCCGGCCGGAGCCGGGGGCTCGCCGCCGTCGCGCGAACCGCTCACCGCGCCCTCACGCCCGGTACCGGCGGCGGACGGCGAACACCGTCGTGTCGTCGCCCAGCCGCCCGCCGCAGTGCCGCAGCGTGCCGTCGCGCACGAGGCGCACGAGCCGGCGCGGCGCGCTGACCCGGGCGTCGGCGGCGACGGCGCGGGCGACCTCCTCGGCGTGCCGGTAGAAGACCCCGTCGCGGTCCCTGGCCTCCGTCACCCCGTCCGTGACCAGCAGCAGCGTCTCGTCGGCGGCCAGCTCCAGCCGGCGCACCGGCGGCGGCCCGGAGCCGAGGTCGGCCAGGCCCAGCGGCAGCCCGCCGTCGACGGGCAGCTCCCGTACGCCGCGCGGGCCGACCGCGAGCGGCGGTTCATGGCCGAAGACGACGGTGTCGACGGCATCGGGCACCTGGGGCGGGAAGCCGACCAGGACGGCGGTGGCGAACCGGTCGCCGCCGCCCGCCCGGCCCCGGACCGCCGCGGTGTGGCCGCGGTGCCGCGTCATACGCACCTCCAGCCGCTCGGCGACCGTCGCCAGGTCCGCCTCGTGGTAGCCGGCCTCCCGGAAGGCGCCGAGCAGCGCCGCCGCCGTCTCCACCGCGCCCAGCCCCTTGCCCTGCACGTCACCGACGAGGACGCGGGTGCCGTGCGGGCCGGGCTGGATGTCGTAGAAGTCGCCGCCGACCCGGGCCTCGGCGTCGGCCGGGAGGTAGACGGCGGCGTGGTCGAGGCCGCCCCAGCCCGGCGGCAGCGGGCGCAGCACCACGCGGCGGGTGGTGTCGGCGACGTCCCGGATGTGCAGCATCCGCCGCTCCCCGCGCACCCGCAGCGCACAGGCCAGGGTGGCCAGCAGCCCGCCCACGGCGACGAGGATGAAGTCGGGCAGCCCGCTCTGGTACTGGTGCGGCCAGGCGCTGTCCACGGTGACGTACGTGGCGACGGCGAGGGCCGCGTAGACGGCGGTGCCCCACACCCCGCACAGGGCGGAGGCGATCCCGGGGACCAGCACGATCCAGGAGATCATCCGGAACTCGCCGCCGGTGTTCGCGTCGGCCGCCGCGACGCCGATCAGCAGCAGCAGCGGCGGGACCCAGCCGGCGCCGAGGCCGCCCACCCGCACCAACGGGTTCCGGTGCACGGCACCCGGGTCACCGGACAGCCGGCCGCTCCGTCCCGGCCGGCCACGCGACGGCCGGCTCACCGGCCTCATCCGGACGCGACCGCTCACCCGCCCAGCGAAACACGCGCCCGCCGCGCCCGCATCCTGAGTTGCCCGGCCGCGGCACCGGGTGTGACCTGGTAGGCGGGGGCCAGGACAGAGAGGAGCGTCCTCATGGCGCACGCGGAAACCGGATACGGCGGTACGACGAGCGGGCGGGACCGCGGGACACGGGCACCGGCGCCGGACTCCGACGTCTTCGGTCCCCGGACCCACCTGGTGGCGAAGTGGGCGGTGCCGGTCCTGCTGGGGCTGGTCTACGGCTGGTGGGCCGCGGCCAACCGGCGCCACGGCACCGAGATCACCGGCTGGAACCTGCTGTTCGGCTGGCTGACCGCGCTCGTCTTCGTGGTGCTGTACTCCGTCGTCCGCGCGGTCGCCGCACGGCTACGGCGTGAACAGCACGCGCTGCTGTGGGCCGCGTTCACCGGCTGCGCGGTGGGTTTCCTGATCAACCAGTCCGGCCGGAGCCTGCTCCTGTCCGCGGGCATCTCGGTGGCGGTGGCGGCGGCCATGTTCGTCACGCTGTTCTACCGCTACTACACCCAGGAGGACGCGACCGGCCACCGCCTGCGCTGACCGGCCCACCCGTCACGGCCCCGCCCCCCTCTGGCCGCGCCCTGGCAGCCCCGCCCCCTCCTGCCGGGCCCTGGCTGCCCCGTCCTCTCCTGCCGGGCCCTGGCAGCCCCGTCCCCTCCTGCCGGGCCCTGGCAGCCCCGTCCCCTCCTGCCGGGCCCTGGCAGCCCCGTCCTCTCCGGCCGGGGCAGCCAGGCGCGCGACTCACCGGCCGGGGCAGCCGGACTCACCGGCGCACGGCCTGACCGGCCCGCCTCCCGCCGACTCACAGGCCAGCACAGCGGGGCACAACGCCTCACCAGCCCCGACAGCCAGACACCAGCACCCACCACCCCGCCTGACCAACCCACCCCCGCCAACTCACAGGCCAGCCCAGCAGGACACAACGCCTCACCAGCCCCGACAGCCAGACACCAGCACCCACCACCCCGCCTGACCAACCCACCCCCGCCAACTCACAGGCCAGCCCAGCAGGACACAACGCCTCACCAGCCCCGACAGCCAGACACCAGCACCCACCGCCCCGCCTGACCAACCCACCCCCGCCAACTCACAGGCCAGCCCAGCAGGGCACAACGCCTCACCGGCCCGGACGGCCAGGCACCGGCACCCACCGGTCACGGGCATCCACGCCGACGGCGACCTCCCCGCCCCCGGCCCCCGGCGCCCACGCGCCCTCGCGCCCGTACCCGTACGGGGGCACCCGTCGACGATCCGGCCGCGGACCCCGCACCCCGCCGCGTGTCGTGCGCGCCCGGCGAGGGCGACGGCGGGGGCGGTCGTCCCACCCGTCCGGCCCATCGCATGCCCCCACATGCAGTCGGGCCGCTCGCCCGCCACCCCCCGGCCGTCTTGCCTGGACCCGTGGCCCCACGTCTGCGTCTCCGCCCCCGCCCCCGCCTCCGGCACGCCCTGTCGGCCGTACTGATCGCCCTCGCCTGCCTCCTCGCCCCCTGCGGCACCCTCGCCGCCTGGGCGGCCTACGCCCTGTCCGACACCGGCCGCTACGTCGACGCCATGGCGCCCCTCGCCGCCGACCCCCGCGTCCGGGACGCCGTCGCGGACACCGTCCGGGACGGCGTGTCCAGCCACCTCGGCCCGGGACCCGCCCCCGGCACCACCCGCCTCTTCGTGCACGACGCCGCCCGCTCCTTCACCCGCACCGAGGCGTTCCGGGCCGGCTGGGACGCCGCCAACCGGACCGTCCACGACGCCGTCGTCCGCGCCCTGCGCCGGCCGCCCCGCGCCGACGACCACCGCCCCGTCACCGTCGACCTGGCTCCCGTCACCGCCCGCGTCAGACACCAGCTCGTCCGGGACCACGTACCGTTCGCGCACCGCATCCCCGTACACCCCACCCCGGTCACCGTCCTCGGCGCCGCCGAGGCGGACCGGCTGCGCCGGGGCTACCGCGCGCTGGACGTCGCCGCCGTCTGGCTCCCCCTCGCCGCCGTCGCCTGCGCCGTCACCGGCATCGCGGTCGCCGCCCGGCGCCGCCGCGCCGTCACCGCCGCCGGACTCGGCACGGCCCTGGGCGGCGCGCTGCTCGCCCTGGCCGTCGCCGTCGGCCGCCGCCTCACCCTGGCCGAACTGCCGGGCACGGTGCACGGCCCGGCCGCCGGGGCCGTCTACGACGCCCTGACGGCCACCCTGCGCACCGCGGCCTGGCTCCTCGTCGCCCTCGGTCTGACCGTCGCGCTGGTGTCCTGGCTCACCGGCCGCGTCCGCCGCCGGACACCCGCTGTTCCCGCTCCCGGAAGGCCAGGGGAACTTTCCGACCGCTCATCCCGTCTTTGATGAAGGATTTCAGGGAGAGACCGAAACGGACCACCTGTTTCACCGAGCGGAAGGCCGGGACTTGAACACGGACACCAGGGCCGCCGCATGGGCGGTCCCCCGGCACGTACGCCGCAGACGGGCCGGCCGGCGGGCCGCCCTCACCTGCGCGGTCCTGCTGCTCACCGCTCTGAGCGTGGTCCTCGGCTGCCGGACCGCCGACACCGACGGCATCACCCCGGTACCGCAGCTCCTGGCGTTCCTGCCCTGGCTGCTCATACCCCTCGGCATCGCGCTCGTGATCGCCGTGTTCACCCACTGGTGGTTCGGCGCGCTCTGGGGAGTGCTGCTGCTCGGCCTGCTGGCCTGGTTCCTGCAGCCCTACGGCAGGACCGGCGACCCCATCGGCCCGGCCTTCGCCGAGCTGCGCGTCCTGACCTCGAACGTCGAGTTCGGGCAGGCCACCGACGCCCTCGTCACCGCCGTCCGCCGCGAGGAGCCGGACCTCGTGTTCGTCCAGGAGTGCGACCGGGCCTGCGACACGACGCTCCGCCGGGAGCTGGGCAAGACCTACCCGGGCCGCCGGGCCGTCGAGGGCGACGGTTCGAAGGGTTCCGTCATCCTCAGCCGCTACCCGCTCCGGGCCGCCGAGGGCGTCGAGGCCACGATGGGCATGCCCGCCGCCGTCGCGGAGATCAGCGGCACCGACGTACGGCTCCAGCTCGCCCACCCCATGCCCCCGCTGCCCGGCCAGACCGACGTCTGGCGCGAGGAGCTGGACGCGCTGCACGACACCGTCGCCCGGGACGACAAGACCCCCACCGTCCTGGCCGGCGACTTCAACGCCTCCCAGGACCACGCCGCGTTCCGGCCGCTGCTGGACACGGGACTGCGCGACGCGGCCCGGCTGGCCGGTTCCGGGCGGACCGCGAGCTGGCCGGCCCTGACGGCGCCCACCTTCGGGGTCCAGATCGACCACGTACTGGTCTCGGAGGACTTCACCTCACACGAGGCCCGGTTCCTCGACCTGGACGGCACCGACCACCGGGCCCTGCTCGTCGACCTCACCCTGCACCGGGCCGGCTGACCCGGCCCGGTACGGGTGATCCTGAGGCCCTCAGGGCCTCTCAAACACCTCTCAGACGCCTCTCAAACACCTCTCAGGCGCCTCTCGGACGCGTCTCAGA
Source organism: Streptomyces sp. NPDC016677 (assembly GCF_055562815.1). Taxonomy (NCBI): domain Bacteria; kingdom Bacillati; phylum Actinomycetota; class Actinomycetes; order Kitasatosporales; family Streptomycetaceae; genus Streptomyces; species Streptomyces sp. NPDC016677. Next base: position 304,467 of record NZ_JBVHEO010000005.1, on the reverse strand, counting down.
CGCCGATGTCGGACCCGTCCGCGCGCCACACCGCCACGACCGCCGGGCGCACGATCTTGCCCGCCCCGTCGGGCCAGGTGCTGGCCGGGTTCTCCACCGAGGCGCCGTCCACCTCGCCCGGGTGCTGCACGGCGACCAGCACCCGCCGGTCCTGGATGAGCGGACCGCAGGTCTCGGCGCCGGTCGGCACGGTCAGGAACTGCTTCAGCTCACCGCGCCGCTCGCCGGAGGTCGCGACACCGAAGAGGCCGTCGTGCGTGCCGAGCGCGTTGCCGTCGGTGGAGAGCCACAGGTTGCCGTGGTCGTCGAAGGCCACGTTGTCCGGGCAGGAGATCGGGCTGACGTTCTCCTTCGGGAAGCCCGCGAAGTACGTCGCGGAGTCCTCCGGGTCACCGGCGACCAGGAACAGCGACCAGCCGAACTTCAGGCTGTCGGCGCGCCCCCGGTGCTCGGTCAGCTCCAGGACGTGCCCGTGCTTGTTGGCGTTGCGCGGGTTGGCCTCGTCCGCCTTGGCGTTGGAGCCGACCCCGCGGTTGGTGTTGTTGGTGAGGGCGACGTACACCTTGCCGGTCTTCGGCGACGGCTCGATGTCCTCGGGCCGGTCCATCTTGGTGGCGCCGACCTTGTCACCGGCGAGGCGGGTGAAGACGCACACCTCCTCGGCGCTCATCCCCTCCACGTGCGAGACGGCGCCGTCCTCGTCGGCGGTGACCAGCGGGATCCACACGCCGCTGCCGTCGAACTCGCCGTCGCCCGGCAGCTTGCCCGTGCCGTCGATCTCGATCGCCGGGGAGTCGCCGGTGAGCTTGGCGACGTACAGCGTCCCCTCGTCGAGCAGGGAGAGGTTGTGCTCGCGCGCGGCCCGGGAGGACCCCTTCTTCATCCGCTTGCTGCCGACGAACTTGTAGAAGTAGTCGAACCGCTCGTCGTCGCCGGTGTACACGACCGGACGCCCGTCCGAGGTCAGCCGCACGGTCGCGGCCTCGTGCTTGAACCGGCCCAGCAGGGTGTGCTTGCGGGGCGTGGAGTGCGGGTCGTACGGGTCCAGTTCGACGACGTAGCCGAAGCGGTGCACCTCGTTGGGCTCCTGGGCGACGTCGAAGCGCTTGTCGAACCGCTCCCACTTGCGCTCGGTGGCGCCGGTGCCGATGCCGTACCGCTTGTCGGTGGTGCGGCTGCTGTTGGCGAAGTACTGGTTGAAGTTCTCCTCGCCGTGCAGCGTGGTGCCCCACGGGGTGGTGCCGCCGGAGCAGTTGTTGAGGGTGCCGAGCACCTTCCTGCCCGTCCGGTCGGCGGAGGTCTTCAGCAGGTCGGAGCCGGCGGCCGGGCCGGTCAGCCGGAACTCGGTGGTGGCGGTGACGCGGCGGTTGAGCTGGTGCCGGGTGACGGGCGTGAGCTTGCCGGTCCTGCGGTCCTCCTCGACGACCACGGCGGACAGGCCGTGCGCGGCCCAGGCGATCTCGACCTGCTCGCGGGTCGGGTTCTCCGCGTCGTAGCCGCGGAACATGAGCACCTCGTCGGTGTACTCGTGGTTGGCCACGAGCAGCTGACGGCCGCGCTCGTCCAGCGGCAGCAGCGCGAGGAAGTCGTTGTTGTACCCGAACTGACCGGCCTGGGCCTTCGCGGTCTGGTTCTCCGGGTCGAAGGCGGGGGCGCCGCGCAGGATGGGCTCGCCCCAGCGGATCACGACGTTCTGCCGGTAGCCGTCCGGCACGGTGACGGCGTCGTCGGTGTTGGGCGCCACGGGCGTGAAGCGCAGCCCGCGCGCACCCTTCGGTTTGCTCTGGCCGTGTCCGTGGCCGTGCCCCTTGCCCTTGCCGGCGGCCGCGGCCGCCTGCGCCTCGGGAGCGGCACCGACGGTGACCGCGCCGGCGCCCGCCGCGGCGACGGTGACCACGGCGGCGGCCCGCATCATCGACCGGCGGCTGAGCGCGCCGGCGATGACGTCACCGACGTACTCGTTGTCACTGGTGTTGGGCACCTCGTGGAAGCAGGCGTCACCACACCGGAAACGACAGGTCATGGCGGAACGGCCGCCAGGGTGGGAACCGGACGGTGTTCCGATCAACGGCAGCAGCTTGCGCACTTTTGCTCTCCCCTTGGATGCCCTTGGTGTCAGCGTGACCGTAGGGGCACATATGTGCGGCAGTCGGGCGCCCGAATGAACAGGGGGTGAACTGAGGGCAATCGTCGGGACGTTGCTCGCCACCGGGACGCCACGCTCAGACCGGCCGGAAGCGGCCCTTGACGCGGGCCCGGTCCGTGTGCCAGACCGTGGCCCGAAGCGGAAGCGGAGGCCGCTAACCTTACGTGTCCGTCCTGGCCAGGGATTGGCGGGCTTCAACTCATGCGAAGGGTTGCGCACATGGGCATTCTCACTCTCCTGCGGAACGCGTTCGGCCGCTCACGCAAAGCGCGGTCCGCCCAGCCGGAGGAGGCCACACAGGAGACGGCCCCGACGCCGGAACCGACGGCGCCGCCGGCGGAGGCCACGGCACCCACGCCTCCTCCCACGGAGGAGCCCAAGGTCCCGTCCCCGTCCCCGTCCCGGCCCGAGCCCGCGCCGGGGGTCCCGGAGCCGCGCACGTCCACCGAGGACGCCCCCGACGACGTACACGAGCTGGTCACCGCCGCCTTCGACAACCTCACGGTCCCCAAGCCGTCCCCGTCCCCCGACGACACCCCCGGCCCTACGGCAACGGAACCGGCCCCGGAACCCGAGCCCACGCCGGCCCCGGAACCCGAGCCCACGCCTGAGCCCGCGCCGACCCCGGAGCCCGAGCCCACGCCTGAGCCGGAGCCCGCGCCGACCCCGGAGCCCGAGCCCACGCCTGAGCCGGAGCCCGCGCCGACCCCCGAGCCCGAGCCTGTCCGCGAGCCCGAGCCCACCCCCGAGCCCGAGGCAACGACGGAACCGGAACCGACCCCGGCTCCGACCCCGACCCCGACCCCCGAACCGGAACCGGAACCGGCACCGGCCGCCGCCCCCACCCCCGAACCGGCCCCCGAACCCGCAGCCGCCGACGTCGAAGCAGCCCCACAGGGGCCACCCGCACCCGAAGACGAAAGCAGCACGGGCAGTGCGGATGGGAAAACGAAGGAGGCCGAAGCCGAAGGCGAGGCCAAAACCCCCGCCACCCCGCCCGCCCGCATCCGATCCCGCGCCCCCCGCCTCCTCCCCGCCCACAAGGCCGCCGCCGCCACCCTCCGCAAGAAGGACCTCACCGGCACCCGCGCCAAGGTCTACCTCGTCCTCGACCGCTCCGCGAGCATGCGCCCGTACTACAAGGACGGCTCCGCCCAGGCCCTCGCCGACCAGGCGCTCGCCCTCGCCGCGCACGTCGAGACCGACCCCGCCGTCCCCGTCGTCTTCTTCTCCACGGAGATCGACGGAACGACCACCCTCACCCTCACCGACCACGAGAACAAGATCGACACCACCCACGCGGAGCTGGGCCGCATGGGCCGCACCAGCTACCACGCCGCCGTCGCCGAGATCCTCTCCCTCCACGACCGGTCCGCGGACCCCACCGCCCCCGCCCTGGTGATCTTCCAGACGGACGGCGCCCCCGACGCCAAGACCCCCGCCACCCAGGCCCTCACCGAGGCGGCGGAGACCCACCCCTCCCTCTTCTTCTCCTTCGTCGCCTTCGGTGACCCGGAGAACAAGGCGTTCGACTACCTCCGCAAGCTCAAGACCGGCAACACGTCGTACTTCCTCGCCGGCCAGGACCCGCGCGAGCTGACCGACAAGGAGCTGTACGAGGGCGTCCTCGCGTCCTGGCGCCCGGAAACGCGGGTGAGTGGATCTCCCCAGGCCAAGTAGGATTTCGACCATGGCGGCCACTGGAACCGAGAAGCAGGGGTCGAAGGCGTTCTACGTCTCGACCCCCATCTACTACGTCAACGACGCTCCTCACCTGGGCCACGCCTATACGACCGTCGCAGGCGACGTGCTCACCCGCTGGCACCGCCAGCGCGGTGAGAAGGTGTGGTACCTCACCGGCACGGACGAGCACGGTCAGAAGATCATGCGCACGGCGGAGGCGAACGGCGTCAGCCCGCAGCAGTGGGCGGACAAGCTGGTCGACGAGGCGTGGAAGCCCCTCTGGGAGCACCTCGACATCGCCAACGACGACTTCATGCGCACCACGCAGCAGCGGCACACCGACCGTGTCCAGGAGTTCGTGCAGGACCTGTACGACAAGGACGAGATCTACAAGGGCGGCTACGAGGGCCCGTACTGCGTGGGCTGCGAGGAGTACAAGCTCCCCGGCGAGCTGCTCGACGGCGAGGGCGAGTACGCGGGCCAGAAGCTGTGCCCGATCCACAAGAAGCCGGTGGAGATCCTCAGCGAGGAGAACTACTTCTTCAAGCTGAGCGCGTACGGCGACAAGCTCCTCGCCCACTACGAGGCCAACCCGGACTTCATCCAGCCCGAGTCCGCGCGCAACGAGGTCGTGAACTTCGTCCGCCAGGGCCTGCAGGACCTCTCCATCTCACGCTCGACCTTCGACTGGGGCATCCCGATCCCCTGGGACGAGAAGCACGTCATCTACGTGTGGATCGACGCGCTGCTGAACTACGCCACGGCGGTCGGCTACAACCAGAACCAGCAGAAGTTCGAGGAGACCTTCCCCGCCGACGTGCACCTGGTCGGCAAGGACATCCTCCGCTTCCACGCGGTGATCTGGCCGGCCATGCTGATGGCCCAGGGCCTGCCCCTGCCCGGCAAGGTCGCCGCCAACGGCTGGCTGATGGTCGGCGGCGAGAAGATGTCGAAGTCGAACCTGACCGGCATCAAGCCGCAGGACCTGACCTCGCACTTCGGCGTGGACGCCTACCGCTGGTACTTCCTGCGCGCGATCGCCTTCGGCCAGGACGGCTCGTTCTCGTGGGAGGACTTCTCCGCCCGCTACACCAGCGAGCTGGCCAACGACTACGGCAACCTCGCTTCCCGCGTCGCCGCCATGGTCGGCAAGTACTTCGGCGGCTCCCTGCCCGAGGCCACGGCGGACGGCGAGGCCGAGCAGGCGGTCAAGGACGGCCTGACGAAGGCCGTCGCGGAGGCCGACCGCCGCATCGGCGACGAGCTGGACTTCCAGGGCGGCATCCTGGCCATCTTCGACTTCGTCAAGCAGGTCAACGGCTACATCACGGAGCAGGAGCCGTGGAAGGTGGCCAAGGACACCTCGGACGAGGGCCGGGCCCGCCTGGCCACCATCCTCTACACGGCCGCCGAGTCGCTCCGCGCCGTCGCCGTGCTGCTCAACCCGGTCATGCCGGAGACCTCCCGGAAGCTCTGGGACTCCCTCGGCGCGGAGGACTCCCTGGGCGCCCTCGCCGAGCAGCGGATCCAGGACGCCGCGGACTGGGGCCGGCTGCCGGCCGGCTCGACGGTGACCAAGGGCGCGGTCCTCTTCCCGCGTCTTGAGGAGAAGCCGGCCGCGTAACACACGTGCCACAAGCGCGGGGCCGGGGAGAGCGGAACCTTCTCCCCGGCCCCGCGCTCTGTCACGATCGCCCCAGGCGGGCCGCCCGGCCGTCGCCGCGGCTCATCTGAGGGACAGATCTCATGGCACTCTTCGGCAACGCCCACAGCATCAACCCGGCGCAGGCGGCCCAGGAGTACGCGCGCCTCCTGGGCCACGGCGAGCAGGTGCACGCCGCGTACCTCCTGATCCGCGACACCATCCTCTTCACCGACCGCCGCCTGATCCTGATCGACAAGCAGGGCATCACCGGCAAGAAGACGGAGTACCACTCCGTCCCGTACCGCAGCATCACCCACTTCTCCGTCGAGACGGCCGGCCACTTCGACCTCGACGCCGAGCTGAAGATCTGGCTCTCCGGCACCCCCGCGCCCCTCCAGAAGACCTTCACCAAGGGCGTCGACATCTACGAGGTCCAGGCGATCCTGACCCAGTTCGTGGCCGGCTAGGACCCCTCGCCGGTTTCCGGGCCACCACCACCGCTTCACGCCTCATTCACCCGACGTATAAGGTTTGCTCACCCGTCCGGTGGATGTGCGGTCATATCGAACACACATCCCCCGCACGGGTGTGCGTCGCGGTCGCGCCGACCGGTACGCAGCCGAGTCCGCCCGCGTACCGAGGGACCGTCGTGAAGCGCATCCTCATCCGCTCCGGGAAAAGCCCGTTCCGCGTGGCCACCCCGACGGAGTTCATCCAGCAGGATCTGATCGGCACCAACACCGGCAACCTGCTGTTCAGCGACTCCGCCCACAAGATGCTCTCGGCACCGGACACCGAGGTGACCTCCAACGGCATCCGCACCGACCCCTCGGCCCGCCGCGCCGCGGAGATCAACGAGCGGTACGACGTGTTCGTCGTACCGCTCGCCAACGCCTTCCGCCCGAGCTTCCACGCCTCGCTGGACCGGCTCTCCACCCTCATCGAGCAGCTCACCATCCCGGTGGTGGTCTTCGGCGTCGGCGCCCAGGCCCCCGACGACTACGACACCGGCTGGCTCGACCCGATGGCGGCCTCCGTCAAGCGCTTCGCCGCCGCCGTCCTGGAACGGTCCGCCTCCATCGGCGTCCGCGGCGAACTGACCGCCGGCTATCTGAACGGCCTGGGCTTCAAGGACGTCGACATCATCGGCTGCCCGTCGATGTTCCTGTACGGCGCCACGTTCCCGGAGATCCGGACCGCCGAGCTGACCGCCGCCTCCCGCGTCGCCGTCAACCTCTCGCCGGACGCGATACCCGTCGGCGACATCGCCGGCATCGCCCGGCACGCCTGGGAGCACTACCCGCACCTCACGTACTACGCCCAGAACACCGACGACGCCGAACTGCTGCTCTGGGGCGACACCACCCCCGAGTCAGGCGTCACCGACCCCTTCCCGCGCCACCTCACCCACCCCCTGCTGCGTGAGAACAAGGTGCGCATGCCCCTGGACCCGGCGACCTGGATCAAGGAACTGCGGGACTACGACTTCGCCTACGGCACCCGCATCCACGGCAACGTCGCCGCCCTGCTCGCCGGCACCCCCAGCGTCGTCCTCACCCATGACTCGCGCACCCTGGAGCTGTGCCGGTACTTCGACATCCCGCACCGGTCGCTGGCGGACCTGCCCGCCGACACCGACCCGCGCGACCTGTACGAGAACGCCGACTTCTCCGCGATGCTCAAGGGCCACGGCGAACGCTTCGAGCGGATCGTCGCCTTCCTGGACCGCAACGACCTGAAGAACACCTACACGCACGGCGACGGCGGCGCCGCCTTCGAGACGCGGATGGCCTCTCTCGACCTGCCCGCCTCCCTGCCGGTCTGGGACGGCTCGGACGACGGACAGCTGCGCTACCGCTTCAGCCGTCTGCGCGAGCAGATCACCGCGGCCGGCGAGCGGACCCGAGAGCAGGCCCGCAAGCAGGCCAAGGAGAACAAGGACCTGCGCGCCAAGCTGGCCGCGGCCGACAAGCGCGCGGAGGCGACGGCGAAGCAGCTGGACGCCCTCGCCGCGGAACTCGCCGCCACCCGCAAGTCCCTGGCCGCCGTCGACCGCAGGGTCACCGGCATCGACAAGCGCCTCCTGGTCCGCCTCGGCCCGGCCCTGCGCCGCCGCACCCGCAAGCTGGGCGGCGGCACGAAGGACTGAGACACGACGGCTATGACGAAAGGGGCCCGGGACAGTCGTCCCGGGCCCCTTTCTCGTACCGGCGCCTGCTTCGGCGCGGCTCGGGCGCCTACTTCGGCTGCGGCTTGCGCACCGACAGGTGCAGCTCCCTGAGCCGGGACTCGTCCAGCTCCGTCGGGGCGCCCATCATCAGGTCCTGGGCGTTGCCGTTGAGCGGGAAGGCGATGGTCTCGCGGATGTTGGGCTCGTCGGCCAGCAGCATGACGATGCGGTCGACGCCGGGGGCGATGCCACCGTGCGGCGGGGCGCCGAAGCGCAGCGCGCGCAGCATGCCGGCGAACTCGCGCTCCACGGTCTCCGCGTCGTAACCGGCGATCTCGAACGCCTTCAGCATGATGTCCGGCTCGTGGTTCCGGATCGCGCCGGAGGACAGCTCCACGCCGTTGCAGACGATGTCGTACTGCCAGGCCAGGATGTCCAGCGGGTCCTGGGACTCCAATGCCTCCATGCCGCCCTGCGGCATCGAGAACGGGTTGTGGGAAAAGTCGATCTTCCCCGTCTCCTCGTCCTTCTCGTACATCGGGAAGTCCACGATCCAGCAGAACCGGAAGACGTTCTCCTCGAAGTGCCCGGCGCGCTTGGCGGCCTCGACCCGCACCGCGCCCATGATCTTGGAGACCTCGTCGAACTCGCCCGCGCCGAAGAACACCGCGTGCCCGGCGGCCAGCGACAGCCGCTTGGTCAGCTCCGCGACGTTCTCCTCCGTCAGGAACTTGGCGATCGGGCCGGTCAGCGAACCGTCCTCGCCCACCCGCACCCAGGCCAGCCCCTTGGCGCCCTGGGAGACGGCGTAGTCACCGAGCTGGTCGAAGAACTTGCGCGGCTGACCGGAGACGTCCGGCACCGGCAGCGCGCGCACGTGCTTGCCGGCGAAGGCCTTGAACTCCGAGCCCTCGAAGATGTCGGTGATGTCCACCAGCTCCAGCTTGGCGCGCAGGTCCGGCTTGTCGGAGCCGTACTTGAGCATCGCCTCGCGGAACGGGATGCGCGGGAAGGGAGAGGTCACCTCACGGCCGCCGCCGAACTCCGTGAACAGCTCCGTCATCAGCTTCTCGATCGGCTGGAAGACGTCCTCCTGCTCGACGAAGCTCATCTCGACGTCGAGCTGGTAGAACTCGCCCGGCGAGCGGTCGGCGCGGGCGTCCTCGTCGCGGAAGCAGGGCGCGATCTGGAAGTAGCGGTCGAAGCCCGAGATCATCAGCAGCTGCTTGAACTGCTGCGGCGCCTGGGGCAGCGCGTAGAAGCGGCCCGCGTGCAGCCGGGAGGGGACGACGAAGTCGCGGGCGCCCTCGGGGGAGGTGGCGGTCAGGATCGGCGTCGCCATCTCGTTGAAGCCGAGGGCGACCATCTTGCTGCGGATCGAGGAGATCACCGACGTACGCAGCATGATGTTGCGGTGCATGCGCTCACGGCGCAGGTCCAGGAAGCGGTACTCCAGGCGCCGCTCCTCGTTCACCCCGTCCTCGGTGTTGATGGTGAACGGCAGCGGCTGGGCGGCGCCGAGCAGCTCGACCTCGCCCACCTCGACCTCGACCTCACCGGTGGGCAGGTCCGGGTTGACGTTCTCGGCACCGCGCGAGACGACCTTGCCGTCCACCCGGACGGTCGACTCCTTGGTCAGCTTGTCCAGCGCCTCGTACGCGTCCGTGCCCGGACGGGCGACGAGCTGGGTGATGCCGTAGTGATCGCGCAGATCGATGAAGAGGATGCCGCCCAGGTCGCGCCGATTGTGCAGCCAGCCGCTCAGCCGGACGTCGCTGCCGACGTCAGAGGCGCGGAGCTCGCCGCAGGTGTGGGACCTGTACCGATGCATCGTCGTTCATCCAGTCTTCGCGGATCGGGGTGGCTGTCTCACTGTGGGTGTTTCACGTGAAACAACCCCAGCGTACCGGGCGGCCGGTCCCCACTTCCTCCCCATTGGCTCCACCGCGGCCGTCACCCCGACCGGTGGCACCCTGCGATCACCTCTCCATAGAGTGGAGCAATGCGCACTGGTGAGCCCCTGCCCGCTGTGGGGGACGTCCTGGCCGCCCTCGCGACCGGCCTGTGGCACTGGGACACGGCCACCGGGCTCGTCACGGTCGACGCCGAGGCGGCACGGCTGCTCGGGCTGCCCGCCCGCCAGGTCAGCCTCCAGCAGGCCGAGGTCCGCTCCCGGCTGCACCCGGTCGACTGGAACGAGATCATCGGCGTCGTCCGGCTCGCCGCCACCGAGGGCACGGTCGCCGAGGTCCGCGTCCGGATCGTGGACGAACAGGGCCGGGTCGTCCGGGTGGCCCGCAGCCGCTCCAAGCCCTCCTTCGACCCCGGGAGCAAGACCTACCGCGTGGTCGGCACCCTCCAGGAGGTCACCGAGCCGTCGCCGGGCACCGCCGCAGGGAGCGGCGCGGTCACCGGTGACTGGCGCCGCTCCCGCGAGGCGTTCCTGCTGGACGCGGGCCGGGCACTGGCCGAGGCGCGGTCGACGGAGGAGGTGCTGCGGGTCGCGGCGGGGCTGTCGATGCCGGGGTTCTCGCCGGACGGGCTGGCCGTCTTCGGCGTCGAGGGCGACGAGCTGGTCATCATCGGCCACCGCACCCAGCCGGAGCGCCAGGACAGCCCGTTCGCCCGGATGGCGCTGGAGACCGACTACCCGGCCGCCGAGGTGGTCCGCACCGGCCGCGCCGTCTACCTCTCCTCCCCCGAGGAGTACGCCGCCCGCTACCCGCTCACCTGGCCGCTGGCCAAGTCCTTCCACCGGCACTCCTGGGCGTTCCTGCCGCTGACCGTGGCGGGCCGCACGATGGGCGCCTGGATGGCCGCCTTCTCCTACCCGGTCACCTTCACCCCGGACGAGCGGTCGGTGCTGACCACCGTGGCCCGGATGATGGCGCAGGCGCTGTCCCGGGCGAGCGCGGACGAGACCCAGCGGGAGCTGACCGACGGGCTCCAGCGCTCCATGCTCCCCGCGGTGGGCCCGCAGATCCCGGGCGTGCGGATCACCGCCCGCTACGTCCCCACCGGCGGCGGACTCCAGGTGGGCGGCGACTGGTACGACGTGATCCCGCTGCCCCACGGCCGTCTCGCCCTGGTCATCGGCGACGTACAGGGGCATGACGTACGGGCCGCGGGGCTGATGGGCCAGCTGCGCATCGCCCTGCGCGCCTACGCCTCCGAGGGCCACCGTCCCGACGCGGTGCTCTCCCGCGCCTCCCGTTTCTTCCACGGGCTCACCCAGACCGCCGACGACCCCGGCGACACCCGCTTCGCCACCTGCCTCTACGTCGAGGTCGACCCCGCCACCGGGACCCTGGAGACCGCCCGCGCCGGCCACCTCGACCCGGGGATGCGGATGGCGGACGGGACGGTGCTGGTCCGGGCCACGGCCGGCGGGCTGCCGCTGGGCGTCGACCCGGACAGCGACTACCCCACCACGCGGTTCGCGCTGGAGCCCGGCGAGACGCTGATGCTGATCACCGACGGGGTGCTGGAGACCGGCGGCCACGACCTGGAGTCCGGCTGGCTGCGGCTGCGCGCCGTCCTGGAGGAACACCGCGCCAGCGGCCTGGAGGAACTGGCCGACGCGATGGTCCAGGCCGTCCACGGGCCGTCCTCCCACCACACCACCGGCCCGCTCGCCGACCGCCGGGAGGACGACATCGCCTTCCTGATGCTCTGCCGGTCGGGAAAGGACGACAACTGCGGCGACGCGGCCCGCCCCCGTCCGCCGGGCCGCCGCACGATGCTCACGGTCGCGCAGGCCGAGCCGGAGCGGATCGGCACCGCGCGCCGGCATCTGCGCGACCTGCTGTACGACTGGCCCAGCGAGGACCAGAAGGACTCCGCGGTGCTGCTGCTCTCCGAGACGCTGACCAACGTCCTGGTGCACACCGACGCCGACGCGCTGATGGTCGCCGAGGTCACCGGCGATCCCGGCGGCCGCCGCATCCGGGTCGAGGTCACCGACGCCGGCCACGACCTGCCGCACAAGCGCAGTCCGGGCGAGATGGCGTCCTCCGGGCGGGGCCTGATGCTGATCGAGATGCTCGCCGACGAGTGGGGCGTCACCCCGCGCGGCGACGGCAAGAGCATCTGGTTCGACCTCTACGAGTCCGCGGTGCCGGCGGCCGGGCCGGTCTCCGCGTAGCGGTTCTGCACCTCGTGCACGATGCCGACCCCGGCGGCGGTCAGCGGCACCGCCAGCAGCATCCCGAGGATGCCCGCGACCGAGGCCCCCGCGGTCAGCGCCAGCAGCACCACCGCCGGATGCATCCGCACGGTACGGCTCTGCACCACCGGCTGGAGCACGTGCCCCTCCAGCAGCTGCACGGCGACCACCACGCCGAGCGCCCACAGCGCGATGACGAACCCCCGGTCGGCGAGCGCGACCAGCACCGCCACCGCGCCGGAGATGAACGCGCCGAGGTAGGGAATGTACGCGCCGACGAAGACCAGCGCCCCGAGCCCCAGGGCCCCGGGGACGCGCAGCACCAGCAGTCCCACGGTGATGCAGACCGCGTCGATCAGAGCGATGATCGTGGTCCCCCGCATGAACCCCTCGACGGCCCCGAAGGCCCGCCGGGCCATCGCCTCCACCATGTCCCCGCCGCTGTGCGGCACCAGCGCGCGCACGGTGCCCACGGCCCGGTCGGAGTCCCGCAGGAAGAAGAAGACCAGCAGCAGCGCCAGTACGGCCATGGCGACGGTCTCCCCGACCACGCTGACCCCGCTGATCACCCCCGAGGCGGCCGTCCCGCCGAACTTGCCCAGCAGCTCCCGGGCGTTGGAGGCCAGGTCGTCCAGCGAGGTGCCGGCCGCCCCGAAGTGGTCGGCGAGGTCCCGCGCGGCGGTCCGCAGCGACGCGACGATCTGGTCGCCGCTGTCGACGAGCGCGGCGACCACGATGTACACGGCCCCGCCGGCCACCGCGACCACGGCCACACAGGTGAGCCCCGCGGCCAGCGACCGCTGCACACGCGCCGCCACCAGCCGCCGGTACAGCGGGCGCAGCAGCGCGGTCCCGAGCAGCGCGAGCAGCGCGGGGACCACGGCGGTCCGCAGCTCCACGCAGAGCCGGACGCCGAGGTAGCCGACCCCGGCGGCGAGCAGGAGGACGGCGCACCAGGCGGCGAACCGACGGACCGGGACGGGAAGCAGCTGCACTCCCCCAGCCGACCACGCGCGAAGCGGGCCGTCCCGTCAGGACGGCCCGCCCGGGTGACGTACCGTCAGCCGGCCACGCGTCAGGCCTCCGGCCCCGTCTCCGACATCCCGTGCACCGCCGGCACGCTCCCCAGCCGCCCCTTCTGGAAGTCCTCGAAGGCCTGCTGCAGCTCGTCGCGGGTGTTCATCACGAACGGGCCGTAGTGGACCATGGGCTCCCGGATGGGCCGCCCGCCGAGCAGGACGACCTCCAGGTCGGGGGTGTTCCCGTCCTGCTTCTCGTCGGCCCGCACGGTGAGCGAGGAGCCGGCGCCGAAGACGGCGGCCTGCCCGGTGTGCAGCGGCCGGCGCTCGGCGCCGGCCGAGCCGCGCCCGGCGAGGACGTACGCGAGGCCGTTGAAGTCCTCGCGCCAGGGCAGGGTCAGTTCGGCGCCCGGCGCGAGCGTCGCGTGGATCATGGTGATCGGCGTGAAGGTGGAGCCGGGCCCCTGGTGGCCGTCCAGCTCACCGGCGATGACCCGGACCAGCGCGCCGCCGTCCGGGGAGGCGAGCAGGGCCACGCTGCCGCCGCGGATGTCCTGGTACTTCGGGGCCATCATCTTGTCCTTGGCCGGCAGGTTCACCCACAGCTGGAGCCCGTGGAAGAGGCCGCCGGACAGGACGAGGGACTCCGGCGGCGCCTCGATGTGCAGCAGGCCGCTGCCCGCCGTCATCCACTGGGTGTCGCCGTTGGTGATGGTGCCGCCACCGCCGTGGCTGTCCTGGTGGTCGAAGATGCCGTCGATGATGTAGGTGACGGTCTCGAAGCCGCGGTGCGGGTGCCAGGGGGTGCCCTTGGGCTCTCCGGGCGCGTACTCCACCTCGCCCATCTGGTCCATCATGATGAACGGGTCGAGGTGGCGGTAGTTGATCCCGGCGAACGCGCGGCGCACCGGGAAGCCCTCGCCCTCGAAACCGCTGGGCGCGGTCGTGACGGTGAGCACGGGGCGCGCCACCGCGTCCGCGGGCGCGGTCACGCGGGGGAGCATGAGCGGGTTCTCGACGGTCACGGCAGGCATGTCGACCTCCTTGGGCGGCGTGCGTTCCACTTTAGTTGAGCGTTGAACTTCTTGCTACCCCAGAACGGCGAGAGCCCGGAGGGCATTCCCTCCGGGCTCCACCGGTATACGCGGCCGGTCTCAGCCGTACATCCGCCGCATCGCAAAATCGACCATCTGTTCGACAGCCTTGGCGTCGAAGACCATCCGGTGCTCCCCCTCCATGTCGAGGACGAACCCGTACCCGGTCGGCAGCAGGTCGAGCACCTCGGCGCCCGTGATCACGAAGTACTTGGACTCCTTGCCCGCGTACCGGCGCAGCTCCTTGAGCGTGGTGAACATCGGGATCACCGGCTGCTGGGTGTTGTGCAGGGCGAGGAAGCCGGGGTTGTCGCCGCGCGGGCAGTAGACCTTGGAGGTCGCGAAGACCTGCTGGAAGTCCTCGGCGGCCAGCTGCCCGGTGGTGAAGGCCCGCACCGCGTCCGCGAGCGAGGGCGGGGACGGCTCGGGGTAGAGCGGCGGCTGCTGCCCGTATCCGCCGGACATCGGCTGCTGCGGCGGGGCGTACTGCTGCTGCGGGCCCGCGGTCTGGTCGTAGCCGTACATGGCCCAAAGCCTAGCGAGTGAAGGGTCACAGATGGAGCGGTCGGGGTTGCGACTTATTACCGACGGGTAGCATCATCGTAGCTACCAGCCGGTACATGGCTGGTTTCACGTGGAACAGGCGCGAGGAGTCAGTGCCTCGCCGATCTCGCAACGGAGCTCAGTCATGGGGCACTACAAACCGAATCTCCGCGACATCGAGTTCAACCTCTTCGAAGTGCTGGGACGCGACGAGGTGTACGGCACCGGTCCGTTCGGGGAGATGGACGTCGACACCGCCAAGAGCGTCCTGGAGGAGCTGACCCGCCTCTCCGAGAACGAGCTGGCCGCGTCCTTCGAGGACGCCGACCGCAACCCGCCGGTCTTCGACCCCGAGACGAACACCGCCCCGGTCCCGGCGTCCTTCAAGAAGAGCTACCAGGCCTTCATGGACTCCGAGTACTGGCGCCTGGGCCTGCCCGAGGAGATCGGCGGCACCACCTCCCCGCGCTCCCTGATCTGGGCCTACGCGGAGCTGGTCCTGGGCGCCAACCCGGCCGTGTGGATGTACTCCTCCGGCCCGGCCTTCGCGGGCATCCTCTTCGACGAGGGCAATGAGGTCCAGAAGCGGATCGCGAAGATCGCCGTCGAGCGGCAGTGGGGCTCGACCATGGTGCTCACCGAGCCGGACGCGGGCTCGGACGTCGGCGCCGGCCGCACCAAGGCCGTCCAGCAGGAGGACGGCTCCTGGCACATCGAGGGCGTGAAGCGGTTCATCACGTCCGGCGAGCACGACATGTCGGAGAACATCCTCCACTACGTCCTCGCCCGCCCCGAGGGCGCCGGCCCCGGCACCAAGGGCCTGTCCCTCTTCCTCGTGCCGAAGTACGAGTTCGACGTCGAGACCGGCGAGCTGGGCGAGCGCAACGGCGTCTACGCCACCAACGTCGAGCACAAGATGGGCCTGAAGGTCTCCAACACCTGCGAGATGACCTTCGGCGACCGCCACCCCGCCAAGGGCTGGCTGATCGGCGACAAGCACGACGGCATCCGCCAGATGTTCCGCATCATCGAGTTCGCCCGCATGATGGTCGGCACGAAGGCCATCTCCACCCTGTCGACGGGCTACCTCAACGCGCTGGAGTACGCCAAGGAGCGCGTCCAGGGCCCCGACCTGGCCAACTTCATGGACAAGACCGCGCCCAAGGTCACCATCACCCACCACCCCGACGTCCGCCGCTCGCTGATGACGCAGAAGGCGTACGCCGAGGGCATGCGCGCCCTGGTGATGTACACCGCGGCCGTGCAGGACACCATCCAGGTCAAGGAGGCCAACGGCGAGGACGCCTCCGCCGACCACGCCCTCAACGACCTGCTGCTGCCGATCGTCAAGGGCTACGGCTCGGAGAAGGCGTACGAGCAGCTCGCCCAGTCGCTCCAGACCTTCGGCGGCTCCGGGTTCCTCCAGGAGTACCCGGTCGAGCAGTACATCCGCGACGCCAAGATCGACACCCTGTACGAGGGCACCACGGCGATCCAGGGGCAGGACTACTTCTTCCGGAAGATCGTCCGCAACCAGGGCGCCGCGCTGAACTCGCTCGCCGAGGACATCAAGAAGTTCCTCGCCCTCGGCACCGGCGGCGACGAACTGGCCGCCGCCCGCGAGCACCTCGCCAAGGCCGCCGTCGAACTGGAGGCGATCGTCGGCCAGATGCTCACCGACCTCGCCGCCACCGAGCAGGACGTCAAGAACATCTACAAGGTCGGGCTGAACACTACCCGCCTGCTGATGGCCTCCGGTGACGTGATCGTCGGCTACCTGCTGCTCAAGGGCGCCGCGATCGCCGCCGAGAAGCTGCCGTCCGCGTCCGCCAAGGACAAGTCCTTCTACACCGGCAAGATCGCCGCCGCGAAGTTCTTCGCCGCGAACGTCCTGCCCGGCGTCACCCTGGCCCGCAAGGTCGCCCAGGGCGTCGAGCTGGACCTGATGGAGCTGGACGAGGCCGCGTTCTAGCGGTACTTCGGCGAGGGCCCGCCCCCGGTGGACGACCGGGAGCGGGCCCTCGCCCGTCGTGCGGGTGAACGCCCCGTCGTTAAGGTGGCCCCATGAGCGAACCCCCCCGCTTCGACCGCGGCCACACCGATGACCTGATGTCCTTCCTCGCGGCGTCCCCGACGCCGTACCACGCCGTGGCGAACGCCGCCCAGCGACTGGAGAAGGCGGGCTTCAGGCAGGTCGCGGAGACGGACGCCTGGGACGCGGCGAGCGGCGGCAAGTACGTCCTGCGCGGCGGCGCGATCATCGCCTGGTACGTCCCCGAGGGCGCCGATCCGCACACCCCCTTCCGCATCGTCGGCGCCCACACCGACTCGCCCAACCTGCGCGTCAAGCCGCGGCCCGACACCGGGGCGCACGGCTGGCGCCAGATCGCCGTGGAGATCTACGGCGGCCCGCTGCTGAACTCCTGGCTCGACCGCGACCTGGGCCTGGCCGGCCGGCTCAGCCTGCGCGACGGCTCGACCCGGCTGGTCAACGTCGACCGGCCCCTGCTGCGCGTCCCCCAGCTCGCCATCCACCTGGACCGCAACGTCACCGCCGACGGCCTCAAGCTCGACAAGCAGCGCCACCTCCAGCCCGTGTGGGGCCTGGCCGACACCGTCGGCGACGGCGACCTCATCGCCTTCCTGGAGCAGGAAGCGGGCCTGGAAGCCGGCTCGGTCACCGGCTGGGACCTGATGACGCACTCCGTGGAGGCCCCGGCGTACCTGGGCCGCGACCGGGAGCTGGTCGCCGGGCCGCGCATGGACAACCTGCTGTCCGTGCACGCCGGGACGGCCGCGCTGGCCGCCGCGGCGGCGCACGGGAGCGGACTGTCGTACATCCCGGTCCTCGCCGCCTTCGACCACGAGGAGACCGGCTCGCAGTCGGACACCGGCGCGGACGGGCCGCTGCTCGGCACCGTGCTGGAGCGCTCGGTGCTGGCGCGCGGCGGCACGTTCGAGGACCGGGCCCGTGCCTTCGCCGGCACCGTCTGCCTCTCCTCCGACACCGGCCACGCCGTCCACCCCAACTACGCCGAGCGGCACGACCCGACCCACCACCCGCGCGTCAACGGCGGCCCGATCCTCAAGGTCAACGTCAACAACCGGTACGCGACGGACGGTTCGGGCCGCGCGGTGTTCGCCGCCGCCTGCGAGAAGGCCGGCGTCCCCTTCCAGTCGTTCGTCTCCAACAACTCCATGCCGTGCGGCACCACGATCGGCCCGATCACCGCCGCCCGGCACGGCATCCGGACCGTCGACATCGGCACCGCCATCCTGTCGATGCACAGCGCCCGCGAGCTGTGCGGCGCCGACGACCCGCAGTTGCTGGCGAACGCGCTGGTGGCGTTCCTCCGGTCGTAGAACGGCCCGCCGCCGCATGGGTGTTGCCTCCCGGGGTAACCGAACGGAACCGGATCGACCGGAAAGACCGGAACCGACCGGACCTACAGGGAGGCGACAGTCATGGGCCTCGGCGGGTGCATCATCCTCATCGCCGTGGGAGCCATCCTCACGTTCGCGACCGACTGGGACATGCAGGGTGTCAATCTCGACCTGGTCGGCGTCATCTTCATGATCGTCGGCCTGATCGGTGTCGCGACCTTCAGCAGCATCGCCCGCAGGCGGCGCGTCGTGATGCCCCCGACGACCCCGGTCGTCGAGGAACGGCCCCACTCGCGCGACGGCTACCACAACGGTTACGGCGCCTGACCGCCCGGCGTGACTCAGCCCGTCGGCCCATCGCCGACGTTTCGGGCCGGCCATCGGGGAAGCGATCCCCGTATGACATCCCGTAAGAGATTCCTCGTGTACGACCGGCTCCTCGGCTTCGGCGACGACTACTGGATCGAGGACGACCGGGGCGACAAGGTCTTCCTCGTCGACGGCAAGGCGATGCGGCTGCGGGACACCTGGGAGCTGAAGGACACCCAGGGGCGGGTGCTCATCGGCATCCACCAGAAGATGTTCGCGCTGCGCGACACCATGGTGCTCGAACGGGCCGGTGAGCCGCTGGCCACCATCAAGCGCAAGCGGCTGTCACTGCTGCGCAACCACTACCGGGTCGCCCTGGCCGACGGCAACGAGCTGGACGTCAGCGGCAAGATCGTCGACCGGGAGTTCGCCATCGAGTACGACGGCGAACTGCTGGCCGTGATCTCCCGCCGCCTGCTGACCGTCCGGGACACCTACGGCCTCGACGTCGTCCACGAGGACGCCGATCCGGCACTGCTGCTCGCGCTGACGGTGTGCGTGATCCATCTGGCGGAGAAGGAACGGGAGAAGGAACGCGAGAAGGAGCAGGAGTAGCGGCGGGAGTAGCGGCGGAGTGGCAGCGGGACAGCTGCAGGAGTGGCTGCGGGAGCAGGAGCAGGAGAAGCGGCAGGGGGCCGCTGAGCGGGTGCCCGGCGCCCGGTGGGGCACCACCCTGGCATTCGAGGCGTCAACACGGGCCTACGATCGTCACACGAAAGCACTGCCGGGGTGCCGCACAGCAGCGTAACTTAGCCTCCCAAGACGCCCGCCGACCGCCGCCCGTCCACCTTGTACCGACCGCCTGTACCGACCGCCGAGGGGTCCCGTTCCGTGAGTCTGCATCCCACCCTCCAGCCCTACGCCGACGCCTGGACTCACTCCATCGAAGCGATATCCGAGCTGGTGCAGCCGCTCGTGGAAGCAGAGTGGAACCGCCGTACGCCGTGCCCCGGCTGGTCCGTGCGCGATGTCGTCTCCCATGTCATCGGCCTGGACTCGGAGATGCTCGGCGACCCGCGTCCCATCCACACGCTCCCGCGCGACCTGTTCCACGTCACCAACGACCACCAGCGCTACATGGAGATGCAGGTCGACGCCCGCCGGCACCACACGGCGCCCGAGATGACCTCCGAGCTGGAGTACATGATCATCCGGCGCAACCGGCAGCTGCGCAACGAGTCGCGCGACCCGGGCGCCAAGGTGCGCGGCCCGCTCGGCGCCGAGCTGACCCTGGAGGAGTCGATGCGCCGGCACGCCTTCGAGGTGTGGGTGCACGAGCAGGACCTGCGCACCGCCCTCGGGCACCCCGGCGACCTGGACTCCCCCGGCGCGCACGTCGCCCGTGACGTGCTGCTCGCCGAGCTGCCGCGGATCGTCGCCGAGGACGCGGACGCGCCGCGCAGTTCGGCCGTCGTCTTCGACGTGCACGGCCCCGTCGAGTTCCTGCGCACGATCCGCGTCGACATCCAGGGCCGCGGCACCCTGGAGACGGCCCCCGCGCTGGGCCCCGTCGCCACCCTGACCCTCGACTGGGAGACGTACGTCCGGCTGGCCTGCGGCCGGGTGACGCCGGAGGCGGTGGCCGACCGGGTGAAGGCGGAGGGCGACCCGGAGCTGACGGCGGCGATCCTGCGGCACTTCACCGTCACCAAGTGACGACCGCCACCGCGTGACGACCGCCACCGGGTGACGCGCACGGGTACCGGGTGACGCGCGCGGCTCCCGGGGCTACAGGACCGTGTCCGGGGGAGAGCCGAGCCGGCGCAGGGCTCCGGCCAGGTCCCAGTTGAACCAGCTCTCGGCGATCTTCCCGTCGTCGAAGCGGAGCGTGACATGGCCGGTCGCCTCGAACGCCGCGCCGCTCGGCGGGTTCCCCTGGTACGCGCCGGTGTGCCGGCCGCGCACGACGAACCGGGCGCAGACGAGGTCGCCCTCGGCCACCACGCTCCGCGCCCGGTGGGTGAGGCCGAAGGCCGCCATCAGCTCCCGGTACACCCGCGCGGCCTCGGCGAGGCCCACCGACTCCTGGGCCATGTTCGGGTCGTGCTCGACGTAGTCGGGGGTGCAGTGCCGGGCGTAGACGGGCCCGCGGTCGTGGTCCGCCGTCTCCTCCAGGAACCGGCGGGCAAGGGCCTTGTTGTCCATGCCCGCGTCCATGCCCGGGTCCGTGTCCGTGACCATGTCCTTGTCCATGACCCGTTCCTACCGGGGCCCGCCCCCGCCGGGCCGTGCCGCCACGCGCGGTCACACGGGAACGTGCACCGACGACACCCGACTGGCCACCAGCCGTTCCCGCTCCCGCCGCGCCGCCCGCCCGCGCAGCCGCAGGATCTGCGAGACGCCCAGCGCCTGGAGCACGAACACCGCCGAGAAGGCGACCGTGTAGTCGTCGCCGGTGGCGTCCAGCAGTACGCCGATGGCCAGCAGTGTCGTCATCGAGGCGAGGAAACCGCCCATGTTGGTGATGCCGGAGGCGGTGCCCTGACGCTCCGGCGGGTTGGCCGGGCGGGAGAAGTCGAAGCCGATCATCGAGGCCGGTCCGCAGGCGCCCAGCACCACGCACAGCACGATCAGCAGCCACATCGGCGCGTGCTCGGCCGGGTAGGCGAGCGTCGCCGCCCACAGCAGCGCCGTGGCGCCCACGGTCGCCAGCGCCAGCGGCAGCCGCGCCCGGTGGTGCCGGGCGATGATCTGGCCGTAGACCAGGCCGACGACCATGTTCGACAGCACGACGAGGGTGAGCAGTTCACCGGCCGTGGCGCGGGTCAGGCCCTGTGCCTCGACCAGGAACGGCAGGCCCCACAGCAGCAGGAACACCATCGCCGGGAACTGCGTGGTGAAGTGCACCCACAGGCCCAGCCGGGTCCCCGGCTCCCGCCAGGAGGCGGCGATCTGGCGGCGTACGTACGCCGCTCCCTGGTGCGCCGACGGCTCGGGCTCGTGGCCGTCGGGGTGGTCCTTGAGGAAGAGCAGCAACAGGACGAGGACGACCACGCCGGCCAGCGCGCTGCCGGCGAACGCCGCCGTCCAGCCGATGCCGTGCAGCAGACGGGCGATGACCAGGGTGGAGACCAGGTTGCCGGCCATGCCGGCCAGTCCGGCGAGCTGGGCGACCAGCGGCCCGCGCCGGGCCGGGAACCAGCGGGTGCCGAGCCGCAGCACGCTGATGAAGGTCAGCGCGTCACCGCAGCCCAGCAGCGCCCGCGAGGCCAGCGCCGTGCCGTAGGAGGGGGAGAGGGCGAAGCCGAGCTGACCCAGCGTGAACAGCACCGCGCCGATGCCCAGCACCTTCTTGGTGCCGAGCCGGTCGACCAGCAGGCCGACGGGTATCTGCATGCCGGCGTAGACCAGCAGCTGGAGTATGGAGAAGGTGGACAGCGCCGAGGCACCCACGTGGAAGCGCTCGACGGCGTCCAGTCCCGCGACGCCCAGCGACGTGCGGAAGATGACGGCCACGAAGTAGACGGCGACGCCGACGCCCCAGACGGCGAGCGCGCGCCGGCCGCCCGGAGGGTCGCCGGGCAGCGTGGTGCCGGCGCTGCTCATCGGACCTCCCCCCGGGCCAGGTGGGAGACCCAGCCGACGTGGCGGCCGACGACGCCGACGGCCGCCTCCGCGTCGCCGGCGCGCAGCGCGTCGAGGATCTCCTGGTGCTCGGCGATGGTCTTGGCGATCCGGTCGGGGTGGGAGTGCATGACGGCGACGCCCATCCGCAACTGGCGGTCGCGGAGCTGGTCGTAGAGGCGGGAGAGGATCTCGTTGCCGCCGCTGCGGACGATCTCGGCGTGGAAGCAGCGGTCGGCGACGGCGGCGGCGGCGAAGTCCCCGGCCGCGGCCCGCTCCTTGTGCTCGTCGAGCAGCTCGGCCAGCCGCTCCAGCAGCGCGGGCGAGGCCGGTACGGCCTTGCGGGCGGCGTGCTCCTCGACCAGCAGCCGGGTCTCCACCACGTCCGCGATCTCCTGCGCGGAGACGGGCAGGACGAGGGCGCCCTTCTTCGGGTAGAGCCGGATCAGGCCCTCGACCTCCAGCCGCAGCAGCGCCTCGCGCACCGGGGTGCGTGAGACCCCGGTGGC
Organism: Streptomyces sp. NPDC016677; assembly: GCF_055562815.1. NCBI lineage: Bacteria > Bacillati > Actinomycetota > Actinomycetes > Kitasatosporales > Streptomycetaceae > Streptomyces > Streptomyces sp. NPDC016677. The sequence goes on along the minus strand of NZ_JBVHEO010000005.1, from coordinate 282,176 downwards.
CTCGGCCAGTTCACCCTCGGTCAGCAGGGTGCCGCCCTCGTAACGGCGCTCCAGGACACCTTGCTTGACGTGTGTGTAGACGCGGTCGGCGGCGGGGGGTTGCTTTACGGCCATGCTCATGGCCACAGGATAGATACAACAGGGACGCATGAAGGGCCTCGTCCATCATGCGGACACTTCCTCCGCCCCAGAGCAACCATCCGCCCCTGCCATGAGTCGAATAAAGACGCGGCATCATGCTGTTCAGATGATGAACTGACCTCAACTCGGCCGCACCGCCGGTGAATTCCATACAATCGGGGTACTTCACGTGAATACCGTCAATCAGGGCCCTCGCCTGCGCAGGGCCGTCGCCGTCGCCGTGACGAGCGGCACCATGCTGGCGACCGGCGTCCTCACCGCGGCGCCGGCCCAGGCGGCCACGACGCCGTCCATCACCGCCAAGGGCGGGTTCGTGATGAACAGCGCCAACGGCAAGACGCTCTACAGCAAGTCCGCCGACACCAAGCGGCTGACCGCCTCCACCACGAAGATCATGACCGCCAAGGTCGTGCTCTCGCAGAAGAACCTGAACCTGAACTCCAAGGTCACCATCAAGAAGGCCTACAGCGACTACATCGTCTCCAAGGGCGCCTCGTCGGCCCGGCTGATCGTCGGCGACAAGGTCACCGTCCGTCAGCTCCTGTACGGGATGATGCTGCCGTCCGGCTGCGACGCCGCGATGGCGCTGGCCGACAAGTTCGGCTCCGGCTCGACCGTCTCGGCCCGCACCAAGAACTTCATCAGCAAGATGAACTCCACGGCCAAGAGCCTGGGCATGACCAAGACGCACTTCGACTCGTTCGACGGCATCAGCAACGGGTCCAACTACTCGACGCCGCGCGACCTGACCAAGCTCGCCCGCAGCGCGATGAAGAGCTCCACCTTCAAGACCGTGGTGAAGGCCAAGTCGTACAAGGCGAAGACCATCACCAAGACCGGGTCCACCCGCACCATGGCGACCTGGACGAACACCAACACCCTGCTCGGCTGGAACGGCACGCTGGGCGTGAAGACCGGCTCCGGCTCCTCCTCCAAGTACTGCCTGGTGTTCGCCGCCACCAAGAACGGTGAGTCGGTGGTCGGCGCGGTGCTCACCTCGTCCTCCGCGGCCAACCGCACCTCGGACGTGAAGAAGCTCGTCAACTACGGCTACTCGAAGATCAGCTGACGGCGGCCGCGCTGTGCGCGGTCTCGCGCGAAGGGGGTCCACCGCCGGCGGGCGGTGGACCCCCTTCGCCGTGTTCGCTACGCCCAGGTGATCAGCCGCTTGGGCTGCTCCAGGACCGCGGCCACGTCGGCCAGGACCTTGGAGCCCAGTTCGCCGTCGACCAGACGGTGGTCGAAGCTCAGCGCCAGCGTGGTGACCTGACGGGGCTTCACCTTGCCCTTGTGCACCCAGGGCTGGAGCTTGATCGCGCCGATCGCCAGGATCGCCGACTCGCCGGGGTTGAGGATCGGTGTGCCGGTGTCGACGCCGAAGACGCCCACGTTGGTGATGGTGACCGTGCCGCCCTGCATCGCGGCCGGGGACGTCTTGCCCTCCCGGGCCGTGGTGACCAGCTCACCCAGTGAACGGGCCAGCTCCGGCAGCGTCTTGGCGTGCGCGTCCTTGATGTTCGGCACGAGCAGGCCGCGGGGGGTCGCGGCGGCGATGCCCAGGTTGACGTAGTGCTTGACCACGATCTCCTGCGCGGCCTCGTCCCAGGAGGCGTTGATGTCCGGGTGGCGACGGATCGCGACCAGCAGGGCCTTGGCGATCAGGAGCAGCGGGTTGACCCGCAGGCCCTCGAACTCCTTGTCCTGCTTCAGCTCCTCGACCAGCTTCATCGTGCGGGTCACGTCGACCGTCACGAACTCCGTGACGTGCGGCGCGGTGAACGCCGAGCCGACCATCGCCGCGGCCGTCGCCTTGCGGACGCCCTTGACCGGGACGCGGGTCTCGCGGGCACCGCCGGACGGCACCGCCGCCGGGGCGGCGACGGCGGGCGACGGCGCGGTCGCGGCGGCCGGCGCGCCGGCCGGTTCCGTGGCCGGCGCGGGCGTCACCGCCGCGTGCACGTCCTCGCGCGTGATGATGCCGTCGGGCCCGGACGGGACCACGGTCGTCAGGTCGACGCCGAGGTCCTTGGCGAGCTTGCGCACCGGGGGCTTGGCCAGGGGGCGCTCCCGGGGGACCGGCACCTGACCGTTCAGCTCGGCCTGGATCGCGGCGGCCGGGGCGGAGGCGGGCTCCGCGGGCGTCTGTGGCGCCTTGCGCGGGCGGCGGCGGGTCGAGGACGCGGCCACCCCGTAGCCGACCAGGACCGGCTGGCGGCCCTGCGGCTGCTCGGGCTCACCGGCCGCGGTCGCCTCGCCGGCCGGTTCCCGCGCCGCCGTCTCCCGAGCCGGCTCGACGCCCGTACCGCCGCCCGTCCCGCCGCCCGTGTCCACGGCGATGATCGCCGTGCCCACGTCCACCGTGGTGCCCTCGGGGACGTGCAGGGCGCGGACCACGCCGTCGTAGGGGATGGGCAGCTCCACCGCGGCCTTGGCCGTCTCGACCTCGCAGACCACCTGGCCGTCGGTGACCGTGTCGCCGGGCTTGACGTACCACTTGAGGATCTCGGCCTCGGTGAGTCCCTCGCCCACGTCGGGCATCTTGAACTCGCGCACGGCGCCCACGGACGCTTCCGTCATCGTCGTCACGACCCTCTCCTCAGTACGCCAGCGAGCGGTCGACGGCATCCAGCACCCGGTCCAGGTCGGGCAGGTACTCCTCCTCCAGACGCGCCGGCGGGTACGGCGCGTGGTAACCGCCGACCCGGAGCACCGGGGCCTCCAGGTGGTAGAAGCAGCGCTCGGTGATCCGCGCGGCGATCTCCGCGCCGGAACCGAGGAAGACCGGCGCCTCGTGCACCACGACCAGGCGGCGGGTCTTCTCCACCGAGGCCTGCACGGTGTCGAAGTCCAGCGGGGAGACCGAGCGCAGGTCGACGACCTCCAGGGACCGGCCCTCCTCCGCCGCCGCGCCGGCCGCCTCCAGGCAGAGCTTCACCATCGGTCCGTAGGCGACCAGGGTGAGGTCGGTGCCCTCGCGGGCCACCCGCGCGGCGTGCAGCGGGCCGGGGATCGCCTCCGGGTCGACCTCGCCCTTGTCCCAGTAGCGCCGCTTGGGCTCGAAGAAGATCACCGGGTCGTCGCTCTGGATGGCCTGCTGCATCATCCAGTAGGCGTCCGAGGGGGTGGAGGGCGTGACCACCTTCAGCCCCGCCACGTGCGCGAAGAGCGCCTCGGGGGACTCCGAGTGGTGCTCGACCGCGCCGATCCCGCCTCCGTAGGGGATGCGCACGACGACCGGCAGCTTGATCTTGCCCAGCGCGCGGGCGTGCATCTTCGCGAGCTGCGTGACGATCTGGTCGTACGCCGGGAAGACGAAGCCGTCGAACTGGATCTCCACCACGGGGCGGTAGCCGCGCAGCGCGAGACCGATCGCCGTGCCGACGATGCCGGACTCGGCGAGCGGGGTGTCGATGACCCGGCCCTCGCCGAAGTCCTTCTGCAGGCCGTCCGTCACCCGGAACACACCGCCGAGCTTGCCGACGTCCTCACCCATGACGAGGACCTTGGGGTCCGTCTCCAGGGCGCGGCGCAGCGACTCGTTGATCGCCTTGGCGATCGCCATCTTCTCGGCCATGATCAGACCCCCTCGGCCTCGGTGTCGGCGAACGACGCCTGGTAAGCGACGAACTGGGCGCGCTCCTCGTCGACCAGCGCGTGCCCGTCCGCGTACGCGTGCTCGAAGAGGGCCAGCCGGTCCGGGTCCGGCATGGCACGGACCACTTCGCGCACTCGTTTGCCCAACGCCTCGCTTTCGGTCTCCAGTTCCGCGAAGAAGCCCTCGTCCGTGTGGTTTGAGGCCTCCAGATGGCGGCGCAGGCGCAGGATCGGGTCCTTCGCCTCCCAGGCGACCCGCTCGTCGTCGTGGCGGTAGCGCGAGGGGTCGTCGGAGGTGGTGTGGGCGCCCATCCGGTAGGTGTACGCCTCGATGAGCGCCGGTCCCTCACCGCGCCGGGCCCGCTCCAGCGCCCAGCGGGTGACCGCGAGGGAGGCGAGGACGTCGTTGCCGTCGACGCGGACGCCCGGGAAGCCGAAGCCCTCGGCGCGCTGGTAGAGCGGCACCCGGGTCTGCTTCTCGTTGGACTCGGAGATCGCCCACTGGTTGTTCTGGCAGAAGAAGACCACCGGCGCGTTGTAGACCGCGGCGAAGTTGAACGCCTCCATGACGTCGCCCTGGCTGGAGGCGCCGTCGCCGAAGTAGGCGAGGACGGCCGAGTCGGCGCCGTCCATGGCGACGCCCATCGCGTAGCCGGTGGCGTGCAGCGCCTGGGAGCCGATGACGATCGTGTAGAGGTGGAAGTTGTTGCTGTTCGGGTCCCAGCCGCCGTTGTTCACGCCGCGGAACATGCCGAGCAGGTTGGTCGGGTCGACCCCGCGGCACCAGGCGACGCCGTGCTCGCGGTAGGTCGGGAAGACGTAGTCGTCCTCGCGGGTGGCGCGGCCGGAGCCGATCTGCGCGGCCTCCTGGCCGAGCAGCGACGCCCACAGACCCAGTTCGCCCTGGCGCTGCAGCGCGGTGGCCTCGGCGTCGAAGCGCCGGGTGAGCACCATGTCGCGGTACAGGCCGCGCAGCTCGTCGGGGGTGACACCGGTGACGTACGGGTCGAACTCGGCGTTCTTGACGCGCTTGCCCTCGGGCGTCAGCAGCTGCACGAGCTGCGGGTCGGCGCCCTTGCCGGCGGCGCGGGTGCTGCGCGTGGTGCGTTTGGTACCGGTGGTGCCGGCTGCCCTGGTACCGGTGGTACCGGTGTCCCCGGCCTTGCTCCCGGCGCTGCGTCGCGGCTTGCGCGCGGCAGTGCTCTCCACGGTCACGTCTGCTCCTCCGTCGGTCCGGCCCCCGGGTTCGCCGGGAGGCGGTGCGGCTCACCCGCGTCCGGCGGGCGCACGGGGTGGGTGCGCCGGAGTCGGGTACGGGCGTGACAGGTGCCCCGGCGAGCGTCCTGCAAATAGCACGTTACCCAGTGCGCCACATTACTGTGAAACCCCTCCTGACCTGCATTTTTACTTGGGTTTCCTAGTAAATCGGCAAAGTCGGGAACAGGCACTGGTCACGGCGTCGCAGGGGGCCGGGACAACGGCACGTTATCCCGGCCGCCCCGGGCGCGGGAAGAGTCCGTGCGCGACCCCGGTTCCGTACGCGAAGGCGGGAAAGGCGCCACTTCCGGAACACACGGGGCGCGCTCCGATGCACCCCCTGACGGGCTGGCGACCGAAAGCGACCACCGCTGACTGTGTGTGAGAAAGCCCAGCTCACGCACGATTCCCGTGCCCTAGCATCAGCGGCGTGCCGCGCTTATGTGTACCAACCACTGTGCCTCACGCGCCCCCTCTGGGCGCCCTTCTCTCCCAGTACCGCGCCGGTTCCGCGCTCTCCTGCGAACCCGTCGACCAAGGCCTGCTCAACCGCGGCTGGCGCCTGTGCACCACCCGCGGCCGCTTCTTCCTCAAGCACCACTTCGACCCCGAGACCGCCACGCCGGCCGCCATCGACCGCCAGCACCGGGCCACCCGGCGCCTGGCCCGGCTGGGTGTCCCGGTCGCCCCCGCCCTGCCCGGCCGCGACGGGCGCACGGTGGCCGTGGTCGGCGGCCACTGCTACGCCCTGCACCCGTGGATCGAGGGCCGGCACCGGCACGGCGGCCAGCTCACCGAGGCCCAGTGCGAACGGCTCGGCGCGCTGCTCGGGGCCGTGCACGCCGGCCTGGAACAGGTGATGCCGGGGTCCGAGCCGCGGACGCCGTCCCGGCCCGGCGCCCGCGACGTCCCCGACCCGGCCGCGAGCGCCGACCCCGCCGACACCTTCGCCCTCATCGACGGCCTGCTCGCCCAGGTGCGCCGGCACCGCCCCGCCGACTCCTTCGACCAGCTCGCCCGGCACCGGCTGCTGGAACGCCGCGCACTCCTCGAACGGCACGCCGACCGGCGTCCCCCGCGCGGCGGGGCGGTGGGCTGGGTGCACGGCGACTTCCACCCGTTCAACCTGCTCTACCGGGGGGAGGCACCGGCCGCGATCGTGGACTGGGACCGGCTCGGCGTGCGCCCGCGCGCGGAGGAGGCGGTACGCGCCGCCGCGATCTTCTTCGTCCGTCCCGCCGGTCCGCTCGACCTGCTGAAGGTACGCGCGTACGCGCGCGCGTACCGGCGCGCGGCGGGCGCGACGCCCTCCCAGCTCGTGGCCGCCGTGCACCGGGTGTGGTGGGAGCGGCTCAACGACTTCTGGATGCTGCGCTGGCACTACGAACGCGGCGACCGGCGGGCCGACCCGCAGTTCCCGGCGGCGTCAGCCCTCGCGGTGTGGTGGACCCGGGAGTACGAGGCGGTGTGCGAGGCGTTCGCCGACTGACCCGGCCCAGCCGGACCGGGCCGGTACGGTGTCCGGCCGGCGCCGCCCGGCTCAGCCGCCCAGGCCGCCCAGGCCGCCGTCCTCTTCCTCGTCGCCGCCCGGGTCACCGGTCTCGGTGCCGCCCGAGGGATCGGTGCCGCCGGTCTCGGTGTCGCCGCCGCCGGTGTCCCCGGTCGCGGAGGTCGAGGGCTGCACGTCCCCGGTCTCCTCGTCCGTCGGCGGGGTCTCGCCGGTCCCCTCGGACTGGGTCTGCGACTGCGTGTACGACGGCTGGTAGGACGGCGTGTAGTTGTCCCCGTAGTCGCCGCCGGACCCCTGACCAGGGTCGGTCTCGGGGGTCTCCTCGGAGCGCGTCTCGCTCGGCGACCGGGAGGTCTTCTCCTCCTCGCTGCTCTGCGTGGCGCTCGGCGACTTGGTGGTGTCGGTGCCGCCGCCGCTCTCGTTGCCGCCCTGGTTCAGCGCCAGCGCGACGCCGCCCGCGATGGCGATCACCGCGAGCACGGCCAGGATCCACAGCTTGCCCCGGCCGCTGCCCCGGTTCCCGTGCCCCTCGAAGCCGCCGTCGTCACCGCCGCCGTAGCCGCCCGGCAGGATCGGCTGGGGGATCTGCGCGGTGCCCGAGTGGTCGGGGTGCGGCAGCGCGGTCGTACCCGCCATGCCCATCCCGGCCGCGGGCGTCTGCCGCCCGTCGTGGGCGACCGGGCCGGTGTTCCAGGTGCCGGTGTGGCCGCCCTGGTCGTACAGCATCTGCAGCCCGTACTGGACCAGCCCGCGCATCTCCTCGGCGGTCTGGAAGCGGTCGTCGGGCTCCTTGGCCAGCGAGCGCATGACGAGGCCGTCCAGCTCCGGCGGGACCGCGTCGGAGACCTCGGAGGGGGGCGTCGGGATGTCCTGGACGTGCTGGTAGACCACCGACAGCGGGGTCTCGCCGGTGAACGGCGGGCGCAGCGCGAGGAGTTCGTAGAGCAGGCAGCCGGTGGCGTACAGGTCGGAGCGGTGGTCGACGGCCTTGCCGAGGGCCTGCTCCGGGGAGAGGTACTGCGGGGTGCCCATGACCATGCCGGTCTGCGTCATCGTCGTCGACGCCCCGTGCAGGGCGCGGGCGATGCCGAAGTCCATCACCTTCACGGCGCCGCTGTTGGTGATGATGACGTTGGCCGGCTTGATGTCGCGGTGCACGATGCCGTGCTGGTGCGAGTAGGCCAGCGCCTCCAGGACCCCGGAGACGATGATCAGCGCCTGCTCGGGTCCGGGCGCCTCCGCGTTCAGCAGGAGGTCGCGGATGGTCCGTCCCTCGACGATCTCCATCACGATGTACGGCACGGACTGGCCGCCGACGAAGTCCTCGCCGGAGTCGTACACGGCGACGATCGCGTGGTGGTTGAGTCCGGCCACGGACTGCGCCTCGCGTGTGAAGCGGGCCTTGGAGACCGGGTCTTCGGCGAGGTCGGCGCGGAGCAGCTTGACCGCCACGGTACGTCCCAGGCGGACGTCCTCCGCGGCGAACACCTCGGCCATGCCGCCCCGCCCGAGTCTGCGGGTCAGCCGGTACCGGCCGTCGCCGACCAACCCGCCGTTGCCCCAGGTCTCCGGCGCGTCCGACATACCGCCGCCAGTCGCCTCGGGTTCGGACGGGCCCTGAGCGCGTTGCTGCTGTGCCATCAGTCCTCGCCGTCGTTTCTGCCCGCGGTACGCGCGGTGTTGTGTCACGGTCTCCGTCGGCCACGCTACAGCCTTCGCGGGGGCCTCCGGCCCGAGACGGTCGCCGGGCCCGGCACGTGACGGACCGGTCATGAAACCGTGCTTCCGTACTGTCGTGCAAATTCTGTGTACCGTCCGCGCCCACGCTGTAACGCATCCATGACGCTTCCTTCGCGTACGGTCACGGATCGGGCACCGCGCTTGACGTGTCGTGGCCCTTCGGCAGACTTGGCGGAACCGCGGATTGGATCAAGTTCTCCCTTCCGCCGTTCCCGGCCGGGGTCGCCTCACCGCGAGTGACCTTCGCCACGGTCCCGGTCGTACCGGTGGGCGTGGTCGCCGGCGGTTCGCCGTGCGCCGGAGCACGCGGAACAGCGAAGGCCCGGCAGTCCTCGCTGCCGGGCCCTGCGGGTTCGGTGGTCCAGGGGTGAGGGGACGCGGTGCGGTGGCCTAGAGGTACGGCCCGCCCGAGCGGCCGCCGGGGTGGGGGCCCTCCTCGGCGTCGCCGATGCCGGGCGGGAGCGCGCGGCGCATCTGCTCCAGCTGGGCGCGGGCGGCCATCTGCTGGGCGAACAGGGTGGTCTGGATCCCGTGGAACAGACCCTCCAGCCAGCCGACCAACTGCGCCTGGGCGATCCGCAGTTCCGCGTCGCTGGGGGTCCCCTCCTCCGTGAAGGGCAGGGAGAGCCGCTCCAGCTCCTCCACCAGCTCCGGCGCGAGACCGTCCTCCAGCTCCTTCACCGAGCTGGAGTGGATCTCCTTGAGCCGGGCCCTGCTGGCGTCGTCCAGGGGAGCCGCGCGCACCTCCTCCAGGAGCTGCTTGATCATGCTGCCGATGCGCATGACCTTCGCGGGCTGCTCGACCTGATCCGTCACCGGGGTCTCCCGGGCGTCCTCGTCTCCGTCACCGCCGCCGCTGAGCGCCATGCCGTCCTGGCCGACGACCAGGATCTGGGGGTTCTCCGACGACCTGTCGTTCCTCGGCATCTCCATGCCGTCATTCTCTCGCACGCCCCCACCGCGTCACCGGGGCGCCCCCGCCCGAAGCGGGTTCCCCGCGTTCGGCTCCACTCGGAATGCCGGAATGGTCGGCGAGTGTGAGGCTTGTTCCGTCGATCTTGACGGCAGGCACGGCAGGCACGGCAGGCACCGAGAGAGGGTCATCGGCGTGACTCCACGGCGGGACACACTGCGGGAGACATCGCGGGACACGCCGCGGGACACACTGCGGGTCACGGCACTGGCAGGGCTCCTGGGGCTGTGCGCGGTCGTGTGCCCCTGCGTGGCGAGCACGGCGTACGCGACCGGTGCGGCGTACGCCGCGAGCGCGACCGGTGCGGCGGCGTACGACCCGGGCCCGGCGTCACCGGATGCCGCGGCGTCCGCCCCGTCGGCCACGCGTTCCGCCCGGCCCTCGTCTCCGGCCCCCTCCAGCCCCACGCACGCCTCCCCCACACACGCCTCACCGGGCAACCGCCCCGAGCCCTCCCGCGCCGGGAGCAGGGCCGGTGAGGGGCGGCAGCGACCGGGGCGGGAGGAGGACCCGGGGGAGACACGAGAGGCGAGGGAGACGAGGGAGGCAAGGGAGACGAGAGAGGCAGGGGAGACGGACGCCGGGCCCGGGGAGGCCGGGCTGGCGCCCTCCGACGCTCCGGTACACCGTCCCGCCCCCCGGCCCGCCGCACACGCCGAGGACGGTTCCGGGCCCGCCCCGCGGATCCTGCCCCTGGGCAGCGGGCTGGTCCTCGTCGGACTCGGCCTGGCCCTCGCCTTCGTCGGTCTCCGGCTGCGCCGGACATGAGCGGCGCGAGCACGACGCCCCCACCACGGCCGTCACGGCGCGACCAGCAGCACCTTCCCGATGTGCCCGCTCTCCTCGACGACCCGGTGGGCGGCGGGCGCGTCGTCCATCGGCATCTCCCGGTCGACGATCGGGCGTACGTGGCCCTCGGCGAGGAGCGGCCAGACGTGCTCGCGTACGGCGGCCACGACGGCCGCCTTCTCCTCCTTGGGGCGGGCACGCAGCCCCGCGGCGGTCACGGCGGCGCGCTTGGCGAGGAGGGCGCCGATGTCCAGTTCGGCCTTCCGGCCGCCCTGCATGCCGATGATCGCCAGCCGGCCGTTGAAGTTGAGCGCCTGCACGTTGCGGTCCAGGTACTTGGCGCCCATGTTGTCGAGGATGACGTCGGCGCCGGCGCCGCCCGTGGCCTGCTTGACCTCGGCGACGAAGTCCTGTTCCCGGTAGTTGATCAGGATGTCCGCGCCCAGCTCGGCGCAGCGCTCCAGCTTCTCGCCGGTGCCCGCCGTCACGGCGACCTTGGCGCCGACCGCCTTGGCCAGCTGGATCGCCATGGTGCCGATCCCGCTGGAGCCGCCGTGCACGAGGAAGGTCTCGCCGGGACGGAGGTGGGCGATCATGAAGACGTTCGACCAGACGGTGCAGACCACCTCGGGCAGCGCCGCGGCGTGCTTCAGGTCGACGCCCTCGGGGACCGGCAGCAGCTGCCCGGCCGGGACGACGACCTTCTGGGCGTAACCGCCGCCCGCCAGCAGCGCGCACACCTCGTCGCCCACGGACCAGCCGGAGACGCCGGTGCCGAGCGCGGCGACGCGTCCGGAGCACTCCAGGCCGGGGTAGGGGGACGCGCCGGGCGGCGGCGGATAGAAACCCTGCCGCTGCATGATGTCGGCCCGGTTGACGGCGCTGGCCGTCACCTCGACGAGGACCTCGCCCTCGCCGGGCACGGGGTCGGGGACCTCGGCCCAGACCAGCGCCTCGGGGCCTCCGGGTTCGGGGATCGTGATCGCATGCATGAAAGGGACGCTACTCCCGCCCGCCCCGCCCGGCCCGTCCGACCCGGCCGCCCGCCTCCCGCGGGCCCCTCTCCCACCGGCCTCCCGCACGGGCTCCTTTCCCGCCGGCCTCCCGCACGGGCCGCTTCCCGCCCGCCCGCGCACGGCCCTGGGCCGGCCGCGGTCCCCCGGGAAAACCCTGTGCGCGAACGATGAGTTTGCGGGACGGTAAAGGTCTTCCCATGCGTGGACCAAGAACGCGGAAGGACTCTCAGCATGAGCACGCAGACGTCCGGCCTCGCGATCGAAACCGCGGGCCTGGTGAAGACGTTCGGTGAGACCCGCGCCGTCGACGGGGTGGACCTCCGGGTGCCGGCCGGCACGGTCTACGGCGTGCTCGGTCCGAACGGGGCCGGCAAGACCACCGCGGTGAAGATCCTCGCGACGCTGCTGCGGCCGGACGGCGGCCACGCCCAGGTCTTCGGCCACGACGTGGTCCGCGAGGCGGACGAGGTACGCGGCCGGGTGAGCCTCACCGGGCAGTACGCGTCCGTGGACGAGGACCTCACCGGCACCGAGAACCTGGTGCTGCTCGGCCGCCTCCTCGGCCACGGCAAGACGGCCGCCCACCAGCGCTCCGGGCAGCTCCTTGAGGCCTTCGGGCTGACGGACGCCGCCGGCAAGCAGGTCAAGCACTACTCCGGCGGTATGCGGCGCCGTATCGACATCGCCGCGTCCATCCTCAACACCCCCGACCTCCTCTTCCTGGACGAGCCGACCACCGGCCTGGACCCGCGCAGCCGCAACCAGGTGTGGGACATCGTGCGCGCGGTCGTCGCCCAGGGCACCACCGTGATGCTGACCACCCAGTACCTGGACGAGGCCGACCAGCTGGCCTCCCGGATCGCCGTCATCGACAAGGGCAAGGTGATCGCCGAGGGGACCAAGGGCGAGCTGAAGGCGTCCGTCGGCTCCGGTTCCGTCCATCTGCGGCTGCGCGAGGCGGGCCGGCGGCCCGACGCCGAGCGGGTCCTGCGCGAGCTGCTGGTCGCCGAAGTACAGCTGGAGGGCGACCCGGTGGCGCTGACCGCCCGGCTGAGCGCGGCGGCCGAGGAGACCGCCGCAGACCAGGCCGCCCGCGCGCTCACCGCGCTGACCCGGGCCGGCATCACCGTCGACAACTTCTCCCTGGGGCAGCCCAGCCTCGACGAGGTCTTCCTCGCGCTGACCGGGCACGACACCGGTCATGACACCGCTCACGACGCTGGTCACGACGCCGGCCGCGGCTCCGGGTCCGGTCCGGCCCCGGGCACCGGTGAGGGCACGGACGACACGAAGGACGGGGTGGCGGCATGAGCACGGTCACGAGCACCGGGGACAAGGACCTCGCACCGGTCAGCACCGAATCCCTGACAGCCCTGCTGGTCGCCGGCGAACGGCCCCCGCGGCCCAGCTCTCTCTCGGCGTCGCTGACGTTCGGCTGGCGCGCGATGCTCAAGATCAAGCACGTGCCGGAACAGCTCTTCGACGTCACCGCGTTCCCGATCATGAACTTGCTGATGTTCACGTACCTCTTCGGCGGTGCGCTGGCCGGTTCACCGAGCGACTACATCCAGTTCGTGCTGCCCGGCATCCTGGTGATGTCGGTCGTCATGATCACGATGTACACCGGGGTGTCGGTCAACACCGACATCGAAAAGGGCGTCTTCGACCGCTTCCGCTCGCTGCCGATCTGGCGGCCGGCCGCGATGGTCGGCTATCTGCTCGGTGACGCCCTGCGCTACACCATCGCCTCGGTGGTGATGCTCGTCGTCGGGCTGATCCTCGGCTACCGCCCGGACGGCGGCGTCGGCGGTGTGGTCACGGGGATCGCCCTGCTGCTGGTGTTCTCGTTCGCCTTCTCGTGGATCTGGACGATGTTCGGGCTGATGCTGCGCACCGAGAAGGCGGTGATGAGCGTCAGCATGATGGTGATCTTCCCGCTCACCTTCCTCTCCAACGTCTTCGTCGCCCCGTCGACCATGCCCGGCTGGTTGCAGGGGTTCGTCAACAACAGCCCGATCACCCACGTGGCCTCCGCGGTGCGCGGTCTGATGGCGGGCGACTGGCCGGCCGACGAGATCGCCTGGTCGCTGGGCTGGTCGGCGCTGTTGCTGCTGGTCTTCGGCCCGGTCACGATGCGGCTCTACAACCGCAAGTGACCCGCCCGGCCGGTCAGTCCCTGGGCAGGGGGCGGGTGTCCGGCGCGACCTGTGTGCTGGGCGTCGCCCGGACGATCGTGATCAGCCGGTCCGTCAGTTCCAGTCCCCCGACGGCGGGGTCGTCGTAACCGAGCACCCGGTGTCCGCGCAGGACGCTCACCACCAGGTCGTCGACCTCCCGCGGGCCCCTGCCCACCTCAGCCTTTATGACGGGCCGCTCCACGATGTCGAGACCGCTGCCCTGGCTGATGAGGTCCTCCATCACCATGCCGGCGGCGGGGCTGAGCACGGAGAGCCCGAGCAGCCGGCCCGCGGCGCTGGCGCTGGTGATCACCGCGTCGGCGCCGGACTGCTTCAGCAGCGGCGCGTTCTCCTCCTCGCGGACCGCGGCCACGATCTTGGCGCCCTTGTTGAGCTGCCGGGCCGTCAGCGCCACCAGCACCGCCGTGTCGTCGCGCTGGGTCGCGATGATGATCTGCCGCGCCCGGTGCACCTCGGCCCGCTTGAGCACCTCGCTGCGGGTGGCATCGCCTATCACCCCGGCGAAGCCGTCGGCCGTGGCGGCCTCGATCGCCTTGCCGCTCGGATCGACCACCACCACCTGTTCCTTCCGCAGTCCCGTCGCGCAGACGGTCCGGACCGCCGACCTGCCCTTCGTGCCGAAGCCGACGACGACGGTGTGATCACGCAAGGTGGACCTCCAGCGGTTCAGTCGCCATTCCTCCCGGGTGCGTTCGGTGAGGGCTTCCAGCGTGGTGCCGACCAGGATGATCAGGAACAGCACGCGCAGGGGCGTGATGACGAAGATGTTGGTCAGCCGGGCGGCGTCACTGACCGGTGTGATGTCGCCGTACCCGGTGGTGGAGAGGGTGACGGTCGCGTAGTAGAACGAGTCGAGGAGATCGACGGAACCGTCGGAGTTGTCGTTGTAGCCGTCGCTGTCGGCCCACACGATGAACGCGGTCGCCACCAGGACGATCAGAGCCCAGGAGAGCCGCTTCCCGACCTGGCGGAACGGGTGCTCCACCAGCTTTCTCGGCAGCCTCACCTTGTGGGTCACGAGGTGTTCGTCCGCCTGGCGCGCGATCGCGTCCTGGCCGGGAAGTTTCACGTGAAACACACTCCGATTCCGCCGGTGGCCCAGGGCAGCGAGAGCACCTCGGCCTCCTGACCCGGCCGTACCCCACCCGGCGGTACGACCGCCAGGGCGTCGGCGGCCGCGATCCCCCGCAGCATGGCCGGTCCGTTGTAGTGCAGCGGCACGGCCCCGTCACCCCGCAGGACCACGGGGACGAGCCGGGTGTCGTGCGGATGTCCGTGCGCCTCACCGCGCAGCGGCAGTGCGTACGGCTCCGGGGCCGGGCGCGCCGCCAGCGCCCGCAACAGGGGCTCGACGAGCGTGACCAACCCGGAGACGGCGGCGAGGGGGTTGCCGGGCAGCCCCACGAGGTACTGCTCCTCCCCGGTCCGCGCCAGCAGCATGGGGTGACCGGGTCTCACCTGGACGCCGTCCACCAGGAGTTCCGCGCCGACGCGGCGCAGTGTGGGGTGGACGTGGTCGACCGGACCCCCGGCGGTCCCGCCAGTTGTCACGATGAAGTCGGCGTCGGAGGCGGTGACCGCCCGGTGCAGGGCTTCGGCGTCGTCGCCGAGCCGGCGCACCGCGATCACCTCGGCGCCCAGAGCCCGCAGCCAGGAGGGCAGCATCGGGCCGAGCGCGTCGCGGATGAGGCCGTCGTGCGGCAGCCCCTCGGTGAGCAACTCGTCGCCGAGGACCAGGACCTCGGCGCGGGGGCGCGGCACCACGGTGAGCGTGTCGTACCCGGCCGCCGCGGCCAGTCCCAGCACCGGCGGGGTCACCAGGGCGCCGGCCGGCAGGAGTTGGTCACCGCGGCCGCACTCCTGGCCGCGCGGGCGGATGTCCTGGCCGTGCACGACCGCGCGGGTGGCGTGCAGCCGGTTCTGGGTGTCGGTACGGCCGTGTTCGCTGCGGAGCACGCCCGTGGTGCCGGCGGGGACACGGGCGCCGGTCGCGATCCGTACGGCCTCGCCGTCGGCGAGCAGCGGGGGCTCGGCGTGGCCCGCGAGGACGCCCTCCTCGCGCACGGTCCAGGGGCCGGGGCCCGCGACCGCCCAGCCGTCCATCGCCGAGGTGTCGAAGGGGGGCAGGTCGGTGAGGGCCGCGAGGGGCGCGGCCAGGGTGAGCCCGAGGGCCGCGTCGACGGGGACGGGGACCGGCGGCCGGCCGGCAGCGGAGGCCCCCGCCCGGCCGGCCCGCTCGGCGGCCCTCCGCGCGTCGGGCCAGGAGGTGGCGCGGTGGCGTGAGCCGTCCCGGCGGGGGGCCGGGCGGGGGTCGTCTCGGTGGAGGGCGTCTCGGTCGGACTCGTCTCGGCGGGGGACCCGGCGGGAGTCGGCCATGTGGTCCGCGCCGTTGTCGCCGCGGTGGCCGGTGCGGTCGCCGCCGCGGTGGCCGCCGCGGTCGTCCCCACCGAGGGCGGCCTGATCGCCCCCACCGAAGCCGGTCTGATCGCCCCGACCGAAGCCGGTCTGGTCGTCGTCCCAGTGGTCGATCCGCTCCTCAGCCCGCGCGGCGATCCGCTCCTCAGCCCGCGCGGCGTCCCGCTCACCGGCTCGGCGGTCCTGCCGCCGAGGCCCGCGTACGGGTTCGCGGCCGTGCTCGTGGTTCTGATCGTCGGAGACGGGACCGCGGTTGTCGCTCACGAGGGCGAGTGCCTCCTCGACGTCGAGGTCCTCGGCGTCCAGCCCCGTCCCGCCGGAGCGGGCGGTCATCCGGCGTCCGGACGGCTGCCGGGGGCGGTGTCGGCCGCACCCGCGCCCGGGGGCGGGGCCGTCGTCCCGGAGGCGCCTTCCTCCTCCCAGCGCAGGGCCAGCGCCGCGGCCTTGCGGGTGGCGTCGGCGACGGCTTCCGGCCCGCCACCGGCCCGTGCGGCCGCGTAGCCGACGAGGAAGGTGGTCAGCGGGGCGGCGGGCCGGGCCACGCCGTGGGCGGCGTCGCGGGCCAGGTCGAGCAGGACGGCGGTGTCGACGTCGAGATCGATGCCCAGTTCGTCCTTGACGGCGGAAATCCATTCATCCAACACGTGCCCATGCTCCCTGATGCGTGCCCTAGCGGTGGCGATGTCGTCCCAGGTGTCGCAGTCGAAGGACGCGACGGGACCGGGGACGCGAACGAGGCGCAGCCCCGCGGTCAGCCGGCGCAGGGGCAGCCCGGTGAGCCCTGCGTGCGCGGCGGCCAGTGCGGCGAGTTCCCGGCGGAGCGCGGACGCCCGGTAGGCGGCGACGAGGGGCTGGTCGCGCCCGTCGGCGTCGGTGAGCAGCGCGCCCTCGGCGGTTGCGGGCCCCGCGGCGAGAGCCGTCAGCAGGGCTTCCACGGTCGCCCCGTCGAGGAACGGCAGATCGGCCGAGAGCACGACGACGTACTCCGCCGTCGTACGGCCCAGCCCCGCCGCGAGCGCGGCGACCGGTCCGGCGCCGGGCGGATCCTCACGGGCCCAGACGACGGGCCGTACGGTCGGCCGCGGGCCGGCGACGACCACGGTGGCCGAGGCTCCGGCGCAGGCGCTCAGCACCCGGTCGAGCAGCGCGCGCCCGCCGACCAGGACACCGGGCTTGTCCGCGCCGCCGAGCCGCCGGGCGACACCGCCGGCCAGCACGACGGCGTCGTGGACGACGGAGGCGGCCCCGGCCCCGGGGACGCCCCCGGGGCCGCCGGAGGACTCGTACGCGCTCACCCCCCGAGTATGCGTGCCGGGGAGATCGCAGGGAACGCAGGGGAGCCCCTCGGCCGGAATACGGCCGGGGCCGCGGTCAGAGCGTGCGCAGCAGCACCGCCGGCTGCTCCACGCAGTCCGCGACGTACCGCAGGAACCCGCCCGCCGTGCCGCCGTCGCACACCCGGTGGTCGAAGGTGAGCGACAGCTGGACGACCTGGCGCACCGCCAGTTCCCCTTGGTGCACCCAGGGTTTGGCCGCGATCCGGCCGACACCGAGCATGGCGGCCTCGGGGTGGTTGAGGATCGGGGTGGAGCCGTCGACGCCGTACACGCCGTAGTTGTTCAGCGTGAAGGTGGAGCCGGTGACGTCGGCGGGGGCCAGGGTGCCGGCGCGGGCGGCCTCGGTCAGCCGGGCCAGCTCGGCGGTGAGGGACTCGGCGTCCCGCGTGTGCGCGTCGCGGACCACCGGCACCACCAGGCCCCGGTCGGTCTGCGCGGCGAAGCCGAGGTGGACGCGGTCGAGCCGGACGATCTCCCGGGCCTGGGTGTCGACGGTGGCGTTCAGCTCGGGGAAGCGGGCGAGGGCGGCGGTGCAGATCCGGGCCAGCAGGGCGAGCAGGGAGATCTTCGGCGCCCCGGCCGCGTTCATCGCGGCGCGCGCCCGGGTCAGCTCGGTGGCGTCGGCGTCCACCCAGACGGTCGCGTCCGGTATCTCGCGCCGGCTGCGGGTGAGCCTGTCGGCGACGGCGCCCCGGACGCCCTTGAGCGGCACGCGGTGGCCGTCCGCGGGGGCGGTCTCCTGCCGGACGGGGGCCTGTGCCGCGCGGGCGTCCGGCTCACCGCGCACCGCCGCCGTACGGCCCTGCGCGGCGGCGGCACGCAGCGCGTACTCCACGTCGGCGCGCAGGATCAGCCCGTCCGGGCCGGAACCGGACAGCTCGCGCAGGTCCAGGCCGTTCTGCCGGGCCAGTCGGCGCACCAGCGGGGAGATGACCGGCACCGGCCCCTCGGCCCGCTCGGCGTCCACCACCCGGCCGTTCACCCGGTCCGCGGGCCCGCCCGCGGACACCGGCTCCCCGGTCCGCACCCGGCGCCGCCGCGCGGGCGCCCGCGCGGTCCCGTACCCGACGAGCACGTTGCCCGAGCCTTCGTCCCGCCCGCCCGCGCCCCCGGCACCGTCTTCCGCACCCGCACCCGCACCCGCACGGGCACCCGCACCGGTAGCGGCACCGACTCCGACCCGCGCCCCCTCACGCGCACCGCCACCGTCACCTCCGACGCCCCCGAGGTCACCATCGGCCACCGTCAGCAACGGCGCCCCGACCGGCACTTCCGTGCCCTCGTCGCCGAAGCGCTCGGTGACGGTCCCGCCGTAGGGGCAGGGCACCTCCACCATCGCCTTGGCCGTCTCGACCTCGACGACCGGCTGGTCGACGGCGACGACGTCACCGACCTCGACCATCCAGCGCACGATCTCCGCCCCGGTGAGCCCCTCACCGAGGTCGGGGAGCCTGAACTCCCGCACCTGTGCTGCCATCAGCTCTCGGCCTCCCATTGCAGACGCGCCACCGCGTCCAGGACACGGTCCACCCCGGGCAGGTGGTGGCGCTCCAGCATCGGCGGGGGGTACGGGATGTCGAACCCGGCCACCCGCAGCACCGGCGCTTCCAGGTGGTGGAAGCAGCGCTCGGTGACCCGGGCCGCGATCTCCCCGCCCGGGCCGCCGAAGGAGCCCGACTCGTGGACGACGACCGCGCGTCCCGTCCGCCGCACCGAGGCGCACACCGTCTCGTCGTCGAACGGCACCAGCGAGCGCAGGTCGACGACTTCGAGGTCCCAGCCCTCGGCCCGGGCCGCCTCCGCCGCCTCCAGACAGACGGGCAGCGACGGCCCGTACGTGATGAGCGTGGCGCTCCGCCCCGAGCGCCGCACCACCGCGCGGCCTATCGGTTCAACGGGTGCCGGCTCCTCGGGGTTCCAGGCGTCCTTGGACCAGTACAGGCGCTTGGGCTCCAGGAAGACCACCGGGTCGTCGGAGGCGACGGCGGCGCGCAGCAGCCCGTAGGCGTCGGCGACGGTCGCGGGCGTGACGACGTGCAGGCCGGGGGTGGCCAGGTAGTACGCCTCGGAGGAGTCGCTGTGGTGCTCGACGCCGCCGATGCCGCCGCCGTAGGGGATGCGGACGGTGAGCGGGAGGGGCATCGCCCCGCGCGTGCGGTTGCGCATCCGGGCCACGTGGGAGACGAGCTGCTCGAACGCCGGGTAGGCGAAGGCGTCGAACTGCATCTCCACCACCGGGCGCAGCCCGTACATCGCCATGCCGACGGCGGTGCCGAGGATGCCGGCCTCGGCGAGCGGCGTGTCCGTGCAGCGGTCCTCGCCGAACTCCTCGGCGAGTCCGTCGGTGACCCGGAAGACGCCGCCGAGGGTGCCGACGTCCTCGCCCAGGACATGGACGGCCGGGTCGGCGGCCATGGCGTCGCGCAGCGCGCGGGTGAGGGCCTGGGCCATGGTGGCCGGCCGGGCGGCGACGGTGGTCATCGCGCCGCCCCTTCCGACACGGCCCCGGCGGCGGCGCCCGCTTCCGCCCCGGCACCCAGCTCCGCCTCCGCCTCCAGCTCCGCCCGCAGCCGCTCCCGTTGCTCGCGCAGTTGCGGGGTCGGTTCGGCGTAGACGTGGGCGAACAGGTCCATGGGGTCCAGCCGCGGGTCCTGGTGCATCCGGTCGCGCAGGCCGGCGGCGAGCGCCTCGGCGTCCTCGCGGGCGGCCCGGACGGTGTCCTCGTCGAGCAGTCCGCGCCGGGTCAGCTCGCGTTCCAGGAGGTCGACGGGGTCGTGTCCGCGCCAGGTGGCGACCTCCGCGTCGCCGCGGTAGCGGGTCGCGTCGTCGGCGTTGGTGTGGGCGTCCAAGCGGTACGTGATCGCCTCCACCAGGACCGGGCCGCCGCCCTCGCGCGCGTGCCGTACGGCGTCGGAGAGTACCTCGTGGACGGCGGCGGCGTCGTTGCCGTCGACCAGGCGGCCGGGCATGCCGTAGCCGACGGCCTTGTGGGCCAGCGACGGGGCCGCGGTCTGCTTGGCGAGCGGAACGGAGATCGCGAAGCCGTTGTTCTGGACGAGGAAGACGACCGGGGCGCGCTGGACGGCGGCGAAGTTCAGCGCCTCGTGGAAGTCGCCCTCGCTGGTGCCGCCGTCGCCGACCATGGCCAGCGCCACCACGTCGTCACCCTTGAGGCGGGCGGCGTGCGCGAGGCCGACGGCGTGCGGGAGCTGGGTGGCGAGCGGCGTGGAGAGCGGGGCGACCCGGTGCTCGTAGGGGTCGTAGCCGGTGTGCCAGTCGCCGCGCAGCAGGGTCAGCGCCTGGACGGGGTCGACGCCGCGGGCGATGACGGCGAGCGTGTCGCGGTAGCTGGGGAAGAGCCAGTCGCGGTCCTGGAGCACCAGCGCGGCGGCGATCTCGCAGGCCTCCTGCCCCGTACTGGAGGGGTAGACGGCGAGCCGGCCCTGTTTGGTGAGGGCCGTGGCCTGCGCGTTGTACCGCCGGCCGGCCACCAGCCAGGTGTGCAGGGTGCGCAGCAGCCCGGGGTCGGTCCGGTCGGCCGCGTCGGTGCCGAGGACGCGGTACGGCTCGGTGTCGGGCAGCAGCGGCGCGGGGTCCGTGCGGGGCTGCCAGGCGGGCGGCGGAGCGGGCCGGTACGTGCCCCGCTGCTCCATGACCGTCATGACGGCACCTCCTCGTGGGAGTGGTTCGCGGCACCGCCACGGGTGTGACGGGTCTCACCTACCGATTGTTCGGTCGCCGGCACATTTTGGCTACAGCGGCCCCGGGGCTGTGGACAAACGGTTCTGCACAGCCTGAGATGGACGCAGTACGTCCATGGTAGAGAGGCGGGGGCAGATGGCAGCTGAACAGATGGCCGACCGTCCGGCGGACACCCCCGCCCCGGACCGTCCCGGACCGGACCGTCCCAGACCGGACACTCCCGCCACGACTGTCTCCGCTCGCGACACCAACGCCACAACCACAACCACAACCGTCCTCGCCGTCCGCGACCCCGCCCCGCCGCCCCCGCGCCCCCTGGACGCCATCGACCAGGACATCCTGCGCATCCTCCAGGCCGACGGCCGCGCCTCGATACGGTCGGTCGCCGAGCGGGTCCACGTCTCCCGGGCCAACGCCTACGCGCGGATCAACCGGCTCGTCGAGGACGGCGTCATCCGTGGCTTCAGCGCCCGCGTCGACCACGAACGCGCCGGTCAGGGCACGTCGGCGTACATCACCCTGAAAATCGTGCAGAACACCTGGCGCGCGGTGCGCGAACAGCTCCGCGAGCTGCCCGGTGCCGCCCACATCGCCCTGGTGGGCGGCGACTTCGACGTCCTGCTGCTGGTGCACACGCCCGACAACAGGGCCTTGCGCGAGCTGGTCCTGACCCGTATCCAGGCGATCCCCCAGGTGCTCAGCACCCGCACCCTGCTGGTCTTCGAGGAACAGGACCTGGAGCCCCGCCCGCCCCGCTCCTGACCCGGCTGGCCCGGCTGGCCCGGCTGGCCCGGCTGGCCCGGCTGTCCCGGCTGCCCCGGCTGCCCCGGCTGCCCCGGCGGGTCACCGCACCTCCCGCAGCCCCCCGAACACCAGCCGCACCACCGCGTCGGCGACCTCCCGCTCGCCCGCGCCCCGTACGTCGGGCCGGTACCACTCGACGATCGAGTTGATCATCCCGAAGACCAGCCGGGTCGCCAGCCGTCCGTCCACGTCGTCCCGTACGTCCCCCTCGGCCGCCGCCGCCTTCAGCAGCTCGGCGACCCGGTGGTCGAAGTCGCGGCGCCGCTCCAGCGCCCACCGCTCGGTGGCGGTGTTGCCGCGCACCCGCAGCAGCAGCGTCACGTAGGGCAGCTCGGCTATGAGCACCTCGACCATGCGCCGTACGACGTGCTCCAGCCGCACGGCGGCGGGCCCCACGCGCGCGTGCTCCTCGTCGAGGATGCCGAAGAGACCGTCCAGGGCCCGGCTGACCGCGCGGCGCAGCAGTTCCTCCTTGCCGGAGACGTGGTGGTAGATCGACGACTTGGAGATGCCGGCCGCCTTGGACAGGTGCTCCATGGAGGTGCCGTCGTAGCCGCGGTCGTTGAAGACCCGCACCGCCACGGAGAGCAGGCTCTCCGGGGTGTACGTGTCGCGCTTGGCGGTGGTCATGAGGGGCGGTCCTCCCGCTGGTCGGAGGCGTGGGCGTGCAGGTGGAGCGCCAGGGACGGCGCGCAGCGGCCGGAGGGGTCGCGCAGGCGCAGGGCACAGAGCAGGTCGTGCGCCCAGCGTCGGCCGAGCGAGCGCTCCCACTCGAAGGGCCCGGCGGGGTAGTTGACGCCCAGCCGCATGGCCGTGTCGACGTCCTCCGCGGTGGCCACGCCCTGTGCGACCGCCTCGTGGGCGAGGTCGATGATCCGCGCCACGGTCCGCGCGACGATCATGCCGGGGACGTCCCCGATGACGCTGACCTTCTTGCCGAGGGCCTGGAAGAGGCCGGTGGCCTCCCTGAGGGTCGCGGGCCGGGTGCCCTGGCCGGCGGAGAGGGCGACCCGGGTGGCCCGGCGGTAGTCGAGGGCGAGGTCGAAGCGGACGGCGTCGCCGGACTCCGCGCAGGTCCGTCCGTCGGCCAGGCACAGGTCACCGCCGCCGGGCAGGACGAACCGCGCGTTGCCCGGCTCCCCGCCCTCCCGCACCTCGATGCCCGCCTCCCGCACCTCGATGCCCGCCTCGCGGACCATCGCGACCAGCTCGGCGGCCGGGCCCTGGTCGCCGTGCACGACGAGGTACGGGGGCGGGTCGGCCGGTCCGGCGGTGTGCGGCTCGGGGTGCTCGGCGCCGTCCCGGTAGTCGTACCAGCCCTGTCCGCTCTTGCGGCCCAGGCGGCCGGACTCGACCAGGCGGCGCTGGGCGAGCGACGGGGCGAAGCGCGCGTCCTGGAAGAAGGACCGCCACACGGAGTGCGTGACGGACTCGTTGACGTCCTGCCCGATCAGGTCGGTCAGTTCGAAGGCGCCCATCCTGAAGCCGCCGCACTCGCGCAGCACCGCGTCGACGGTGGCCGGGCCGGCGCCCCGCGACTCGAACACGGCGAACGCCTCGGCGTAGAAGGGCCGGGCGATCCGGTTGACGAGGAAGCCCGGGGTGTCGGCGCAGGAGACCGGCGTCTTGCCCCAGGCGCGGGCGGTGTCGTACGCGCGCGTGGCGGACGACACGTCGGTGGCGGACCCGGAGACCACCTCCACCAGCGGCAGCAGCGGCGCCGGGTTGAAGAAGTGCAGGCCGACGAGACGGCCCGGCACGCGCAGGGCGCCGCCGATGGCGGTGACGGACAGGGAGGAGGTGTTGGTGGCGAGCAGACAGTCGTCGCCGACGACGTCCTCCACGGCGCGCAGCAGCTCCTGCTTGACGTCGAGCCGCTCCACCACCGCCTCCGCCACCAGCGCGCAGCCGGCCAGCCCGGCCAGGTCCTCGACGGCTTCCAGCCGGCTGCGGGCCGCGTCCCGCTCACCCACCGCGAGCCGCCCTTTCTCCACCAGCCGGTCGAGCCGGGCACCGATCGTCCCGGCCGCCTCCCGGGCCCGACCGGGAACGGTGTCGTACAGCCGTACGGGATGGCCCGCCACCAGTGCGACCTGGGCGATGCCCTGGCCCATGGTGCCGGCGCCGACGACGGCCACGGGGCTGTTGAGGTCGAGTGCTGTCATGTGCGCGATCCTCCCGCACGCGGTTGTCCACAGATGCGGCGGACCCCCTTGTCCCGACCGATCGTTCGGTTACTCTAGCCCTGTCCGGCTGTTCCCGCCCAGGTTTCGCCCAGGCCGCGGACTCGACGAGGAGCCCGCAGAACGAGGAGTTGGTCCCGCATGCCCGCCGAACTCGACGCCGAGACCCTGATCGCCAGGCACCGGCCCACCCTCGACCAGGCGCTGGAAGCGATCCGCACGCGCGCGTACTGGTCCCCGCACCCCGAGCACCCCAAGGCGTACGGGGAGAACGGCAGCCTCGACCCGGCGGCGGGCAAGGCCGCCTTCGACGCCCTGCTCGGCACCCGCCTCGACCTCGGCCAGCCCGGCACCGACGGCTGGGTGGGCGGCGAGGTCTCTCCGTACGGCATCGAGCTGGGCGTCACCTACCCGCACGCCGACATCGACGTGCTGCTGCCCGCCATGACGGCCGGACAGGCGGCCTGGCGGGACGCGGGCGCCGACGTGCGCGCCCTGGTCTGCCTGGAGATCCTCAAGCGGATCAGCGACCGGTCGCACGAGTTCGCGCACGCGGTGATGCACACCTCCGGCCAGGCGTACCTGATGGCGTTCCAGGCGGGCGGCCCGCACGCGCAGGACCGCGGCCTGGAGGCGGTGGCGTACGCCTACGCGGAGCAGACGCGGGTGCCCGCCGCCGCGGAGTGGACCAAGCCCCAGGGCAAGCGCGACCCGCTGACGCTCACCAAGAGCTTCACCGCCGTCCCGCGCGGCATCGGCCTGGTCGTCGGCTGCAACACCTTCCCGACGTGGAACGGCTATCCGGGCCTGTTCGCCTCCCTCGCCACCGGCAACGCGGTCCTGGTCAAACCGCACCCGCGCGCGGTGCTGCCGCTCGCCCTCACCGTGGCCGCCGCGCGCGAGGTGCTCGCCGCGGCCGGTTTCGACGCGAACCTGGTCGCGCTGGCCGCCGAGGCCCCCGGCGAGGGCCTGGCCAAGACCCTCGCCACCCGCCCCGAGATCCGGATCATCGATTACACCGGCTCCACCGCCTTCGGCGACTGGCTGGAGACCCACGCCCGCCAGGCCCAGGTCTTCACCGAGAAGGCCGGCGTCAACACGGTCGTCGTCGAGTCCACCGACGACTACCGGGGCATGCTCGCCAACCTCGCCTTCTCCCTCTCCCTCTACAGCGGGCAGATGTGCACCACCCCGCAGAACCTGCTGATCCCCCGCGACGGCATCCGCACCGACCAGGGCGCCAAGTCCTACGACGAGGTGACCGCCGACCTCGCCGCCGCCGTCGACGGCCTCCTCGGCGACGACGCGCGGGCGAGCGCGCTGCTCGGCGCGATCGTCAACCCGGACGTCAAGGCCCGCCTGGAGGCCGCCGCCCAGCTCGGCGAAGTCGCCCTCGCCTCCCGCGCGGTGCCCCACCCCGACTTCCCCGACGCGGTCGTCCGCACCCCGGTGATCGTCAAGCTGGACGGCGCGCGGAAGTTCTGGGAAGGGGCGGACCACGAGGCGGCGTACCTGAACGAGTGCTTCGGCCCGGTCTCCTTCGCCGTCGCCGTCGACTCCCCGGCCGACGCGGTGGCGCTGCTGCGCCGCGCGGTCCGCGAGAAGGGCGCGATGACGGTCGGCGCGTACACCACCGACCCCGAGGTCGAGCGGACCGTCGAGGAGGTCTGCCTGGAGGAGGCCGCGCAGCTCTCCCTCAACCTCACCGGCGGGGTGTACGTCAACCAGACGGCCGCCTTCTCCGACTTCCACGGCTCGGGCGGCAACCCGGCGGCCAACGCGGCCCTGACGGACGGCGCGTTCGTCGCGAACCGCTTCCGGGTCATCGAGGTGCGCCGGCCCTCCTAGGGCCTGTCGGCGCTCCAGTGGTACAGCGTCATCGCCACGCTGGTCGCGAGGTTGTAGCTGGAGACCTGGGGGCGCATCGGCAGCGCCACCAGGTGATCGGCCCGCGCCCGCAACTCCCCGGAGAGTCCGCTGCGTTCGGAACCGAAGGCGAGCAGCGCGTCGTCGGGGAGCTTCAGCCCGCGGATGTCCTCGCCCTCCGGGTCCAGCGCGAACACCGGGCCCGGCGGCAGGTCGGACACGGCCAGCCGCTCCACGGCGGTCGCGAAGTGCAGCCCCGCCCCGCCGCGCACCACGGTGGGGTGCCAGGGGTCGAGGGTGCCCGTGGTGACCACGCCGGTCGCGCCGAACCCGGCGGCCAGCCGGATCACCGCCCCCGCGTTGCCGAGGTTGCGCGGGTTGTCGAGGACCACGACGGGCGCCGTGCGCGGGGTGTGCGCCAGCCGCCGCAGGGCCGCCTCCCGCGCGGGACGTACGCCCAGGGCGGTCACGGCGGTGGGGTGCGGACGCGGCACGAGCGAGGCGTACGCCGCCGGCGTGACCTCGGTGAGCAGGCCGGCCAGCCGCTCCCGTACGTCCGGGGCCAGCTCGCCGGCGAGCGCGAGCGCCGCTTCCCGGTCGGCGGTGACCGCCATCGGGACGTCCGCTCCGAAGCGCAGCGCGTGCTTGAGGGCGTGGAAGCCGTCGAGCAGGACACAGCCGCCGGCGAGACGGCGCCAGGCACGCAGGGGGTCGGCCGGGCCGGTCGTCGGGGCGGTCGGGGCGGCCATCGGGACGGTCGGGGCGGCCATCGGGGCGGTCGGCTCGGACATCGGGCCGGTCGGGTCGGACATGCGCCGAAGCCTACGTGCCCACGCGCGTCGGGCCGGCGTCCTCCGGGACGCGCTGGGCCGGCATCACCGCGGTCCCGCCCCGGCGCCGCACCAGCCGCCCGAGCCGCCCCCGCACCCGCGCCCCCGTCCGCGCCGCCGCCCCGCCCAGCCGCCGCAGGAACGCCGTCGGCAGGAACACCGCGTCGGCCACGATCATCGCCAGGGAGAAGAACGGCAGCCCGAGCACCACCGCGATCACCGCGTGCTCGGCCATCATGACGGCCAGCAGGACGTTCTTGACCCGCCGGTTGAACAGCGTGAACGGGAACGCGACCTGCACGACGACCGTTCCGTAGGTGATGAGCATCACCAGGGTGCCGCTGGCCGCCAGCGGACCGGCGAGCTGCGGCCAGGGCGAGAAGTACTCCAGCTGCAGGGGGTAGTAGACGGCGGTGCCGTCCTGCCAGCGCGAGCCCTGCACCTTGTACCAGCCGGCGGTCGCGTAGATCAGGCACGTCTCCGCCATGATCACCAGGAGCGCCCCGTTGTGCACGATGTTGGCGATCACGTCGAGCAGGACGCGCGGCTCACCGCCGGTCGCCCACCGCCCCACGGCCCACCACAGCGCCTGCCCCAGCCACACGCCCCACAGCAGCGCCGGCACCGGCCACTCGGCACCGGGACCGCCGAACCGGCCCGCCAGCGTCACCCCGGCCAGCACCAGGCCGAGCCCGCCCCACAGCACCACCCCGGTCCGGTCCACGGCCCGCTCGCCGCGCGCTCGCGCCCGCGCCGCCCGCCGCGCCCGGCGCGCGTCCAGCGACCACACCTGCCCGCAGCGCGTGAAGACGAGGTAGACGCTCATCAGGTGCAGCACGTTGTCGCCGCCGTCACCGACGAAGACGCTGCGGTTCTGCAGCGACAGCACCCCGGCCATGAACAGCACCGACATGGTCCGGGTCCGCCATCCCAGCAGCAGCAGGACGCTCGCCAGCACCGACAGTCCGTAGACCGCCTCGAACCACAGCCGGCCGTCGGACCACATCAGCGCCGTGAAGGCGCCGTTGTCCGCGGTCAGCTGCCGGGCGAGGTCCCAGCTCCAGGGCCCGTCGGGCCCGTACAGCTCATGGCGGTGCGGGACCTCCCGCAGCAGGAACAGCAGCCAGGTGGCGCCGAACCCGATCCGGATCACCGCCGTCTGGTACGGGCCGAGGGCGGCCTCGGTGACCCGGGCGATGCCCCGGGAGACCGACAGGGCGACGCGGTTCACGCCACGCCCCCTTCCGCCTCGCGTCGGGGCACCCGCCACCAGGGCAGTTCACGCCGCTCGGCCCGGTCGGAGACCCGCTCGCCGCTCCAGTCGGGCGGCGGCACCGGGCGGGTCAGCGAGCGGTACTGGACCAGGTCCAGGACATCGCCCGGCCGGACCGCGCCCGCCCGGTCCAGGCGCAGCACGGCGATGCGCCGCAGATACGTCTCGGACAGCGCCCCGCGCAGCCCCACCGGGCGGTCGTCGGAGTCATGGGTGGCGACGTAGAAGTCCCAGGCGCGGCGCAGCTCGTTCTGCTGGGTGTGGCTCGGCAGCGGGTTGCCGTCGATGGCCCGGCCGTCCGCCGCGGACAGGTCGTACCAGCCGGTGGTGCGGACCCCGCCGTCCGCCGTGCTCAGCTCGGCGCGGACCTGGACGGAGATGTTCTGCTGGAGCGGATTGGGCGCGAACAGCTTCCAGTTCTGCTCGAACTCCGGGTAGATCCACTCCTCGATCGCCTCGCCGTGCTGCTTGGTGACCGTGTTGGACGGGGCCACGTGCAGGAACGTCATGCCGAGGTGGACCGAGACCACGGCGGCGACGACCGCCAGCGCGAGGGCCGCGCCGACCTGGTAGCGCGGCGAGAGCGCGGCGACCCCGGTACGGACACCGTCCCCGGTCCGGACGCCGGCACCGTCCCCGGTCCGGGCACCGTCGCCGCCGGCCGGCCCGTGCCGGGCGTCGGGCCCCGTGTCGTACGCGTCCATCCAGCCCTCGCTCCCGCGTCCGGCGTCCGTCGTCGCGCGCCCCTGTCGGCGGGACGCGCACGCGAACGGTACTCAGCGGGACGCGTGCCCCGCAGCCGTACGGACCCGGAAGCCGACCCGGAACGAATCCGGGGGCTGACCCGGAACGAATCCGGAGGCCGACCCGGAACGAACCCAGGACGAACCCGGAAGCCGACCCGCGGCCGGCCCTGAACCACCCCGGAAGCCACCCCGCACCCGCCCCGGAGCAGGAGGACCGCCCTCAGATCACATGCCCCGGCTCACCCGAGTCCGTCACCACCGGACGGCCCGCCGCGGCCCACACCTGCATGCCGCCGTCGACGTTCACCGCGTCGATGCCCTGCTGCGCCAGATACATGGTGACCTGCGCCGACCGCCCGCCGGACCGGCAGATCACATGGACCCGCCCGCCGTCGGGCGCCGCCTCGGCCAGCTCGCCGTACCGGGCGACGAACTCGCTGATCGGGATGTGCAGTGCCCCTTCGGCGTGACCCGCCCGCCACTCGTCGTCCTCGCGGACGTCCAGCAGGAAGTCGTCGTCCTTCAGGTCCGTGACCTCGACCGTGGGCACACCAGCTCCGAAACTCATACCCCGACGCTACCGGAACCCGTGTCCGGCGCGGCCTGTCCCAGCAGCGCGGCCAGCTCCGCCTCCCGCTCGGCCACCTGCGCCGTCAGCTGCTCGGCGATCTCGTCCAGCAGTTTGTCGGGATCGTCCGGGGCCAGCCGCAGCATCCCGCCGATCGCGCTCTGCTCCAGCTCGTTCGCGACCCGCGTCAGCAGTTCCTTGCGCTCGGCCAGCCACTCCAGCCGGGCGTACAGCTCCTCGGCGAGGCTCGGCCCCCGCTCCTGCTGCGGTCCGGCGTCCCACTCCTCGGCCAGCCGCCGCAGCTCAGCGGCGTCCCCGCGGGCGTAGGCGGCATTCACCCGGGTGATGAACTCCTCGCGCCGGGCCCGCTCGCCCTCCTCCTGCGCCAGGTCGGGGTGGGCCCGGCGGGCCAGCTCGCGGTAGAGCTTGCGGGCCTCCTCGCTGGGCCGCACCCGCTGCGGGGGCCGTACCTCCTGCCCGGTGAGCATCGCCGTGGCCTCCGGGAACAGCCCGTCCCCGTCCATCCAGCCGTGCAGCAGTTCCTCGACCCCGGGCAGCGGCATCAGCCGGGCCCGCGCCTCCTCGGCCAGCCGCAGATCCTCGGCGTCACCGCTGCGCGCGGCCTTCGCCTCCAGGATCCGCGCCTCCAGCTCGTCGAGGCGGGCGTAGACCGGGCCGAGCCGCTGGTGGTGCAGCCGGGAGAAGTTGTCGACCTCCACCCGGAAGGTCTCCACCGCGATCTCGTACTCGATGAGCGCCTGCTCGGCGGCCCGTACGGCCTTCTCCAGCCGTTCCTCGGGCCGCGCGGCACCGCTTTGCTCAGCTTCCGGGGTCGTCACACGCCCACCCTAGGCCCTGCCCCCGGCCTGCCGGGGGCCACACCCTCACACCCCGGCCCACGACCGTCCGGGAGCCACACCCTCACACCCCGGCCCACGACCATCCGGGAGCCACACCCTCACACCCCCAGCTCGGCGGCGACCCGTCCCGCCCGCACCGCCGCCACCAGCTCCGCGTGGTCGGCCTCCGTGCGGTCGGCGTAGGCGACGGCGAACGCGGCCACCGCCTCGTCCAGCTCCTCGTTCTTGCCGCAGTACCCGGCCACCCGGCGCGGGTCGGCGCTGTGCGCGTGGGCGCGGGCCAGCAGCGCGCCGGTCATCCGCGCGTAGTCGTCGACCTGGTCGGCGGCGAGCGCCGTCGCGTCCACGCTGCCCTTGCGGTTGCGGAACTGCCGTACCTGGAACGGCCGTCCGTCCACCGTCGTCCAGCCCAGCAGGATGTCGCTGACGACCTGCATCCGCTTCTGCCCCAGCACCACCCGCCGCCCCTCGTGGACCGCCGCGGGCACCTCGAAGCCGGCCGCCACCAGATGCGGCACCAGCGCGGAGGGCCGGGCCTCCTTCACCTGGAGGACCAGCGGCTCGCCCCGGTGGTCGAGGAGCAGCACCACGTACGACCGGGTCCCGACGCTGCCCGTGCCGACCACCCGGAACGCCACGTCGTGCACCGCGTACCGGGCCAGCAGCGGAAGCCGGTCCTCCGGCAGCGTCGTCAGGTACTCCTCCAGCGCCGCCGCCACCATCGCCGCCTCCGCGTCCGGCACCCGCCGCAGCACCGGCGGGGCGTCCACGAACCGCCGCCCGCCGTCCTCCGTCGCCTCGGTCGACCGGGCCGCGAACCGCCCGCTGGTGTTGTTCCGCGCCTTCTCCGCGACCCGCTCCAGCGTGCCCAGCAGATCGTGGGCGTCGGTGTGGGAGACCAGCGCCTCGTCGGCGATGGCGTTCCAGGCGTCCAGCACCGGCAGCCGGGCCAGCAGCCGCATCGTGCGCCGGTACGCGCCCGCCGCGTCCCACGCGGCCCGCCGGCACGTGTCCTCGTCGGCCCCGGTCTCCCGCCCCGCCAGCACCAGCGACGCCGCCAGCCGCTTCAGGTCCCACTCCCAGGGACCGTGGACCGTCTCGTCGAAGTCGTTCAGGTCGATGACCAGCCCGCCCCGGGCGTCGCCGTACAGGCCGAAGTTGGCCGCGTGCGCGTCCCCGCAGATCTGCGCCAGGATCCGGGTCATCGGCGTCCGCGCCAGGTCGTAGGCCATCAGACCGGCCGCGCCGCGCAGGAACGCGAAGGGGGTGGCCGCCATGCGCCCCGCCCGTATCGGGGTCAGTTCCGGCAGGCGGCCCCGGCTGGAATCCTCGACGGCCCGCACCGCGCCGGGCCGCCCGGCGTCCAGGTCGAGCGTCGCGTGCGCGGACCGCGGCACCAGCCGCCGCAGCGCCTTCCCCTCGGCCTTCGCGGCGCCACCCCAGGAACCTGCCCCGGCCCCGCCCCCGGCCCAGGAACCACCCCCGGACCACCGGGCGAACCCCGGCACGACCGGTATCCGTTCCCCACCCGTCCCGGCCGACAGCCCGGTCATCCGGTCGCCTCCCCTTGCCCGTACGTCACAGCACGTACGCCCTGCTCCGGCGCACGCCCGCGCGCCGCCCGCACACGCCGGCGACGCGCCTCGACGCTACCCCCCGCCCCACCGGGCCGGCACCCGAGCGCTGAGACCTTCCTCACAGCAGCACAGCAGCACGGCAGCACACCGGCCCACCGGCACAGCAGCACGCAAAGCGGAAGCCCCGTAGGTCTGAGACCTACGGGGCTTCCGTCTGGTGCGCGAGGGGGGAGTTGAACCCCCACGCCCTTGCGGGCACTGGAACCTGAATCCAGCGCGTCTGCCTATTCCGCCACCCGCGCATTGGGTGTGTCCTCCGGCTCCTTGCCCCGTTTCCCGCGGCCCGGCGCCTTCCGACATGCAGAACATTAGCACGCTGTCCGGGGTGGGTTCACATCCCTTTCCCCGCCCCCGGCGTCACCGGCGGGGCACGTCCCGGCGGGAAGCCGTTCACGTATCAACCTCGTACCGGTCCGGCCCGTCCTCCCGTGCGCGGGCCGGGTACACAGCCCGGTGCGGGACACTGGTCGTCGAGCGGCTCTACGATCCTGGGCAGGAGTACGCGCGACAGCGCGTCCCGCGGCGTTCGAAGAGGAGCTCCAGCGGGAACTCCGAGAGGCAGTCGACACCCTTCGACCGGGCCGCAAGGGGGAACCAGCCGATCGACCCGCGCGTGGATACGATCAGTAAGCAGTACCAGGCGAGCAGTACGCAGGCAGGCAGTACGCAGGGCAGCAGTACGCAGGGCAGTGAACAGGACGGCAGCGACGGAGGAGGTGCCCCATGGGAGTCCTGAAGAAGTTCGAGCAGCGTCTCGAAGGTCTGGTCAACGGCACCTTCGCGAAGGTCTTCAAGTCCGAGGTACAGCCCGTGGAGATCGCGGGCGCGCTGCAGCGCGAGTGCGACAACAACGCGACCATCTGGAACCGCGACCGCACGGTCGTCCCCAATGACTTCATCGTGGAGCTGAGCACGCCCGACTTCGAGCGCCTCAGCCCCTACTCCGGCCAGCTCGGCGACGAACTGGCCGGAATGGTGCGCGACTACGCCAAGCAGCAGCGCTACACCTTCATGGGACCGATCAAGGTCAACCTGGAGAAGGCGGACGACCTCGACACCGGTCTGTACCGGGTCCGCAGCCGCACCCTCGCCTCCTCCACCTCGCAGGCCCCGGGCGCGCCCGCCGCACCCCCCGCGCCCCCGGCCGGCCGCCCCGGCGGCTACGGCTACCCGCCCGCCGCGGCACCCGCCCCGGCCCCGCCGATGCCGGCCGCGCCGCCGCCCGGCGCCCGCGGCGCGGGCGGGGGCTACGGCTACCCGCCGCCCGCGAGCGCCCCGCGGCCGCCGGCCGCACCGGCGCCCGCCCCCGCAGCCGGCGGACGCACCCGCCACTGGATCGAGATCAACGGTGCCCGCCACCAGATCTCCCGCGCGACGCTCGTGCTGGGCCGCAGCACCGAGGCCGACGTGCGGATCGACGACCCCGGCGTGAGCCGACGGCACTGCGAGATCCGGACCGGAACGCCCTCGACGATCCAGGATCTCGGCTCCACCAACGGCATCGTGGTGGACGGGCAGCACACCACCCGCGCTACGCTCCGCGACGGCTCGCGGATCGTCGTGGGCAGTACCACCGTTATCTACAGGCAAGCCGAAGGGTGATCCGGGGGCAATGTCAGAGCTGACCCTCACGGTCATGCGGCTGGGTTTTCTCGCCGTACTGTGGCTGTTCGTGATCGTGGCCGTGCAGGTCATCCGCAGCGACCTGTTCGGTACGCGCGTCACCCAGCGCGGGTCGCGCCGGGACGCCGGGCGGGACCGGCAGCAGGCCGCGCGGCAGGCGCCCGCACCGCAGCGCCAGCAGCCGAGCGGTGGCCGCGGCCGCCGCAACGCTCCCACCAAACTGGTGGTGACCGAGGGCACCCTCGCGGGCACCACCGTGGCCCTCCAGGGCCAGACCATCACGCTCGGCCGGGCACACGACTCGACGATCGTGCTGGACGACGACTACGCCTCCAGCCGCCATGCCAGGATCTACCCGGACCGCGACGGCCAGTGGATCGTCGAGGACCTCGGCTCCACCAACGGCACGTACCTGGACAGGTCCCGGCTGACGACGCCCACGCCCATCGCACCGGGCGCGCCGATCCGCATCGGCAAGACCGTCATCGAGCTGCGGAAGTAGTGCTACACCAATGAATGAGCGCGAGCGGAGCGAGCACGCGGCGGCGGCCGGCACCCCGGGCCCCGGCGCGCTCCCGACCGGAGGGTGGGCAGTGTGGCTCGACACGACCGGCTGTACCCGGAGCCGACGGGCGAGGTGCGCATGAGTCTGTCACTGCGCTTCGCCGCCGGATCGCACAAAGGCATGATCCGGGAGGGCAACGAGGACTCCGGTTACGCCGGTCCGCGCCTGCTCGCCATCGCCGACGGCATGGGCGGCCAGGCCGCCGGCGAGGTCGCCTCCTCCGAGGTGATCTCCACCATCGTCGCCCTCGACGACGACGTGCCCGGCTCCGACATCCTCACCTCGCTCGGCACCGCCGTGCAGCGCGCCAACGAGCAGCTGCGGCAGATGGTCGAGGAGGACCCCAGCCTCGAAGGCATGGGCACCACGCTGACCGCCCTGCTGTGGACGGGCCAGCGGCTCGGCATGGTGCACGTCGGCGACTCCCGCGCCTACCTCCTGCGGGACGGCGTACTGACCCAGATCACCCAGGACCACACCTGGGTACAGCGCCTCGTCGACGAGGGCCGCATCACCGAGGAGGAGGCCGGGACGCACCCCCAGCGCTCCCTCCTGATGCGCGCGCTGGGCAGCGGCGACCACGTCGAACCCGACCTGTCCATCCGCGAGGTGCGGGCCGGCGACCGCTACCTGATCTGCTCCGACGGGCTCTCCGGCGTCGTCTCCCACCAGACGATGGAGGACACCCTCGCCAGCTACCAGGGCCCCCAGGAGACCGTGCAGGAGCTGATCCAGCTCGCCCTGCGCGGCGGCGGCCCCGACAACATCACCGTGATCATCGCCGACGTCCTCGACCTGGACACCGGGGACACCCTCTCCGGGCAGCTCTCCGACACCCCGGTCGTGGTCGGCGCCGTCGCCGAGAACCAGGCGCAGTTCGGCGACAACGGCATCATGCAGACCCCGGCGGGCCGCGCCTCCGGGCTCGGCCGCCGGGGGGCCGGGGGCGGCGGCGAGTTCGGCCCGCCCGGCAGCGGCGACACCACCGGCTACATCCCCGCCGACGGCCTCGACTACGGCGACGACGACTTCACCAAGCCGCGCAAGAGCCGCCGCTGGCTGAAGAGATCCTTCTACTCGGTCCTCGCCCTCGCCGTCATCGGCGGCGGACTCTACGGCGGCTACCGCTGGACCCAGACCCAGTACTACGTCGGCACCAACGACGACCACGTCGCCCTCTACCGGGGCATCAGCCAGGACCTGGCCTGGGTGTCGCTGTCGAAGGTGGAGAAGGACCACCCCGAGATCGAACTCAAGTACCTGCCGCCGTACCAGCTGAAGTCGGTCGAGGAGACCATCGCCGAGGGCGACCTCAGCGACGCGCGGCGGAAGATCGACGAACTGGCCGTACAGGCCTCCGCCTGCCAGAAGCAGGCCGAACGGCGCACCACGCAGAACGAGAGCAACGCGAAGACGGGCGAGGGCGAGGCCGGGGGCACCGGAACCGACCCTGTCTCCCTCACGTCCAAGGCGAGCCCGACGCCCACCTCGTCGGCCACGTCCGGGACCGCCGAGACGCCCGATCCGTCCCCGTCCACGACCGCACCCAGTCCCGATGCCGGCCCCACCCTCTCGGAGGAAGAGCAGAAGGTCGTCTCGCGGTGCGGTGAGCAGTAGGCAAGCCGTGAGAGGCCCTGTCACACGATGAGCAGTACTTCCAACTCGCCGACGCACCACACGTCCACGATCGGCGCCATCGGAGCGCCGAGCCGGCGCAACACCGAGCTGGCGCTGCTGGTCTTCGCCGTGGTCATCCCGGTCTTCGCCTACGCCAACGTGGGTCTCGCCATCAACGACGAGATCCCCGCCGGGCTGCTGAGCTACGGTCTGGGCCTCGGCCTGCTGGCCGCCGTGGGCCACCTGGTGGTGCGCAAGTTCGCCCCGTACGCGGACCCCCTGCTGCTGCCCCTGGCCACGCTCCTCAACGGCCTCGGGCTCGTCGCCATCTGGCGGCTGGACCAGTCCGACCTGCTCCAGTCCATCGAGCAGGCCGGCACCGCCGCGCCCCGGCAGCTGATGTACACCGCGATGGGCATCGCCCTCTTCCTCGCGGTCCTGATCTTCCTCAAGGACCACCGCGTCCTGCAGCGCTACACCTACATCTCCATGGTCGGCGCGCTGATCCTGCTGCTGCTGCCGCTGGTGCCGGGCCTCGGCCAGAACATCTACGGCGCCAAGATCTGGATCAAGGTCGGCAGCTTCTCCATCCAGCCGGGTGAGTTCGCGAAGATCGTCCTGGCGATCTTCTTCGCCGGCTACCTGATGGTGAAGCGCGACGCCCTCGCCCTGGCCAGCCGCCGCTTCATGGGCCTCTACCTGCCCCGCGGCCGCGACCTCGGCCCGATCCTGGTCGTCTGGATCGTCTCGATCCTCATCCTGGTCTTCGAGACCGACCTCGGTACGTCGTTGCTGTTCTTCGGCATGTTCGTGATCATGCTGTACGTCGCCACCGAGCGGACCAGCTGGATCGTCTTCGGTCTGCTGATGTCCGCGGTCGGCGCGGTCGGCGTGGCCAGCTTCGAACCCCACATCCAGCAGCGCGTGGACGCCTGGCTCGACCCGATGCGCGAGTACACGCTCTCCCAGCAGGGCGTCGTCGGCCACTCCGAGCAGGCGATGCAGGCGCTGTGGGCGTTCGGCTCCGGCGGCACCCTGGGCACCGGCTGGGGCCAGGGCCACTCCGAGCTGATCCGGTTCGCCGCCAACTCCGACTTCATCCTCGCCACCTTCGGCGAGGAACTGGGCCTGGCCGGTCTGATGGCCCTGCTGCTGCTGTACGCGCTCATCGTGGAGCGCGGCGTGCGCACCGCCCTCGCCGCCCGCGACCCCTTCGGCAAGCTGCTGGCCATCGGCCTCTCCGGCGCCTTCGCGCTCCAGGTCTTCATCGTCGCCGGCGGCGTCATGGGCCTCATCCCGCTCACCGGTATGACGATGCCGTTCCTGGCGTACGGCGGTTCCTCCGTCATCGCCAACTGGGCCCTGATCGGTGTCCTGCTGCGCATCAGCGACACCGCGCGCCGCCCGGCCCCCGCCCCCGCCAACCCCGACGCCGAGATGACCCAGGTGGTCCGACCGTGAACAAGCCACTGCGCCGCATCGCGCTCTTCTGCGGCCTCCTGGTCCTCACCCTCCTGCTCCGCGACAACTGGCTCCAGTACGTCAAGGCCGACGAGCTCAAGACCGACGACAAGAACCGCCGCGTCCTCATCGAGCGGTACGCCTCCCCGCGCGGCGACATCATCGTCGACGGCAAGGCCATCACCGGACACGCCACCACCGAGGGCGACTTCGAGTACAAGCGCACGTACAAGAACGGCGCCATGTGGGCGCCGGTCACCGGCTTCGTCTCCCAGGCGTACGGCGCCACCCAGCTCGAAGCGATCAACGACGGCATCCTCACCGGCAACGACGACCGCCTCTTCTTCCGCAACACCCTGGACATGATCACGGGGAAGAAGAAGGAGGGCGGCAACGTCGTCACCACCCTCAGCTCCGCCGCGCAGAAGGCCGCCTACGACGGTCTGAAGGCGCAGGGCGGCAAGGGCGCGGTCGTCGCCTTGGAGCCGTCCACCGGCAAGGTCCTGGCGATGGCCTCCTACCCGTCGTACGACCCCTCGTCGTTCGCCGGCGGCAGCGACGCCGACGCCAAGGCGTGGAAGTCGCTGCTGAAGGAGAACAACGAGGACGACCCGACGCTGAACCGGGCCCTGCGCGAGGTCTACCCGCCCGGCTCCACCTTCAAGGTGCTCACCGCCGCGGCGGCCCTGGAGAACGGCCTCTACAAGAGCGCCGACGAGAAGACGGACTCGCCGCTGCCCTGGACCATGCCGGGCACCACGACGCCGCTGCCCAACGAGGGCGACCTCCCCTGCAAGAACGCCAGCCTCCGCGAGGCGCTGCGGGTGTCCTGCAACACCGTCTTCGGCAAGATCGGCTCCGATCTCGGCAACGAGAAGATGCTGGAGATGGCCAAGAAGTTCGGCTTCACCGAGGAGCAGTTCGTCCCGGTCCGCTCCAGCGCCTCGGTCTTCTCCGACGACATGGAGCCCTCGCAGGTCGCGCTCTCCTCCATCGGCCAGTTCAACACCGCCGCGACCCCGCTGCAGATGGCGATGGTCACCTCGGCGATCGCCAACAACGGCACGCTGATGCAGCCGTACATGGTCGACGAGCTGCAGGCCCCCAACCTGGACACCATCGAGAAGACCGACCCGAAGGAGCTGAGCAAGCCGCTGTCCGCGGACAACGCCCAGATCCTCCAGTCGATCATGGAGACGGTCGTCGAGGACGGTACGGGAACCAACGCGCAGATCGACGGCGTCACCGTCGGTGGCAAGACCGGTACCGCCCAGCACGGTGTCGACAACAGCGAGAATCCGTACGCGTGGTTCATCTCCTACGCCAAGCAGAGCGACGGCAGCTCGCCGGTTGCCGTCGCCGTGGTGGTCGAGGACGAGAACGCCAACCGTGACGACATCTCCGGCGGCGGCCTCGCGGCGCCGATCGCGAAGAACGTCATGAAGGCCGTCATCGACAGCAAGAAGTGACCACCGGCTGAACGGGACGTGACTCCTGTCACGTCCCCTTCACATCGGCGCACGTTGCGATACCGGTCGTGTATCGGCTACCGGGCTTGGCCAAGTCGCACGGAGCGAGCCGGGTACGGTAGGCCGGACGGCAGCCTCCGACCGTACAAGCAGGCCGGTCGGGACCGACGGAGAGGGCTGGTAGGTAGCTATGGAAGAGCCGCGTCGCCTAGGCGGCCGGTACGAGCTGGGCCCGGTGCTCGGCCGTGGTGGCATGGCGGAGGTTTACCACGCGCATGACACCCGGCTCGGTCGCCAGGTGGCGGTGAAGACGCTCCGCGCCGACATGGCACGCGACCCGTCCTTCCAGGCCCGGTTCCGCCGGGAGGCCCAGTCGGCCGCCTCGCTCAACCATCCCGCGATCGTGGCGGTCTACGACACGGGCGAGGACTACATCGACGGGGTCTCCATCCCGTACATCGTCATGGAGTACGTCGACGGCTCCACCCTGCGCGAACTGCTCCACAGCGGCCGCAAGCTGCTGCCCGAGCGGACGCTGGAGATGACCATCGGCATCCTCCAGGCGCTGGAGTACTCGCACCGCGCCGGCATCGTCCACCGCGACATCAAGCCGGCCAACGTGATGCTGACCCGCAACGGCCAGGTCAAGGTCATGGACTTCGGCATCGCCCGCGCGATGGGCGACGCCGGCATGACGATGACGCAGACGGCGGCCGTCATCGGCACCGCCCAGTACCTCTCCCCGGAGCAGGCCAAGGGCGAGCAGGTCGACGCCCGCTCGGACCTGTACTCCACCGGCTGCCTCCTCTACGAGCTGCTGACCGTCCGCCCGCCGTTCGTCGGCGACTCCCCCGTGGCGGTCGCCTACCAGCACGTACGGGAGGAGCCGCAGCCGCCCAGCGTCTTCGACCCCGAGATCACGCCCGAGATGGACGCGATCGTGCTGAAGGCGCTGACCAAGGACCCGAACTACCGGTACCAGTCGGCCGACGAGATGCGCATGGACATCGAGGCCTGCCTCGACGGCCAGCCGGTCGCCGCCACCGCCGCGATGGGCGCCGTCGGCTACGGCGGCTACCCCGACGACCAGCCGACCACGGCCCTGCGCGCCGACTCCGGCGCCGGCGCCACCTCGATGCTGCCGCCGATGAACCCGGACGACGGCGGCTACGGCTACGACGAGCAGCGTCCCGACCGGCGCCGCCAGCCCCAGCGCAAGTCCAACACCTCCACGATCGTGCTGGTCGTCGCGGGCATCCTCGTCCTGATCGGCGCCATCCTGATCGGCCGGGAGATCTTCAGCAGCGGCGGCACCGACGACGGCACGGTCAGCGCGCCGAACTTCGTCGGCCAGACCAAGGCGGAGGCCAAGCAGCAGGCCGTCAACGCCGACCTGAAGGTGGCCTTCACCGAGGACTCCTGCGAGGCCGAGGCCAAGGGCAAGATCTGCTCCCAGGACCCGGACGCAGGCGCGGACGTCGACAAGGAGACGACCATCAACCTCGTGGTCTCCACCGGCGCCCCCAAGGTCGAGGTCCCCGACGTCGAGGGCCAGAGCTACTCCGACGCGGAGGCGGCGCTGGAGGAGGCGGGCTTCGAGGTCGAGCAGAAGACCGAGGAGTCCACCGAGACGCCGGACACGGTCATCTCCCAGGACCCCGCGGGCGGCACCTCGAAGGCGAAGGGCTCCACCGTCACCCTGACCGTGGCCAAGGAGACGGCCCAGGTGACCGTGCCGGACATCACCGGCAAGACGCCGGACGAGGCCAAGTCCATCCTGGAGGCCAAGGGCCTGGTCCTCGGCACCCAGAGCACCGAGGAGTCCAGCGCCCAGGAAGAGGGCAAGATCTTCGAGCAGAGCCTCGCCCCGGGCAGCGACGTCGACCGCGGCAGCACCGTCACGGTGAAGATCGCCAAGGCCCCGGCCGAGGAGACGGCGTTCGCGATGCCGAAGGTGACCGGCATGACGGTCGGCGAGGCGAAGAACGTCCTGTCCCAGGCCGGTCTCGAACTCCAGGGCATCTCCGGCTCCCAGGAGGACAACGCCAACGTCGTCGCGAGCAACCCGACCGAGGGTCAGCAGGTCAAGAAGGGCGACAAGGTCACCTTGATCGCCACTCCGGCGACCGACGGCAACAACGGAAACGGGAACGGCAACGGCAACGGCAACTGGTGGGACAGCTTCGGCGGCTGACGCCCGCCGCCCCGCACGGCAAGAGCCCCGGTCCTGGGACGAGGACCGGGGCTCTTGCCGTGGCTGCCGCTCAGCGCAGTTCCTTCGGCACCGTCCGCTCGCTGTCCACCTTCTCCGTGCGCACCAGCTCGCCCCAGACGATGTACCGGTAGCGGCTCGTGTAGACCGGCGTGCACGTCGTCAGCGTGATGTAGTGCCCGGCCTTCTTCTTCCCGGACTCCTTCGGGATCTTCCCGAGGACGTCGACGTTGTACTTCGAGGTCTCCGGGAGGATGCCGTAGACCTTGTAGACGTACCAGGTGTCCTTCGTCTCGAAGACGATCGGGTCGCCCTTGCCGATCTTGTCGATGTTGTGGAACTCGGCGCCGTGCCCGTCCCGGTGCGCGGCCAGCGAGAAGTTGCCCTTCTTGCCGGTCATGGGCAGCTCCGCCTTGACCGGGTCGGTGTAGTAGCCGGCGACCCCGTCGTTCAGGATCTTCATCGAGGTGCCCTTCTCGACGAGGATCTCGCCCTTGCTCATCGCCGGGACGTGCAGGAAGCCGATGCCGGCCTTGGTGTCCAGTGCCCCGGGGCCGTCCGAACCGCCCCTGCCCTGCGCCCAGTTGTCCCGGACCTGGTCACCCTGCCTGTCGGCCTCGCGGTCCGCCATGACGTTCGTCCACCACAGGGAGTAGACGACGAACAGGCCCATCACCAGGCCGGCGGTGATGAGGAGCTCGCCGAAGACACTGACGGCCGACGCGATCCGGCCGCGACCGCGCGGTGGCGGAGCCGGCTCGGAGGCGGGCCCGTCGGTGTGCTCTTCGTGCTCGGTATCGGTGGTCGCTGCCACTGGTCATCTGCCCTTAGTCGACGAGTGCGTCCGGCTTGCCCTTGCTGCGCGGCCGTTCCTCGGACATCTTGCCCCACACGATCATCCGGTACTTGCTGGTGAACTCCGGCGTGCACGTGGTGAGGGTGATGTAGCGGCCGGGCCCCGTGAACCCCGACTGCTGCGGGACCGGGTCCAGCACACTGGTGTTGCTCGGCGACGTCACCGGCAGGATCGACGCCATCTTGTAGACGAAGTACTCGTCCTGCGTCTCCACGACGATCGGATCGCCCGGCTGGAGCTTGTTGATGTACCGGAACGGCTCGCCGTGCGTGTTGCGATGTCCCGCGAGCCCGAAGTTGCCGGTCTTGGCGTCCGGCATCGCCGTCTTCAGCGCGCCCTCGGCGTAGTGCCCCACCATGCCCCGGTCGAGCACCTTCTCGTTGCTGATGCCCTCGGCGATCGGCACCACGACGTCCAGCTTGGGGATGTGCAGCAGCGCGAAGCCCTGACCGGGCTCGAAGGTCCCCGGGTTGCGCTTGCCGTCGGCCCAGTCGTCCTGGAGGCTGCTCGCCGCCTTGTCCGCCTGCGCCTGCGCCCGCACGTTCGTCCACCACAGCTGGTAGGTGACGAACAGCAGCATCAGCACACCGGTGGTGATGAACAGTTCGCCGATCACCCGGCTGGCGACCGTCGCCGCGCTCGGCCTGCTCGCCCGGGCCAGCCGCCGCGCCTCGACCCGGGTGAGCGGCGCTCTCGGACCCTCGTCGCCCCCCTGCGGCGCCGTCGGACCCGCGGGCGCCTTGGCGGTGCCCGACGCCCTGCGGGAGGCCCCACGGCCGCCCTGACGCCGTTTGGCGGCCTTCCTGCGGGCCGCACGGCCGCCCGGCACGGGCGCGGAGGGGCTTCGTCCGGCGCTCGTCCGCGCCGCCGGGTCCACGACCCGCAGCGCCACCGTCTCGTCGTCGTACCGGCCGCCGCCCCCGAGCGCGCCCTGGTCCCCGTACGGCTCCTGCCCGTACGAGGCCCCCGCCGGGCGGGCGTCACCGTGCGCCGGGGCGGCACCGTGCGCCGGGGCGTCCGCGAACGCCCCCCCGGACAGCCCGGCCGCCTCGGCGCCGGGCTCCCGCTCGGGGCGCAGCGCGGTCACGCCGTGGCCCTGCCCACCACCGGGGCGAGCCCCGCGGACCTCGCCACCGCGCCTTCGTCGCCGCACTCCGCCAGCCAGTTGGCCAGCATCAGGTGTCCGTGCTCGGTCAGCACCGACTCGGGGTGGAACTGCACGCCCTCGACGGGCAGTTCCCGGTGCCGCAGCCCCATCACGATCCCGTCGGGCGTGCGGGCGGTCACCTCCAGCTCGGCCGGCACCGTGCCCGGCTCGGCGGCCAGGGAGTGGTAACGGGTCGCCGTGAACGGCGAGGGGAGGCCGGCGAAGACGCCCTTGCCCCCGTGCTCGACCGGCGAGGTCTTGCCGTGCAGCAGTTCCGGCGCCCGGTCCACCACACCGCCGTACGCCACCTGCATCGACTGCATGCCGAGGCAGACCCCGAAGACGGGGACGCCGGTCGCCGCGCAGTGCCGGACCATGTCCACGCAGACGCCCGCCTGCTCGGGCGCGCCCGGCCCCGGCGACAGCAGCACGCCGTCGAAGCCGTCCTGGGCGTGCGCCGTGGAGACCTCGTCGTTGCGCAGCACCTCGCACTCGGCGCCCAGCTGGTAGAGGTACTGGACCAGGTTGAAGACGAAGCTGTCGTAGTTGTCGACGACGAGAATCCGCGCACTCACTGGTTGTCCACCGTCACATCGTTGAAGGGAAGCAGCGGCTCGGCCCACGGGAAGACGTACTGGAACAGGACGTAGACCACGGCCACGACGAGCACGAGCGAGAGCAGCGCCTTCACCCATGCGTTTCCCGGCAGATGCCGCCAGATCCAGCCGTACATGCCGTCCCTTCCGTCGCACCACGGCACCAGAATCACGCCGTACGCCACCAGACTAACGGCGCGATGCCTCCGGTTTCCCGGTCTCCGCGGGGCCGGTCACTCCACGGGATCGGCGTAGTGCAGGTCCACCGTGCCCGAGTAGCCGGGCAGCGTGACCGCGCCGTCCTCCTCGACGTTCCAGCCGAGTCCGTAGACGTTGACGTACACCATGTAGTTCTGGATCGCCGGGGACGCCGACAGCGCGTCTTTCAGCTTCTCCGGGTCGCCGACCGCCGTGACCTTGTACGGCGGTGAGTAGACGCGGCCCTGGAGGATCAGCGTGTTGCCGACGCAGCGCACGGCGCTGGTGGATATCAGCCGCTGGTCCATGACCTTGATGCCCTCGGCGCCGCCCTGCCACAGCGCGTTCACCACGGCTTGCAGGTCCTGCTGGTGGATCACCAGGTAGTCGGGCTCCGGCTCGGGGTAGCCGGGCAGCTTGGCGGTGGCGTCCGGCGGGGCGTCGTCCAGGGTGACGGTGAGCGCCTCGCCCTTCAGCTCCTGCGTGCCCGCGCGCCGTTCCAGGGCGGCGAGCTTGTCGTCCTCCGCCTCGGTGCTGCCGTCGTCGCGCTCGGCGAGGGCCTCGATGTCGTCGCGCAGGGCGGCGTTGGTCTCGTCCAGGGTGCCGTTGTCCCGGCTGCGCTCCTGGATGAGGTCGGAGAGCTTCAGCAG
This sequence comes from Streptomyces sp. NPDC016677, assembly GCF_055562815.1. Lineage (NCBI taxonomy): Bacteria > Bacillati > Actinomycetota > Actinomycetes > Kitasatosporales > Streptomycetaceae > Streptomyces > Streptomyces sp. NPDC016677. Next base: position 238,343 of record NZ_JBVHEO010000005.1, on the reverse strand, counting down.
GGAGTCGTCGGTGCGGATGTCGGTGCCCTTGGCCGTGTCGAAGCTGGTGAAGAAGATCAGCCCGGCGAGCGCGAAGACGGCCGCGGTCAGGACCCGTACGGGCCGGAACCGGCGTCGGCGGGCAGCACTGGATCCGGCCTGGGGGGAGTCGGCAGAATTGCTCAACGTACCCTTATCTCCTTCGGCGCCACGGAAGCACTACGCTAACGGACGCCCGGACCCAGTTCCCTGCGCGGCCACGCAGCGCATCGACAGGAGAGACCCTCGTGCCGAAGTCACGTATCCGCAAGAAGGCAGATTTCACGCCGCCGCCGGCGAAGCAGTCGACGAGCATCAAGCTGAACAGCCGTGCCTGGGTCGCCCCCGTCATGCTGGCCATGTTCCTCATCGGCCTCGCCTGGATCGTGGTGTTCTACGTGACCGACGGCTCGCTGCCGGTCGAGAGCCTGGGCAACTGGAACATCGTGGTGGGCTTCGGCTTCATCGCCGCCGGGTTCGGCGTCTCCACGCAGTGGAAGTAGCGCCCACCCGCTGGTGAACACAGCTCTGCCCACGGCTATCCACTGAGTTATCCACAGCCCTTGTCCACACGCTGGGGAAAAGAAACGACGATCTGTGGATAACTCACCGGAGGTTGACGCCGGTACGACAGACATACCGGTAACCGAAAGTACGTTCGCCCCCGGCTGACCTGCGGAAACGCGGGTCGGTGACAGGGGGCGCACGCGTTCCCACGCCCTGTGCACAAGACGCGGCACCGATGTGGACAACCGGCGCTCAGCTGAGCTGGCCGGTCCTCACCAGGGCCAGCGCGAGAGTGATCACGAACACCAGCGCACAGGTGCCGTACTGGACGAGGGCCCGCCGCTCCCGCGGGGCGTGGACCATGCCGTAGCCGATCACGACACCGGCGACGAGTCCGCCGACGTGGGCCTGCCAGGCGATGTTGAAGCCCGGACTGAAGGTGAAGATCAGGTTGATCGCCAGCAGGGCGATGACCGGCCGCATGTCGTACCGCAGCCTGCGCAGCAGCACGGCGGTGGCGCCGAAGAGACCGAAAACGGCACCGGAGGCGCCCAGCGAGGGCTGGTTGGGCGCGGCGATCAGGTAGGTGAGGGCGCTGCCGGCCAGTCCGGACAGGACGTAGAGCGCGAGGTAGCGGGCCCGGCCGAGCGCCTGTTCCAGGGGGCCGCCGATCCACCAGAGGCTGAGCATGTTGAAGATGATGTGGATGAGGCTCCCGTGCAGGAACATCGCGGTGAGCAGGCGGTACCACTGGCCGTCGGCGACGCCCTCGACGGAGCCGAGCAGCGGTACGTAGGCCTGGCCGATGAGTTCGAACCGCGCGGTGAAACGGTCGCCGACGGCGATCTGGACCAGGTAGAACGCGGCGTTGAGACCGACCAGGATCTTGGTGAGCAGCCGGGGGTCGGCGACGACGGTGCCGCCCGCCAGGGTGCGGGGCCGGCTCGCGGCGGGGGCGTGGCCGGTGCCGGAACCGCCGCGGACGCAGTCGGGGCACTGGAATCCGACGGAGGCGTCGATCATGCACTCAGGGCAGACCGGGCGTTCGCAGCGGGTGCAGCGGACGCCGGTGGCGCGGTCCGGGTGGCGGTAGCAGGTCGGCGGGGTCCCGGCGTCCTGTGGCGTGCCTCCCGCTGCCTGGTCCATGAGGTGTCCCCTTGTCCCCTCGATCGTCGTGTGCAATGCACCCGCCCCGCCCATCCCTACGGATGAGCGGGGCGTCAGGTTCCCGTGGCGGCCGGCCGCGGCCGGTGCCGGCAGGGCCGGATCAGCCCTCGCGGGTCTCCACGACGACCGTCTCGATGACGACGTCCTTGACCGGACGGTCGGTGCGCGGGTTGGTCTGCGTGGTGGCGATGGCGTCCACGACCTTCTGGCTGGCCGCGTCGGCGACCTCACCGAAGATGGTGTGCTTGCGGTTCAGCCACGTCGTCGGGGCGACGGTGATGAAGAACTGCGAGCCGTTGGTGCCCGGACCGGCGTTGGCCATGGCCAGCAGGTAGGGCTTGTCGAAGGCGAGGTCCGGGTGGAACTCGTCCTCGAACTGGTAACCGGGACCGCCGGTGCCGTTGCCCAGCGGGTCGCCGCCCTGGAGCATGAACCCGCTGATCACCCGGTGGAAGACCGTTCCGTCGTAGAGCTTGTCCGTGGACTTCTGGCCGGTGGCCGGGTGGGTCCACTCGCGCTCGCCCTTGGCCAGCTCGACGAAGTTCTTCACCGTCTTGGGGGCGTGGTTCGGCAGGAGCCGGACGTTGATGTCCCCGTGGTTGGTCTTCAGGGTGGCGTAAAGCTGCTCAGCCACGATCTGCCTTCCGTTGTCTTCCTTGTGACCCCCCGATCCTCGCACGGACCGCCGCGCACGTCGCCCAGCGGCCGATCGTTGCCCCTCTTCAGCGCGTGTCGCTTGCGGAAATCCGGCCGAGTACTCCCGAGCCGGGGGCGCTGCGCGTCGATCCGTGGCATTGTCGACGACAAGCTCCCGTTGCCCCGTATTCACCCGCTATCCCCGTCGATCACCCGGTTGATCACCGGTCGATCTTCGCTCGATCTCCGGTTGATCTTCGGTTGATCTCCGGTTGATCGCCTTTCGGTACGGCTCGCCATGACCCGGATGCCCGCCCTCACATGCCTGGCGGGGTGTCGGCAGGCATGATCCGTAAAAGGGTGGAAAGTCGAATTACCGTACGCCACCGAGGAGGAGGAACCCGTGACCCGCATCGACAGCGTGCGCGCCGCGACCGGTTCGGCGAAGGACAGCGTGCTGCACGCCGCGGAAGTGGTGGCGCCCTACGCCGACACGGCCAAGGACAGGGCCGCGCACTACGCACACGAGGCGCGCGTACGGCTGGCGCCCAAGGTGTCCCTTGCCGCCGACCAGGCCCGGCTGCAGTACGGCGCGTATGTCGCGCCGCGTCTGGAACAGGCCCTCTCGCACGTGCCGCCGAAGGTGGACCTGGCCGCCCATGAGGCGGCCCTGCGTGCCCGTATCGCCGCCCGGCAAGCGGCCGAGTACTCCCGGCCCAAGGTGGAACAGGCGGTGGCGGCGGCCGGTCCCGTCCGGGACGAGGCGGCGCTGCGCGGTGCCGCGGCGCTGGCGGCGCTGCGCGGTCAGGTCTCGCCCAAGGAGATCCAGAAGCTGGTCCGCAAGCACGAGCGGCGGGCGAAGGCCGGCCGTGCCGTCAGGGTGCTGGCGGTCCTGGGTCTCGTGGCGGGTGGCGCCTTCGCCGCGTGGAAGTGGTGGGACAAGCAGGCCAACCCGGACTGGCTGGTCGAGCCGCCCGAGGCGACGGAGGTCCCGGAGCCGGGCCGGCTGTCGTCGGTGGACGGCAGCGGGGCGACGCTCGATCCCGAGGTGGAGGCCAAGCAGGCCGAGGACGAGGCCGCCAAGGGCGACGACCAGCGCTGACGCCCCCTACCGGGGCCGGACACAACGGCGCGGGGCGGGAGAGCCGGACTCTCCCGCCCCGCGCCGTTGTTTCACGTGAAACCGTACGCTTCCGCGCACTCACCGTCCGTAGCGTCGCTCCCGCAACGAGTACGAGCGCAGGGCGCGCAGGAAATCGATCTCGCGGAAGTCCGGCCAGTACGTCTCGCAGAAGTACATCTCCGCGTACGCGGACTGCCAGAGCAGGAATCCGGAGAGCCGCTGTTCGCCGGAGGTACGGATGATGAGGTCGGACTCGGAGCGCGCCTTGGAGTACAGGTGCTTGGAGATGTGCTCCATGGTGAAGGACTCGATGAACTCGTCGATGTCCCCGCCCTGGGCGCTGTGCTCGGTGAGGGCGGACCGCACGGCGTCGACGATCTCGCGCCGGCCGCCGTAGCCCACGGCGACGTCGACCTTGGTGCCGCCCTGGCGGCCCTGGGTGGCGGCGGTGGCGGTCTTGAGACGGCCGGCGGACTCGGCCGGCAGCAGGTCCAGGGCGCCGACGACCTCGACGGGCCAGGGGTTGCCGGGGGCGGCCAGCCGCTCCACCACCTCGGCGATGATGTCGATGAGCGGGGTCAGCTCTTCCTCGGGCCGGTGCAGGTTGTCGTCGGAGAGCATGTAGAGGGTGACGTGCTCGATCTCGGCCGAGTCGCACCAGCGCAGGAAGTCCAGCACCTTCGCGCCGCCCGCACGGTAGCCCTCACGCGGGTCGTTGATGCCCGACATCTTGGCCCACCGGCGGTTGCCGTCGAGCATGATGCCGATGTGCTGAGGGCGTGGGCGTCCCTCCAGCTCCCTGACGAGACGCTTCATGTAGAGCGCGTCGAGAGCGGCCCGTACCTTCGCCCGCATGGTCTACCCCTTCCACCTCGCCGACGCGGCCGACGGCCCACAGCGGCGATGAGTCACGTGGCACCGCCCCGCAGGGGTGGGGATGCCGGTGCCTTGTGAAGTGACGATATCAAGAGCCGACATGGCGTCTTCCGCCTGAACCGTACGTCCTCCGACACCCCCATGATCATCAAGTCCCGCTGGGTCCGGGGAAGTTGACGCCGGGTGGGTTCGGGTGGCGCAGCGTCCTCAGTGGTCCGGTTCACCGACTTCAGGGTCGCCGACGGGCGGCTGTTCGACCACGAAAGACCCTTTGCCCCGCACAGTGACGATCAGCCCGCGTTCGCGCAGCTCCTGCGCGGCTCGCCGGGCGGTCAAGCGCGCAACACCGTACTCGTCGGCAAGACGGTGCTCCGAAGGGATAGGGCGGTCCGGAGCCAGTTCCCCCGACTTGATCCTGCGGGCGATGACATCAGCCAACTGTGCGTACAGCGGCCTCGCGCTCATGGGGTCCAGTGTGGACTCGGCTTCTTCCCTGTCGCTCATATGTCCAACGTAGAGATACACGTCCCTGCACGATCGGATGGATCTGTCTGCACTTGTATGCAGAGGGCTATATGGCGGTATAGCGTCGAAGGACGAGACGCCCCGGCGAGGTGGACAAGACCTCCCGGGGCACGGCCAACGCTGACAAGGAGCGTCGACATGCCCGACCTTATCCGCCGCCTCGCCCTCCGGCCGCGCCTCACCGCCGTACCGCTCGTCCCGCCCCCGGCACCACCCGCGCGCCTGCCCCTCCACCGCTCCCCCTACGGCCTGTCCACCCCCCTCGACGGCACCGCGTCCCGCCTCGTGCGCCCCTACCTCCTCGCCCACGAACAGGACGCCGCCCTCAAACAGCGCCGCCGCCTCGCCCTCGTCCTCGCCGCCGACTTCGGCATCGACCTCGACCGGCACCTCGTCGGCGCCCCGGAGGTGGCCGCGGCATGACGGAGGACCCGGCGCACCGCGCCCCCATGTCCACGAGCACCCTGCGTCTGCTGCCCTGGCGTTCCCTGGACGGCAAGCCCTGCTACCTCTCCACGGACGAGAACGGCGGCTACCTCTCCCGTCTCGCCGACGACATGGAGGCCATGCAGCTAGCCACCGCCGAGGACATCCTCAGCCTCACCCGCCCGGTCCTGGACGACCCGGCCGCCCCGTACACCGAGGTCCGCTACGCCGGACTCCGCCTCGCGGAGTGCCTGACCGACGCCCTGCGCGTGGCCGAGTCCCGTGGGCTGCGCCTGCCGGGACCGGCCGGAGACGCGGACTCCACGCCACCGGTGCCGCACTCCCGGACCACGGAAACATCCCGCCCGTCCCCGCACGACACCGGCTCATGACCGCGGCCCCGCTCTCCTCGGCGGATTCCAGGAGGGCGGGGCGCTCCTGTGCCGCGAAGACGAAGACGACCGGGGAACACGGGCAGCTTGGGCAGCCGGTGCCGCGGGGCGGGGTGGGCCGGTTTCCTGGCCGTACAGGCCGACTTCAAAGTCTCTGCCGACGGACGGGAACTTCAAGGGTATTGCTGGTGTCTGTCGCCGTGGGCGGACGCGTGACTCGTTCCGGGCCACTTCCCTCTCCTCTCATCAGCGCCACGACCACCTCTTGAAAGGCTTCCCCGATGGCGATCGGCGAACTGAACAGCGTGGTTCAGTACGTGATGGATCTCTTCGGCATACTCGCCTTCGCACTGTCCGGGGCGTTCCTGGCTGTACGTAAGGACTACGACCTCATCGGCACCGTGATCCTCGCCGAGTGCGCGGGACTCGGCGGCGGCCTCTTCCGCGACCTGGTGCTCGGGGTACCACCGGTCGCCTTCACCGACCTCGGATACTTCTTCACCCCCTTCGCGGCTGCCGTCCCCGTGTACTTCGGGCACCGGCTGAGGAACGACTGGAAGGTGCACGAGGGCGGACCGTTCGGCATCTTCGACGCGGCTGCCCTCGGGCTCTTCAGCGTCACGGGCACGATCAAGGCGCTGCAACACGGGTTCAATCTCCCGGCCGCCGCCACGCTCGGCAGCGCCAGCGCGGTCGGGGGCGGCGTGTTGGCCAGCCTCCTCGCACTCGAGGTGCCGTCGCTGCTGCGCTGGGACCGTGATCTGTACTCGATGCCCGCCCTCGCGGGTTCCGGAGCGACCGTCGCGCTGCACGCCGCCGGGGCGTTGAACGTCGGCACCGCTGTCGGAACCGCCGTGTTCGCCTTCAGCCTGCGGGTGCTGGCGGTGCGCTACCGCTGGCGGACCCCGCGGTCGCAGTTCTGGCAGAACCCGTTCTCGGGGCTGGAACTTCGCCAGGTTCCGGCGCCCGGACCCGTGACGCCGTCGTCCGTCGCGCCGCTGCCGGAGGGCGGGACGGTCGCCCTGCCCTCCTTCGAGAACGACACCGCCGTCATCCGTCGCTACGACGATCCCCGTCTCTCGTACGGCAGGCCCTATGAGCAGGCGCCGGCTTGGGCAGAACCCGACGGTTCCGTCCCGCGTGCCCATGAGCTTCGTGCTCGTGGTGACCAGCCCCGGAAGCGACCCGCGTCTCCGCCGCTGCCAGGCCCGGAAGAATGACGTGTTCCCGGAGCACCGAAGGGCACCCGAGCCGGCCCTCCGGGCAGATCCTCCGCTGTCGTCCTCCGCGACGACACCGCGCAGATCCACGAGAGGCGCGTCTCAGGCTCGCTGTGGGGAGACGGCCTGCCCCTCTCGATGGCGGCACTCCACGTGGCTGCCGCATGCAGCCCAGCCCCTCGAACGGGTGAGCGCATGCCGGAGGGCGTTCGTGGGGTTGTGGACTCTGAGCGGACTTCGATCATGGGAACGCCCCCTGAGAGGTACCTCAGGGGGCGTCTGACCTGCCGTGGAGCCTAGGGGAGTCGAACCCCTGACATCTGCCATGCAAAGACAGCGCTCTACCAACTGAGCTAAGGCCCCGGAACCGTGGCGTCCGGCCGGCGGGGACTCCGTCCCGGCGGGCGCCGCAGACAAGAGTACCGGGTGAGCGGCCTTATCTCCCAAACAGATTGGGGGTCCCGGTGAACAACCACTCTCCGTAAGATGCTCGGCGTGGTTCGCTGGAGCGAACTGCGGTTTTTGGGGAAGCGATGGGGAGACGCAATGGACGCCGCACAGCAGGAAGCCACCGCGAGAGCGCGGGAACTGCAGCGGAACTGGTACGGGGAGCCACTGGGGGCGCTCTTCCGCAGGCTGATCGACGATCTCGGGCTCAACCAGGCGCGTCTCGCGGGGGTCCTGGGGCTGTCCGCGCCGATGCTGTCGCAGCTGATGAGCGGTCAGCGGGCGAAGATCGGCAATCCGGCGGTGGTACAGCGGGTGCAGCTGTTGCAGGACCTGGCGGGGCAGGTCGCGGACGGCAGTGTCAGCGCGGCCGAGGCCACCGAGCGGATGGACGAGATCAAGAAGTCCCAGGGGGGTTCGGTGCTGAGCAACACGACGCAGACCACGAGCGGTTCCGGCGCGCCCACGGTGAAGCGGGTGGTCCGTGAGATCCAGTCCCTGCTGCGTTCGGTGGCCGCCGCCGGCGACATCATAGAAGCCGCCGACACCCTCGCCCCGACCCACCCGGAGCTGGCAGAGTTCCTCCGGGTCTACGGCGCCGGCCGCACCTCGGACGCGGTCGCGCACTACCAGTCCCACCAGAGCTGACCCCGCCCGGGCCCCGACCGCCGAGGGGGTTCGGCAGCCGGGCCCGCGCGGGTGCGGTGGACGCGGGGCGGGAAGGACAGGGGGAGGGGCGCGCAGGGCGATGGGTGAGGTCTTCGCCGGACGGTACGAACTGGTCGACCCGATCGGGCGTGGGGGAGTCGGCGCGGTGTGGCGCGCCTGGGACCACCGCCGCAGACGGTACGTGGCCGCCAAGGTGCTCCAGCAGCGCGACGCCCACTCCCTGCTGCGGTTCGTGCGGGAGCAGGCGCTGCGGATCGACCATCCCCATGTGCTGGCCCCGGCCAGCTGGGCGGCCGACGACGACAAGGTCCTGTTCACCATGGACCTGGTCACCGGCGGCTCGCTGGTCCATGTGGTCGGGGACTACGGTCCGCTGCCGCCCGGGTATGTCTGCACCCTGCTCGACCAGCTGCTGTCCGGGCTGGCCGCGGTGCACGCCGAGGACGTCGTCCACCGCGACATCAAGCCCGCCAACATCCTGCTGGAAGCCACCGGCACCGCCCGTCCCCGGCTGCGGCTGGGGGACTTCGGGATCGCGATGCGCCTGGGCGAGCCCCGGCTGACGGAGGCCGACCTGGTGGTCGGGACGCCCGGTTACCTCGCGCCCGAGTCGATGATGGGCGCGGAACCGGACTTCGCCGCCGACCTGTTCGCCGTAGGACTGGTCGCGCTCTATCTGCTGGAGGGCGCCAAGCCGGACACCAAGGCGCTGGTGCAGTACTTCGCCGAGCACGGGACGCCGCCGGCGCCGGCGAGCATCCCGGAGCCGTTGTGGCAGGTCGTGTCGACGCTGCTGCAACCTGATCCACAGGCCCGGTTCCGTACGGCCACGGGGGCGCGCAAGGCACTGGCCGCGGCCATGGAGCTGCTGCCGGAGCCGGGTCCCGACGACGAGCTGATCGAGATATTCGAGCAGGTGGGACCCTTGCCGACGGGGTTCGGCCCCGACGGTCCGGTCACGGTCGCCGACCGCGACGGGGCTCCCCGCTCCGCCGCGCCCGCCGGGGCGGAGGACCCGCCCGCCGCGCCCCCGATGCCCGGCATGTCGGACACCGGAAGCTTCCACCTGCCGCCTCCGCACTCCACGGTCGCCCTGCTGGGTCAGTCCCAGCCGCAACCGCGGCCCCAGCCGCCGCAGACGCCCCCGGTCGTCCCGTATCCGCAACACACGCCCCAGCACCCGAACACGCCTCCCCCCACCGCCGCCTACACCGCGCAGGGCGCCCAGACGCGGCAGCCCCCGGCCCCGTCCGTCGCACAGCACCGCGCCCCCCGGCGCCGCCGCCCCGGACCCCCGGCGGCGGTGGCACTGCCGTTGCTGCTCCTCGCGCTGGTCTGCTACGCGGTGGGGTTCTGGGCGCTGACCCGCGTCTGAGCCCGGCTCCGCCCACACCCCCCTGCGCTACGCCCCCCTGCGCCGCGCCACGACCGTCCACACCCCGAGCCCGGCCAGCAGCACGCTCCCCGTGCCGATGCCGCCGACCGCGACCGCCCTCATCGCCGGGTCCCCGGCCGCGCTCCCGGCCGTGTCGCCGGACGCCGCCGCCCGGAACGGCTCCGTCGCCTCGAAGACGCCGCGCGGCACCGGCTCCCCCGCGTAATCGGGCCCGGTCCGCTCCGTCCCCGTCAGCCGGAGGCGCAGGACGACCTCGAACGGCCCGTCGCCGAAGCGGTCGGCGACCTGCTCGGCAAGGTGCACGACCAGGTAGTACGACCCGGCGAACCGCATCGCGCTCTGCTCCTCGGCGACGGCGTACCGGTTGCCGTACGCCACCGGCGGCACGGGTCCCACGTCGACGGTGGCCCGACGTCCGGTGTAGCCGGCGCCGGCGCTGACGACCTGGCCGCGGACGGGGTTGAGGAGGGACAGCGACAGGGCCCCGGTCGCGTAGCCGGAGCGGCCGTCGGCGCTGCCCAGCTCAGCGCTGGCGTACAGCTGCCGGCCCCAGTCGAGGGGCACCTTGTAATAGAGGGTCCGGCCGGGCTCGGCCTCGGCACGCCAGGCGCCCTGGCCGATGGACGCGGCGTCGGCGAAACCGGCGCCGCCCGGACGGTTCTCCGGTTCGCCGGTGAGGGGGGCGGGCGAGGCCGAGTCCCAGGTCTGCGGGACGTCCGTGGCCGCCGTGCCCTTCGCCGCCGGCTCGGAGACGGTGGTCAGCTCCAGCTCCCAGGCGTCCGGCGGCGAGTCCTGCGGCCGGACGCGTTCGACGACCACGTAGTAGCGGCCGGCGTCCTGGCACCGGGTCCCGGTGCGGGTGATCTCGCGTGCCCCCCAGGCGGTGACGGGGCGCGGGCTGCGGGCCGCGCCGAAGGTGGCGCTGTCCAGGGAGCAGGAGCCGCCGTCGGCGTCCTGTACGGAGACCCGGACGCCGTCGACGGCGACGACCTCCTCGCCGGGGCGGGGCACGGCGGTGACGGAGACGTAGGCGTCCGAGGCGGCGTCCAGGTCGAGGCCGTAGTAGGCCCTGGCGTCGCGGGCCAGGGAACTCCGGTAGGTGACGCCTGCCTCCAGGCGCGCGGCGTCGGCGGTGCCGCCGGCCGCGTCGACGCGCCGGGCGCCCTCGGCGAAGGCGTAGCCGCCGGCCGACCTCGCCGAGGCGGGGCCGCTCACCGGGCCGGCCGCCAGGGCCAGGTCCGCGTCGGCCGTTGCGGCAGCCGTCCCACAGAGCACAACCATCACGGCGGTTACTGCGGTTACTGCGGTTACTGCGGTTACGGCAGTCACAGCGGTCACAGGGACCGGGCGCCGGAACGCCGGTACGCGCCCGCCCCCGGCCCTGGGTTCCGACGTACGCCGCCGCCACCTCATCGACCGCCACCCCTCCCGCTCACCGGATCCGACTCCGTCCCGTCCCGGACCCGTCCCGACCCGTCCCGACCAGACCAGACCAGACCGTGGCCCATCCTGCCCCGCCACCCGGCCCGGCATCCGCCGGTTCCGCGGATCGGTCCGGTCCCAGTACGGCCCCGGGCCGACCCCGGCTCGGCCCCGGTTTCCGGGCAACACAAAACCCCGACCGTGATACGGCCGGGGTCTGTTCTCAGGACCGGTTGCCGGTCGTCCTCACGAACCCGTGGGCACGGAGTCAGTCGCCTCCGTCCACAGATCCTGCTCGGCGCGATCCGCCTGGATCTGGCGGTACACGAGGAGCCCGCCGATGGCGGCCAGTGCGACCAGGAGAAGCTTCTTCACCGCGCGACCTCGTCTTTCCTTGACGTAGGGGACCTCTGCCGCCCGACTATACACACCGGCCGATATCGATCGGTGACCTGCGCCCGGCGTCAACTCACCACCGCCGGAGCCCAGTAGGGGCGGGCCGGACCGGTCCGGCCGGAGGGTGATCACACCCCCACGGACGGTGAATTTTGCTCCCCCTTTTACCTCTTACGCACTTTTCGCCCCTCTTGCGCCCATCCGTGTGATGTTGATCTGAAGATCGACGCGCCACGGGCGTCGCTCCACCACTTCGCGGCGCTCATACACATCATGAGGAAAGTACGCAAATCGCCCGACCCGAAAGTGAGCGGCCATGACCCGGAACAAGGTCCTCAGCGTGTGGACCGCCTTCGTCACCGCCTTCCTGGCGCTGTGCACGGCGCTCGGACTCGTCACGACGACCGCCGCGGCGGCGGTACCGCAGACCGAGACGGCACGCAACAGCGAGCGCGACGTCCCCTCCGCGACGGTCCCGGCGATGTCCCCGCGTTCCTGGCCACGGGCAGGTGCCCTGCCGCCCACGATGAAGCAGCGCATCCGGGCCGAGGCCCACGGCACGTCCCCCAGCTGCCGCCACCGTCCCGCCACCGACGCGGCCGCCGCGGCCCACTCCGCCGCCCTGTGCGACACGGCCGGACCGACAGAAGCGGAACCCCTGGCTCCGACCGACCCACCGCTCCAACGCTGAGGGTCCCGCGAGTCCCTGACCCACAGCGAAAAGGCCCGGCGCTCCACCAGCGCCGGGCCTTTTCGCGTCGTGCTGCCGCTACGTCGTGCTGCCGCTACCGACCGTCCGTGATGCTGATCGCCTGCGACGGGCACTGTTCGGCCGCCTCCCGCACGCGCGGGTCGTCCCCGGTGTCCTCGCGCCCCGGGATGACGGCGCCGAACCCGTCCACCGTGGTGAAGACGGAACCCACCCGGTACACGCAGTCGGCGGAGCCGTAACAGAGATCCTGATCGACGGTGACCCTCATACGCGCGACTCCCTCCCCGTCAACTACCCCTCGCACCAGGCTAGTAGGGCCCCACGGCCGACGGAACAAGCCGGGGGAACCGTGGAGCCGTATCTTGAGCGGGCCCGCTGAACCCGCCCGACGAACCTGAACGAGAGGTGGTGAGCCGGATGAGCCGCCGCGTCACCGTCGTCACGGCCGTCCACGCCCCGTCCGCCCCCTTCCTCCAGGACGCCTACGACTCCCTGCGCGCCCAGGAGCTGCCCGACGGCTGGGAGTGGCAGTGGCTCGTCCAGGAGGACGGGCGGACGGACGACGTACGCCGCTGTGTCCCGGCCGATCCCCGGGTGACGTTCCGGCAGGGCAGGCCGGACCGGGCGGGCGGCCCCGGTGTGGCCCGGACCATCGCGCTGGCCCGCGCGGAGGGCGAGTACGTGCGGGTCCTCGACGCCGACGACCGGCTCACCGCCGGGGCGCTCGCCCGTGACCTGGCGGTTCTGGAGGCCGACGCCACGATCGGCTGGGTGACCTCCCGCGTCCTGGACCTCATGCCCGACGGTTCGACGGCCGGCTTCCCGGGCGACCCGGACCCCGGCCCCATCGAGCGGAACTCCCTCCTCGCCGGCTGGCGGGCCGGCGGGTTCCGCGCCCCGGTCCACCCGGCGACCCTCTGCGTCCGCCGTGACCTGCTCCTCGCCCTCGGCGGCTGGATGGCCCTGCCCGCCTCGGAGGACACCGGCCTCCTGCTCGCCCTGAACGCGGTCAGCCGCGGGTGGTTCACCGCAGAGGCGGGCCTGCTCTACCGCAAGTGGGAGGGGCAGGTGACCGGGCAGGCCGCGCACGTGGACCCGGCGGAGCGGGACGCGCGCATGCGGGTGATCGAGGCACGCGCCCGGTCGCTGGCCCACCTGGGGTGGGGACACACGACCTGACCGGCTACGGAAGCGTCTCGGCGTCCACCCGCGAGAACACCAGCTCCGTCTCCCCGGCGAGCGGCCCCCGCCACCGCACCGGGGCGGCGGGCCCCTCGCGGAGCGCCTTGAGGAAGGCGGCGGGCGTGTAGCCGTTGGTCATCCGATAGGCGTGGAAACCCGCTGCGGCGAACGTGCCCAGCAGTTCCTCGGCACAGTCGCCGAGCCGCGCCATCCGCTCCGGCGTCACCTCGACACAGACCTCCGCGTCCGGCCGCAGCGCGCCGAGCAGCGGCGCCAGGCCCCGTACGACGCTTCCCTCCGCGCCCTCCACGTCGATCTTGACGACCCGCGCCCCGGCGACCTCCCGGTCGGTCAGCAGTTCCGTCAACGGCACCGCCTCCGTCTCGAAGACCGACTCGGCCGGACCGTCGTACGGGACGATGCTGTTGGCCCCCATGTTGTGGGAACTGGCCAGTACGAAGGTGAGCCGCCGGCGCCGGTCGGCCACGGCCGCGTTCACCGCCCGGACGTTGGCGCAGCCGTTCAGCCGGAGATTGCGCAGCAGGTGCCCGTGGAACGCGGGCGAGGCCTCCACGGCCACCACCCGGCCCCCGCCGCCGACGAGCCGTGAGGCGAGGACGGTGAAGACGCCGATGTTGGCCCCGATGTCGACGAACGTGTCGCCCGGCCCGAGCCGGCGCCGGAGCCACCCGGTCAGGTGCGGCTCCCAGACTCCGAAGAGATAGAGGTACCGCTGGATCAGGTCGGTGGTGTCCACCGCGAACCGGGCTCCGAAGCGGTCCTCGACAACGCGCCGACGGGCGTGCTCGCGCAGGTACGGGTCGAGGAAGCGGCCGGCCAGCGCCGCCTTGCCGAAGAACCCCGGGGCGCCCCGCACGTACCGGCGTCCTAGGGTCACCAGGGCCTCCGTGCCGCCCCTGGTCATCCGTTTGCTCATCCGCTCCCCTTCGCGCGCATCGGGGTGATCGGCGTCGCGCCGTCCGGTACCGGTCCCTCCCCTCGTGCGGACCGGTACCGAACGGTGCGAACGGGATCGGCCCGTCCCGTGCGGGCCCGGGCCGAGGTCTGGCCAAGTTCGCGAGATGCCGCTGCCGCGATTCCCCGTGGGGGGGGCGGCGCCGCGGTCCTGCGATCCTGCCAGCGATCCGTTCCGCCGGGGAGGATCCGGATCCGGATTACCCCCTTCGTCGCAGGTCAGACGTATAGAGTGGGTTTTCCGGTCCGGACGTCCAGACGGCGGGGGAGGTAAAGGGGTGGGACCTTGAACTCCGACTCGGGGACACGTACGGCCTTCGCCGAGCGCCTCGCGCTGCTGTACAGGGAAGCCGGCAATCCGCCCCTCAAGCGGGTCGCGGAGGCGGTCGACCGGTTGCGCCGGGTCGACGAGCGCGGCCGGCCCGTGCGCGTGTCGGCGCAGCGGATCAGTGACTGGCGCCGCGCGAAGAACGTACCCGCGCAGTTCACCGCGCTCGCGGCCGTGCTGCACGTCCTGATCCCCGCCGCCCGGCGCGCACGGCCCGTCCCGGTGTCCAAGGGCCTGTACGACCTGGCCCAGTGGCAGCGTCTGTGGGAGCACGCGCTGGCCGATCCGGCCGGCGACCGCGACCGCCCCGAGGCCCCGGCCGAAGCGGCGGACGGCCGTCCCGCCGAGACCGCGGACATCGGCGGTGTCTGCCCCTACCGGGGGCTCGCCGCGTACCGGCAGCAGGACGCCCGGTGGTTCTTCGGCCGGGAGCGGAGCAGGGACGACCTCGTCGCCCAGGTCCGCGCGGCGGAGCGGACGGGCGGCATGGTCGCGCTCGTCGGCGCGTCGGGAGCGGGCAAGTCCTCCCTGCTGAACGCGGGTCTGATGCCCGCCTTCCAGAGCGGGGGAGCCGATGCCAGGAGGGTGCTGTACCTGGTGCCGGGGAGCACGCCCCTCAAGGAGCTGACCCGCCGGATTCCCCAGCTCGCCGAGGTCGTCCCGGCACCGGCGCGCCCGGCGGACTCCGCCGGACCGACGGGTGCCACCCGACCGACGGACTCCGCCGGACCGACGGGCGCCACCGGCCCGGCGGACGCCACCGGCCCGGCGGACGCCACCGGCCCGGCGCGGCCCCCGGCCCTCTCGGCCGCGGCGGAACGGGTCACGCGGCGGGCAGATACGGCGGATACGGCTGACCCGGGAACCGAAACCCCCGCCTTCGCCCACGCCGTACGGCAGGCCGTCACCGCATGGGCGACGGCGGACGGAAGTGATCCCTCCGTATCCGCCGCCCGCCCGCTGGTCATCGTCGACCAGTTCGAGGAGACCTTCGCCCTCTGCCCCGACGAGGCGGAGCGGCGCGCGTTCATCCAGACCCTGCACGCGATGTGCTCCCGCCCCGACTCCGGCGGGCCGCCCCCCGCCTGTGTCCTCGTCGGCGTCCGCGCGGACTTCTACGAGCAGTGCCTCGGCCACCCCCAGCTCGCCGACGCCCTCCAGCACCGCCACATGGTGCTCGGCCCGCTGACCACGGCGGAGCTGCGCGAGGCGGTGGCCGGCCCGGCCAAGGCCGTGGGCCTGGAGATCGAACCGGGCCTGGTGGAGCTGATCGTCCGGGAGGTCAGCGCCGACGGCCCGCACGGCGTGCACCACGCCGGCGTCCTGCCCCTGCTGTCCCACGCCCTGCTCGCCACCTGGCAACGCCGCAAGTCGGGCCGGCTGACCCTGGCCGGCTACCGCGCCGCCGGCGGCATCCAGCAGGCCGTGGCGACGACGGCGGAGCACGCCTGGGCCGGCCTCGACCCGGCCGCCCGCACCGCGGCACGGCAGTTGCTGCTCAGGCTGGTCCGGCTGAGCGAGGACACCCAGACCACCCGCAGACGGGGGACCCGCCGCGGGCTGGCCGAGGAGTCGAAGGACCCCGGCAAGACCGAGGAGTCCCTCGAAGCGCTGGTCCGCGCCCGGCTGGTGACGCTGGACGCGGAGTCCGTGGAGATCACCCACGAGGCCCTGCTGCACGCCTGGCCCCGGCTGCGCGGCTGGATCGACGAGGACCGGGGCGGCCACCTGCTGCGCCAGCGGCTGGAGGAGGACAGCCGGGCCTGGGAGGACTCCGGCCGCGACACGTCCCTGCTCTACCGGGGCTCGCGGCTGGAACAGGCCCACACCTGGGCGAAGTCCGCCGACGCCGTCTTCCTGACGCGCGGCGCGGCGGAGTTCCTGGCCGCGTCGGTACGGCTGCGGCGCCGCACCGTCCGGCTCAGCCGCAGCGCGGTGGCGGCGCTGATCGTGCTGGCGGTCGTGGCCGCGGCGTCGGCGGTGACCGCCTTCCAGCAGCGGGACGACGCGGTGTTCGCGCAGGTGTCCGCCGAGGCCGACCGCTTCCAGTACTCCGACCCCTCCCTCTCCGCCCAGCTCGACCTGGTGGCGCACGACCTGCGGCCCGGCGACGAAAGCACCCGCAACCGCCTCATATCCATCGTCAACGCCCCCTTGGCGACCCCCCTCACCGGCCACACCGGGGCCGTCTACCTCACCTCGTTCAGCCCGGACGGCCGGTTCCTGGCCACCGCCGCCTACGACCGCACGGTCCGCCTGTGGGACGTGGCGGACCCGTCCCGTCCCAAGGCCCTGGGCAAACCCCTCACCGGCCACACCAGCTGGGTGAGCACCGCGGTCTTCAGCCCGGACGGCACGACCCTCGCCAGCGCCTCGGACGACGGCACGATCCGCCTGTGGGACGTACGGGACCCCCGCCGCCCCCGCCCCCTCGGCGCACCCCTCACCGCCCACTCCGGCACCGTCTACCTGCTCGCCTTCCGCCCGGACGGCCACACCCTCGCCTCCGTCGGCAACGACCGCACCGTACGGCTGTGGAACGTCACCGACCCCGGCCGCGTCCGCCCGCCGGCCACCCTGACCGGCCACACCGACGCCGTACGGTCGGTGGCGTTCAGCCCCGACGGCCGCACCCTGGCGGCGGGCGGCGACGACGACACGATCATGCTCTGGGACACGGCCGACCCGCGCCGCCCGCACCGTACCGGCGAGACGCTGACGGGCCACACGGGCACCGTGCACTCGGTCGCCTTCAGCCCCGACGGCCGCACCCTGGCCAGCGGCAGCGCCGACGACACCATCCGCCTCTGGAACGTCACCGACCCCGGCCGTCCCACCGCCCTCGGCACCCCGCTCACCGGCCACACCGGCCCCGTCTGGTCCGTGGCCTTCAACTCCGCCGGGACCATGCTCGCCGCGGGCAGCGCCGACTCCACGGCGACCCTGTGGAACGTGCGCAACCCGGCGTACCCGTCACAGGTCGGCGAACCGCTCGCGGGCAGCAGCGGGGAGATGTACGCCGTCGGCTTCAGCCCCGACGGTCACACCCTGGCCACCGGGAGCGGCGACAACACCGTCCGGCTGTGGTCGATCCCGACCTCGGACATGGTCGGCCGGATAGGAGCCTTCCGCCCGGACGGACGGGTGCTCGCCACCGCCGCGCGCGACGGGAAGGTACGGCTGTGGGACGTCACCGACCCCGACCGTCCCCGGCCGCTGGGCGAGCCGTTCAGGCCCGCGGAGGGCGACGTGCGCTCCGTGGTCTTCTCCCCGGACGGCCGCACCCTCGCCGTCCTGACGGGCAGCCGCGCCGTGCAGCTGTGGGACGTCGCCGACACCGCGCGCCCCGCCGCCCACGCCCAGCCCGTGCTCCTGCGCACCCGCTTCGCCGGCCCCGGCGCGCTCGCCTTCAGCCCGGACGGACGGACCCTGGCCACCGCCCGGGACGACCGCACCGTCCAGTTGTGGGACGCGCGCGACCCGTCCCGCCTCCGCCCCCTGGGCACGCCGCTCACCGGACCCACCGGTTACGTCAACTCCCTGGTCTTCAGCCCGGACGGCCACACCCTCGCCGGCGGGGCCGCCGACGGCACCATCCGCCTCTGGAACGTCTCGGCCGGCGGCCGGCCCGGACGCGTCCTCGGGGAGCACATCGGCCCGGTGAACACCCTCGCCTTCAGCCCGGACGGCCACACCCTGGCCAGCGGCAGCGACGACAACACCGTCCGCCTCTGGACGCTCGCCGACGACGGCACGAAGCAGCCGGTCGCCGCGCTCACCGGCCACACCGAGGCGGTGGTGTCCCTGACCTTCAGCCCCGACAGTCACACCCTGGCCAGCGGGGGCAACGACAACACGGTCCGCCTCTGGGACGTCACCACCCCGTCCGACGCGACCCCCATCGGCCAGTCCCTGTCCCCCAACGCCAAGACGGGCAACTTCCTCTCCTTCAACCCCCGCAGCAGGATGCTCGGGGTGTCGAGCGGCGTGGACACCGTGCGGCTGTGGAGCCTGGACGTCGACGAGGCGGTACGCCGCATCTGCTCCGCCACCCGTGACGTCCTCACCCCGGCCCGCTGGCACGAGTACCTGCCCCGCCTCTCCTACGACCCGCCCTGCGGCACCTGACCCCTCGACATGACGCCGGTCACAGTGACCGCGAGGTGCGAGGAGTTGGCCACACACAACGCGGGGTGTTGTTACGCTGGCCACAGCCCGATCGCTGGTGCATCCCCCGTCGCCAGCGATCGGGCGTTTGCGTTGCCACACCTCCGCCGTACGGAGTTCGCCCGACCGGAAGGACGCCATGCCCGCCTACGTCATAGCCCACCTGCAGGACGCGGCCCCGCACCCGGACATCGCCGAGTACATCGAGCGCATGCCCACCACCTTCGAGCCCTACGGCGGACGCTTCCTCGTGCACGTCACCCCGCACGAGGTGAAGGAGGGCAGCTGGCCCGGCGCCGTCGTGATGATCGGCTTCCCCGGCATCACCGAGGCACGGGCATGGTGGGACTCCCCCGCCTACCAGGAGATCGCCCCACTGCGCTCCCGGCACATCAAGGGCGACATCATCATGGTCGAAGGCGTCCCCGAGAACTACGACCCCACCGCCACGGCAAAGGCAATGCGCGCGACCCTGCCCACCGACTGAGCCCTCACGGGCCGTCTGTCCACGTCCGCGTCAGGGCCCATATGAAAAAGACCCCCGGTCCTGCCGGACCGGGGGTCTTTTCGATGTGGGGCTAACAGGATTTGAACCTGTGGCCTCATCCTTATCAGGGATGCGCTCTAACCAACTGAGCTATAGCCCCGCCGCGCTTGCGGTGTGTGTCCCGCGCGCTGACTCCTGAAGATTAGCGCACGACGGGGGCAGGCCCAAAATCGGTTGGTCGCGTGACCTCACTCGTCCTCGGCGAGGGTCAGCTCCACGCCGCCGACGAAGCCGGCGGAGAGGTTGTAGATGAACGCGCCGAGCGTGGCCAGGGCCGTCGCCAGGACGACGTCGATGACCGCGATGATGGTCGTGAACAGCAGGACGTTGGGCAGCGACAGGAACGACTGGAGGTCGAAGCCGTTCGACTCGTTCGAGCCGGTCGCCTCCGAGATCGTGCCGCCGACCGTCGAGAAGACGCCCATCGCGTCCATGACCATCCACAGCACGGTCGCCGCGACGATCGTGCACACGCCCAGTGCGATGGAGAGCAGGAAGCTCACCTTCATCACCGACCACGGGTCGGCCTTCGCCACCCGCAGCCGTGCCTTGCGGACCCGGGGCGTGGTGTGGCCCGCGCCGGTGCGCGGGCGGCGTACCGCGCCCGACGGGGTGCCCGCCGGGGTCTGGTACGCCTGCGGCGGGTGGTAGGGCCCGCCGGACTGTTGCTGCTGCCGTTCGCCCGGCAGCGGGGAGGCCGACGGCCGGCCGCCCTTCGGCTGGGACGCGGGCTGGGCGCCGGATGCGGCCGGGCCCGCGCCAGCGGCGTGCTGCTGGGTCTGCGGACCTCGGGTGTCCGTCACAGTTCCCCCCTGGGATCCATGAGTCTCGTACGAGGATGAGGACGCGTCTTCGCGCCGGTCCGTTCCCTGCGCGGCGGAGCCACGTGCGCCGCCGTCCGTTTCCGTACCCGTCGAGGTACCGGCCGATCCGGCGCCCGTGGCTCCGCTCACGATGACTCTCTCCTCGTGCTACTCGGCCGAGGGCGCCTCGCCCTCGTCCGTGCCGGCGGTCGCGGCATCCTCGGCGGCCTCGTCGACGACCACGTCGCCGTCGACTTCCTCCGCCTCGCGCCCCGCCTCGGCGTTGCGTGCGATACCGACCACGGCATCGCGCTTGCCAAGATTGATCAGTTGGACGCCCATGGTGTCACGGCCCGTCTCCCTGACCTCGTTGACTCGCGTGCGAATCACACCGCCGGAGAGGGTGATGGCGAGGATTTCGTCGGTCTCCTCGACCACCAGGGCCCCGACGAGCTCTCCACGGTCCTCGACGATCTTGGCGGCCTTGATGCCGAGGCCGCCGCGACCCTGGACGCGGTACTCGTCGACGGAGGTCCGCTTCGCGTACCCGCCGTCGGTGGCAGTGAACACGAACGTACCCGTTCGAACAACATTCATCGACAGCAGTTCATCGCCGTCACGGAAACTCATGCCCTTGACGCCCGAGGTGGCACGGCCCATGGGACGCAGCGTGTCGTCCGAGGCGGTGAACCTGATCGACTGCGCCTTCTTGCTGATCAGCAGCAGATCGTCGTCGGCCGAGACCAGCTCGGCACCGATCAGTTCGTCGTCCGACCCGTCTTCCCGCTCGCGCAGGTTGATGGCGATGACGCCGCCCGAGCGCGGGGAGTCGTAGTCCTTCAGGGAGGTCTTCTTGACCAGGCCGCCCTTGGTCGCGAGGACCAGGTACGGCGCCGCGTCGTAGTCGCGGATCGCGAAGATCTCGGCGATCGCCTCGTCCGGCTGGAAGGCCAGCAGGTTGGCGACGTGCTGCCCGCGCGCGTCACGGCCGGCGTCGGGCAGCTCGTAGCCCTTGACGCGGTAGACGCGGCCCTTGTTGGTGAAGAACAGCAGCCAGTGGTGGGTGGTGGAGACGAAGAAGTGGTCGACGATGTCGTCTTCCTTGAGCTTCGTGCCCCGTACGCCCTTGCCGCCGCGCTTCTGTGCCCGGTAGTCGTCGGTCTTGGTGCGCTTGATGTAGCCGCCCCGGGTGACCGTGACGACGATGTCCTCCTCGGCGATCAGGTCCTCGATGGACATGTCGCCCTCGTAGGGGATCAGCTTCGTCTTGCGGTCGTCGCCGAACTTGTCGACGATCGCGGTCAGCTCCTCGCTGACGATCTGCCGCTGGCGGGCCGGGGAAGCGAGGATCTGGTTGTACTCGTTGATCTTCGCCTGGAGTTCGTCGTGCTCCTGGACGATCTTCTGGCGCTCCAGGGCGGCCAGCCGGCGCAGCTGCATCTCCAGGATGGCGTTGGCCTGGATCTCGTCGATCTCCAGGAGGTCCATCAGGCCGCCGCGGGCGATCTCGACCGTCTGGCTGCCCCGGATCAGCGCGATGACCTCGTCGATCGCGTCCAGGGCCTTGAGCAGACCGCGCAGGATGTGGGCGCGCTCCTCGGCCTTGCGCAGCCGGAACCTCGTCCGGCGGACGATGACCTCGATCTGGTGGTTCACCCAGTGGCGGATGAACGCGTCCAGGGAGAGGGTGCGCGGCACGCCGTCGACCAGGGCCAGCATGTTGGCGCCGAAGTTGGTCTGGAGGTCGGTGTGCTTGTAGAGGTTGTTGAGGACGACCTTGGCGACCGCGTCCCGCTTGAGGACGATGACCAGGCGCTGGCCGGTACGGGACGACGTCTCGTCGCGGACGTCGGCGATGCCGCCGATCTTGCCGTCCTTCACCAGGTCGGCGATCTTCTGCGCGAGGTTGTCGGGGTTGGTCTGGTACGGCAGCTCCGTGACCACCAGGCACTGGCGGTTCTGGATCTCCTCGACCTCGACCACCGCGCGCATGGTGATGGAGCCGCGCCCGGTGCGGTACGCCTCCTCGATGCCCCGGCGGCCGACGACCAGCGCGCCGGTCGGGAAGTCGGGGCCCTTGATCCGCTCGATGAGGGCGTCGAGCAGCTCCTCGTGCGAGGCCTCGTAGTTCTCCAGGTACCACTGGGCGCCGGCCGCGACCTCGCGCAGGTTGTGCGGCGGGATGTTGGTCGCCATGCCGACCGCGATACCGGCCGAACCGTTGATCAGCAGGTTCGGGAAGCGGGCGGGCAGGACGGTCGGCTCCTGGGAGCGGCCGTCGTAGTTGTCCGTGAAGTCGACGGTCTCCTCGTCGATGTCGCGGACCATCTCCATCGACAGCGGCGCCATCTTGCACTCGGTGTACCGCATGGCCGCCGCCGGGTCGTTGCCCGGCGAGCCGAAGTTGCCGTTGGAGTCGACGAGCGGCATCCGCATCGACCACGGCTGGGCGAGACGGACCAGCGCGTCGTAGATGGAGGAGTCGCCGTGCGGGTGGTAGTTGCCCATGACGTCGCCGACGACGCGGGCGCACTTGTAGAAGCCGCGCTCGGGGCGGTAGCCGCCGTCGTACATGGCGTAGAGCACGCGGCGGTGGACGGGCTTGAGGCCGTCGCGGACGTCCGGCAGCGCGCGCGAGACGATGACGGACATCGCGTAGTCGAGGTAGGAGCGCTGCATCTCCGTCTCAAGCCCGACGGGCTCGACGCGCTGGGCGATGACGCCGCCCTCTTCGGAGGTGACGGGAGTGTTCTCGTCGGTCATTGCTGGTGAAGGTCCTTCCTGGTGCGGTCAGCGACAGACCGACTCAGATGTCGAGGAAGCGGACGTCCTTGGCGTTGCGCTGGATGAACTGGCGCCGCGCCTCGACGTCCTCGCCCATCAGCACCGAGAAGAGGTCGTCGGCCTGGGCGGCGTCGTCGAGGGTGACCTGGCCCAGGACGCGGTGCTCCTGGTCCATGGTGGTGATGCGCAGCTCCTCGGCGTTCATCTCGCCCAGACCCTTGAAGCGCTGCACCGAGTCCTCGCGGATGCGCTTGCCGGCCTGCCGGCCCAGCTCGATCAGCGCGTCGCGCTCGCGGTCGGAGTACGCGTACTCGAAGTCGTCCCGGCCCCACTTGATCTTGTAGAGCGGCGGGCGGGACAGGAAGACGTGCCCGGCCTCGACCAGCGGCCGCATGAAGCGGAACAGGAACGTCAGCAGCAGGGTGTTGATGTGCTGGCCGTCGACGTCGGCGTCCGCCATCAAGATGATCTTGTGATAGCGAAGCTTCTCGATGTCGAAGTCCTCGTGCACACCCGTGCCGAACGCGGAGATCATCGCCTGGATCTCCTGGTTCTGCAGGATGCGGTCGATGCGCGCCTTCTCGACGTTGAGGATCTTGCCGCGGATCGGGAGGATCGCCTGGTACTGCGGGTTGCGGCCGGACTTGGCCGAGCCGCCGGCGGAGTCGCCCTCGACGATGAAGATCTCGCACTTGGTCGGGTCGTTCGACTGGCAGTCGGACAGCTTGCCCGGCAGCGACGCCGACTCCAGCAGACCCTTGCGGCGGGTCAGGTCGCGCGCCTTGCGGGCCGCCACGCGCGCGGTGGCCGCCTGGATGCCCTTGCGGATGATGTCCGCGGCCTCGTTGGGGTTGCGGTCCAGCCAGTCGGTCAGGTGCTCGTAGACGACCCGCTGGACGAAGGTCTTCACCTCGGTGTTGCCCAGCTTGGTCTTGGTCTGGCCCTCGAACTGCGGCTCGCTCAGCTTCACCGAGATGATGGCCGTCAGACCCTCGCGGATGTCGTCGCCCGTGAGGTTGTCGTCCTTCTCGCGCAGCAGCTTCTTGTCGCGCGCGTACTTGTTGATCAGCGAGGTCAGCGCGGCCCGGAAGCCCTCTTCGTGCGTACCGCCCTCGTGGGTGTGGATGATGTTGGCGAACGAGTACACGCCCTCGGTGTAGCCGCCGTTCCACTGCATGGCGACTTCCAGGGACAGGAGCTTGTCCTTGTCCTCCGCCTCCAGGTCGATCACCGTGGGGTGGACGACCTCCCCCTTGCGGGAGTTGAGGTACTTCACGAAGTCGACGATGCCGCCCTCGTAGTGGTACGAGACGGACTTGACCTCCTGCTTCTCGTCCTCACCCGCCTCGTCCGCGCCGACCGTGGCCTTCGCCGAATCGCGCTCGTCGGTGAGGTTGATCCGCAGGCCCTTGTTGAGGAACGCCATCTCCTGGAAGCGCCGCGACAGCGTCTCGAAGGAGTAGTCGGTGGTCTCGAAGATGTCGCCGTCGGCCCAGAAGGTGACCGACGTACCGGTCTCCTCGGTGGCCTCGTGCTTGGCCAGCGGGGCCGTCGGCACGCCCAGCTTGTACTCCTGCGTCCACCGGTGGCCGTCGGTCTTGACCTCGACGGCCACCCTCGTCGACAGGGCGTTGACGACGGAGACGCCCACACCGTGCAGACCACCGGAGACCGCGTAGCCGCCGCCGCCGAACTTGCCGCCCGCGTGCAGCACGGTCAGCACCACCTCCAGGGCGGGCTTGCCCTCGGAGGGGACGATGCCGACCGGGATGCCGCGGCCGTTGTCGACGACGCGCACGCCGCCGTCGGCCAGGATCGTGACGTCGATGGTGTCCGCGTGACCGGCCAGCGCCTCGTCGACGGAGTTGTCGACGACCTCCTGCACCAGGTGGTGCAGTCCCCGCTCGCCGGTCGAACCGATGTACATACCGGGCCGCTTGCGGACCGCGTCCAGGCCCTCGAGCACGGTGATGGCACTGGCGTCGTACGAAGCGGCGGCCTCCTCGTGCGAGGTGCTCGCCGCGTCGTTCACGCCGGTGTCGGTGGACGGGATGTTCTCGTTGGGGTTGCCGGAATCGGCCACGAAGCGCCCTTTCTGGCACAGCACGAGCCGGGCTCGTCGGCGTTTGCCGGAGCGGCTGCGGCATGTTGCGTTGGTAAGCCTTGATCAGCGTTGCTCAGCGTTTCCCGGACATCCCCACGACCGGGGCGGGATTGTCTTCCAGTCTACCGGTACCACTGACACTGATGGGGGTTTGCCGGTACCTGAGTCCGCATGTGCCGCCCTGAGACGTCCTCTCCCGACTCCCGATATGCGGAAGGGGGCTCCAAGAGGCTCACGGAGGCACTCAGCGCTTCTGGCCGTCAACCCTTGGCTACTTAGGAGTCAGGTGCCGATTCGCAACCGTGTGCGGTTGTACGACAAGAGGGTCGCCGGCGTCCCGCACCAGCGGTTGAGCGGCCCTGATGTGATGTCAGTCACTCTTGAGACGGGCGGAGCGAAACGGGACGTACTCACCCGTACGTATCGCCGGGCCCCGTGCTGCCGGGGGCGCGCAGCGGGCCGTAGCGGCGCGGGGAGCCGCCCGGGCCCTGCACCTTGATGACGCGGACCGAGCCGTGGCCGAGGTCCTCGTTGAGCCGGGCCACCAGGGTCGGCGCCAGCAGCCGCAGGTTGGTCGCCCACGCCGTGGAGTCGCAGCGCACCACCAGCACCCGCTCGTCCTCGTCGTACCGCTCCGGTACGCAGTGCTTGGCCACGTCCTCGCCGACGATCTGCGGCCAGCGGCCCATCACCCCGCCCACCGCGGCGGGCGTCTCCCAGCCGCGCTCGGTGATCAGCCGGTTGATGGCCGGGCCGAGCGCCATCGGATCGCGTCCGTCGGCGCGCGCGCCCGAGCGCAGGCCGACCCGCCGCGCCTGCTTCTTCTGCTGCGCCGCCTCCCCCCGCGCGCGTGCCGCCTCCTTCGCCGCGCGCAGCGCCACGCGCGCGAGGTCGACGCCGGAAGGCTCGGGGCCCCTCCGCGCGGGCTCCTTCCGCGCCGGCTCCTTCCTCGCGGGCTCGCTCATGGCCGGCTGGGCCGGCTGGGCCGGCTCGTCGGCGCTCATACGCGCTCCACCGCCCCGTCGGCCACCGCGTACCGCGCCCCCGCCAGCACCCGCGGTACGTCGTCGTCGACGGCGGCGGTCACCAGCACCTGCTCGCCGGGCGCCACCAGCTCGGCCAGCCGCTCCCGGCGGCGCGCGTCCAGCTCGGCGAAGACGTCGTCCAGGACCAGCACCGGCTCGTTGCCCTCGGCCCGCAGCAGGTCGTAGGAGGCCAGCCGCAGCGCCAGCGCGTAGGACCAGGACTCGCCGTGCGAGGCGTACCCCTTGGCGGGCAGTTCCCCGAGCTTGAGCAGCAGGTCGTCCCGGTGCGGACCGACCAGCGTGACGCCCCGCTCGATCTCCTGCTTGCGGGCCGCGGCGAACGCGGCGATCAGCTGCTCGAACAGTTCCTCGCGCGCGTGCGCCTCACCGGGCGCCGACGGCTTGTACTCCAGGGCGACCGGCCCGCCGCTGGGGGCGAGCTGCTCATACGCCTTGTCGGCCAGCGGCTGGAGCGTGGCGATCAGGTCCAGGCGCTGGGCGAGCAGCTCGGCGCCCGCGCGCGCCAGGTGCTGGTCCCAGACGTCCAGGGTGGACAGGTCCAGGGTGCGACCGCCGTGCCGACGGGCCAGCGCCGCCGACTTCAGCAGGGTGTTGCGCTGCTTGAGGACCCGGTCGTAGTCGGAGCGGACGCCGGCCATGCGCGGCGACCGGGCGGTGATCAGCTCGTCGAGGAAACGGCGCCGCTCCCCGGGGTCGCCCTTGACCAGCGCGAGGTCCTCGGGCGCGAACAGCACGGTCCGTACGATGCCCAGTACGTCGCGGGGTCTGACCTGCGAGGACCTGTTGACGCGGGCGCGGTTGGCCTTGCCCGGGTTCAGCTCCAGCTCGATCAGCTGCTGCCGCTCGCCCTGCCGGACCTGGGCGCGGATCACCGCGCGGTCGGCGCCCATGCGGACCAGGGGGGCGTCGGAGGAGACGCGGTGGCTGCCGAGGGTGGCGAGGTAGCCGACGGCCTCGACCAGGTTGGTCTTGCCCTGGCCGTTGGGGCCGACGAAGGCGGTGACGCCGGGGTCCAGCGGGACCTCGGCCCTGGCGTAGGAGCGGAAGTCGGCCAGCGACAGATGCGTGACGTGCATGGTCGTGTGCCGACCTCCACCCTTCGGGTTCTGCTGCTTCGTCTCGGTCGAGGGTTACTTCTTCTCGACCGCGTGGCCGCCGAACTGGTTGCGCAGCGCCGCGATCATCTTCATCTGCGGCGAGTCCTCCTGACGGGAGGAGAACCGCGCGAACAGCGACGCGGTGATCGCCGGCAGCGGCACCGCGTTGTCGATCGCGGCCTCCACCGTCCAGCGTCCCTCACCGGAGTCGGCGGCGAAACCGCGGAGCCGGTCCAGGTGCTCGTCCTGGTCGAGGGCGTTCACGGCGAGGTCCAGCAGCCAGGAGCGGATGACCGTGCCCTCCTGCCAGGAACGGAACACCTCCCGGACGTCGGTCACGGAGTCGACCTTCTCCAGGAGCTCCCAGCCCTCGGCGTAGGCCTGCATCATCGCGTACTCGATGCCGTTGTGGACCATCTTCGCGAAGTGGCCCGCGCCGACCTTGCCGGCGTGCACCGAGCCGAAGTCGCCCTCGGGCTTGAGGGCGTCGAATATCGGCTGCACCTTGGCGACGTTCTCCGCGTCGCCGCCGTACATCAGCGCGTAGCCGTTCTCCAGGCCCCAGACGCCGCCGGAGACGCCGCAGTCGACGAAGCCGATGCCCTTGGCGGCCAGCTCCTCGGCGTGCTTCTCGTCGTCCGTCCAGCGGCTGTTGCCGCCGTCCACGACCACGTCGCCGGGGGCCAGGAGCCGGGCCAGCTCGTCGATGGTCGACTGGGTGGCCGCGCCGGCCGGGACCATCACCCAGACCACGCGCGGGCCGCTGAGCTTGCCCACAAGCTCTTCCAGGCTGTGGACATCGGCGAGGTCCGGGTTGCGGTCGTATCCGACGACGGTGTGGCCCGCGCGGCGGATCCGCTCGCGCATGTTGCCGCCCATCTTGCCGAGGCCGACGAGACCGAGCTCCATCAGTTGCGTTCCTTAGGTCGCTGTGGCGTGTCAGGCGCGTGTCGCCGTGTGAGGCGCATTGGCACCGGCGCCGAGCCTAAACCCGGACGCCCACGCACAGCTGTGGGCATACGCGCTCATCCGTACGCCCACCTGCGGCTTCATCCACCGGCTTCATCCACGGGCTGTGGAGAAGTCGGCCCCTCGGCCGCTCAGCCGCACCGGCATACTGCGATCTCGTGGGGGCCATCCCCCACACCCCCGGCCGCCCTGCGGCTGGGGCCGCTCGATCGCTCAGCCGCTCAGCCGCACCGGCATGATCAGGTACTTGTACGCCTCGTCCGCCTCGGCGTCCAGCGCGGGCTTGCCGCTGAGCAGCGCCGGCTTGGTGGACGTCGTGAAGGACAGCTGGGCCACCGGGGAGTCGATGGCGCTGAGGCCGTCCAACAGGAAGGTCGGGTTGAAGGCGATCGAGATGTCGTCGCCCTCCAGCTGGGCGTCGACCCTTTCCACAGCCTGTGCGTCGTCGCTGGAGCCCGCCTCCAGGATGAGCACGCCCTGCTCGAAGCTGAGCCGCACCGGGGTGTTCCGCTCGGCGACCAGGGCGACGCGCTTGACGGCCTCCACGAAGGGGGCGGTCTCGATCACGGCGACGCTGTTGAACTCGGTCGGGAACAGCGTCTTGTACTTCGGGAGGTCGCCCTCAAGGAGCCGGGTCGTGGTCCGGCGGCCGGCGCCCTCGAAACCGATCAGGCCCTCGCCCGCGCCCGAGCCGGACAGCGCCAGGATCACCTGGTCACCGCTGGTCAGCGCCTTGGCGGTGTCCTGGAGCGTCTTGGCGGGCACCAAGGCGACCGCGGAGACGTCCGGGTTCTCCGGCTTCCACAGGAACTCGCGGACCGCGAAGCGGTAGCGGTCGGTGGAGGCCAGCGTCACCGTGTCGCCCTCGATCTCGATGCGCACACCGGTGAGGACGGGCAGCGTGTCGTCGCGGCCGGCCGCGATGGCGACCTGCTGCACGGCGGAGGCGAAGACCTCGCCGGGGACGGTGCCCGTGGCGTTCGGCATCTGCGGCAGCGCCGGGTACTCCTCCACCGGCAGGGTGTGGAGGGTGAACCGCGAGGAGCCGCAGACCACCGTCGCCCGTACACCGTCTGTGGAAATCTCCACCGGCCGGTTGGGCAGGGCGCGGGAGATGTCGGCGAGCAGGCGGCCGGAGACCAGGACCGTGCCCTCCTCCTCAACCTCCGCGTCGACCGACACCCGCGCGGAGACCTCGTAGTCGAAGCTGGACAGGCTCAGCTGCCCTTCCTCGGCCCTCAGCAGCAGGCCCGCGAGGACCGGCGCCGGCGGACGGGCCGGGAGGCTGCGCGCCGCCCAGGCCACTGCCTCCGCGAGTACGTCGCGTTCCACCCGGATCTTCACCGTTGCCGCCTCCTGCTGTTGCCGGCGCTCTCGCCCTGCTTCGCCTCAGTCGTCTGACTCGGTGTCGCCCACCCCGCAGCGGGGCAGGAACACCGGGACCAGTCTGACGCACCGCACTGACACTAGGTGCCCATCGGGGTCAAGTCGTGCCGGGGGGCGGTCGGGCACGAGAGGGCGAGTTGTGCACAGGTCCCGCTTCGAAACGAGTTCCGGGCTCTCTCTAGTCGTTGGTAGTAGTAGGGCCTGTGGATACCGTGGATAACCACGTTTGCCCAGGTCAGCCCGGGAATTTTGTCCACGGGGCCTGTGGGCGGGGCCGGTGGACAAGTGGGCCCCGCTGTGGAGAACGGAAAGTTCTGCACACTCCGTGCACAGGGAGAGGCGACTTCTCCCCAGCGCCGTCCCCAGGTTTACCCGTCTTTCCCACAGCCCAACCCGGCAGCTTTGTGTGACGCCTTTCACTCCCAGCGGTGATCGGCCGCGTCGGGTTGCCGAACAGTGGACAGCCGTGTGGAGAAGCCACTGATCGCTGGGGACAACCGGGCCTGACCTGTGGGTCGACGGTGGACAACCTTGTGCACAGGGTGTGGACCGCTTCGTTGTCCACAGTCTGTGGATATCGTTCGTCCACCGACCCACAGGCGAGTGACCTGGTTCGATGATCTCTCAACACCCCGGCCTGTGGACAGGATCGGGACAACTTGGCGATCCCCAAGGTGTGGACGGAAAAAAGTGGCCGAATCTGTGGACGACGGCCGTAACCCCGGCGCGGATTCGAACAGAGGGCGCGCCCGCGTCCGCGGCCCTCGGTCCCGGACACGACGAAGGCGCCCCCCGGATCTCTCCGGAGGGCGCCCAGAACGCCGTACAGGGGTGCCGTCAGCCGTCCTGCAGAGGCCGTCAGCCGCGTTCTACGGAGGCCGTCAGCCGTTCTTGATGCGGTTGGTCAGCTCCGTCACCTGGTTGTAGATGGAGCGCCGCTCGGCCATCAGATTGCGGATCTTGCGGTCGGCGTGCATCACGGTCGTGTGGTCCCGGCCGCCGAACAGCGCGCCGATCTTCGGCAGGGAGAGGTCCGTCAGCTCGCGGCAGAGGTACATGGCGATCTGGCGGGCCGTCACCAGCGCGCGCCCGCGTGAGGTGCCGCACAGGTCCTCGACGGTGAGGCCGAAGTAGTCGGCGGTGGCGCTCATGATGGCCGTGGACGTGATCTCGGGGGCCGAGTCCTCGCCGCCGGGGATCAGGTCCTTCAGGACGATCTCCGTCAGCCCCAGGTCCACCGGCTGCCGGTTGAGCGACGCGAACGCCGTCACCCGGATCAGCGCCCCCTCCAGCTCGCGGATGTTGCGCGAGATCCGGGAGGCGATGAACTCCAGCACCTCTGGCGGGGCGTTGAGCTGCTCCTGCACCGCCTTCTTGCGCAGGATCGCGATCCGCGTCTCCAGCTCGGGCGGCTGGACGTCGGTGATCAGGCCCCACTCGAAACGGTTCCGCAGCCGGTCCTCCAGCGTCACCAGCTGCTTGGGCGGCCGGTCGGAGGAGAGCACGATCTGCTTGTTGGCGTTGTGCAGCGTGTTGAAGGTGTGGAAGAACTCCTCCTGCGTCGACTCCTTGTCCGCCAGGAACTGGATGTCGTCGACGAGCAGGATGTCCATCTCGCGGTAGCGCTTGCGGAAGCTGTCGCCCTTGCCGTCGCGGATGGAGTTGATGAACTCGTTGGTGAACTCCTCGGAGCTCACGTACCGCACGCGCGTGCCCGGGTAGAGGCTGCGGGCGTAGTGCCCGATGGCGTGCAGCAGGTGGGTCTTGCCGAGGCCGGACTCCCCGTAGATGAAGAGCGGGTTGTACGCCTTCGCCGGCGCCTCGGCGACGGCCACCGCGGCGGCGTGCGCGAAGCGGTTGGAGGCGCCGATGACGAAGGTGTCGAAGAGGTACTTCGGGTTGAGGCGCGCGGTCGGCTCGCCGGGGCCGGTGGCCGGGGCGGGCTGTGCGGCCAGGGGCCCGGGGGCGCCGGTGGCGGGTCCGGGGCCCACGGGGCCGCCGCGATGGACGTGGCCGGACCCGGAGGGCGGCTCGGACGTGTCACGCCGGCCGCCCCGCTGGTCGTAGTCGCCGCGCGGCTGCTTGTAGTCCGGGCCGGACTGGTCGTAGTCAGGCCGGGACTGGTCGTAATCCGGTCGGGACTGCTCGTAGTCCTGGCGCTGCGACTCGTACGGCGGACGTTCGGAGTCGTACGAAGGGCGGTCCGGTTCGTAGGGCGGGCGCTCGGCCTCGTACGGCGGGCGGTCGGGCGACTGCGGGCGGTAGTCCTGGGAGTAGCCGTACGGAGGTTCCGGCGGCGAGGCGTACGGGTCGCGGTCGGGGAAGCCGAGGCGCTGCTGCTGCCAGCCGTAGTCGTCCTGCTGGGACGGGCGCGGCCAGGAGCCGGGTTCGGGGCGCTGGTACTCGGACGGGTAGGCGGGGCGGGCCGTGGGGAGCGGGTCGGGGCGGTGGCGGCCGTAGCTCTCGTAGTCGTCCCTGCTGTCCCGGCCGTCACGGCTGTCCCGCGTGTCCCTCGTGTCCCGGCCGTCACGGCCCTGCTGGCCGGCGGGCGGGAGGTCGGGTTCCTCGTAGCGGTGCTGGGCGCGCGTGTGCGGGGCCGGCGGCGCGGGGGCGGGGGGCTCGCCGGCCGAGTCGTCGACGGTGATCGCGATACGGATCGGGCGGCCGCACTCCCTGCTCAGCGTCTCGCTGACGACAGGCGCCAGGCGGCCCTCCAGTACGCCCTTGGCGAACTCGTTCGGTACGGCGAGCAGGGCGGTGTCGGCGACCAGCGCGAGGGGCTGGCAGCGCCGGATCCAGTGCTCGTCCTTCGACTCGACGCCCTGGCCGCGTCCCTCTCCGAGGAGCTGCTCCAGTACGCGTGGCCACACTGCGGCAAGATCGGCAGGTACGTCAGCCACAGGGCACGCTCTCTCATGGGTCCCTCGAAGGTGTGATCCGAGGGAGGGTCGGTCGGTACGGGGGTGGGCGGGTCGGAACGAATCAGATGCGCCGGTGGGAAGGGAACGAATCGGAGTCCGGCCACGGTAGTCAGCGTGGCAGGTAGCATTCAAGTTGTTGTCCCCAGCCTGTGGACAAGTGTCTCCCGGCGGCCGTCGGTTTGACCGAATGGCGCAGCCGCGCGTACCGTGACCAGGTCGAGTTGTCGATGGCTGCTGCCGCCTGCCTCCGATGGGCACAGATCGCTTCAGGTGATCGGAAAGCGGTGCACACGGGCGTAACGCGAGCTACTCGTGGGCGCACGGTGACAGCCAGGACGGCACCCCGCCACCACCGATTTCTTCTGGAGCCCCCGAGTGAGCAAGCGCACCTTCCAGCCGAACAACCGTCGTCGCGCGAAGACCCACGGCTTCCGGCTGCGTATGCGCACCCGTGCCGGCCGCGCGATTCTCGCGTCCCGCCGTGGCAAGGGTCGCGCCCGTCTGTCCGCCTGATCCCGATCAGGTCATGACGTCGTGCTGCCCACCGAGAACCGGCTGAGGCGGCGCGAGGATTTCGCGACCGCGGTACGACGAGGTCGCCGGGCAGGCCGCCCGTCCCTCGTCGTCCATTTTCGTAGCGGTGCAACGGACCCGCACGCGCCTGGGGAGAGCGCTCCCCCGACGCGTGCGGGTTTCGTCGTCAGCAAAGCCGTCGGCGGTGCGGTCGTGCGCAACAAGGTGAAGCGCAGACTTCGCCATCTGATGCGCGACCGAGTCGGTCTGTTTCCCCCCGGTAGCCTGGTAGTCGTACGAGCGCTACCCGGAGCGGGTGACGCCGACCATGCACAGCTGGCCCAAGACCTGGACGCCGCCCTCCAGCGGCTACTGGGAGGGGGCGCGCGATGAAGTACCCGCTGCTGGCTCTGATCAAGCTGTACCAGTGGACGATCAGTCCACTGCTCGGGCCGGTCTGCAAGTACTACCCGTCGTGCTCCCACTACGGCTATACGGCCATCGACCGGCACGGCGCCGTCAAGGGCACGGCACTCACCGCCTGGCGCATCCTGCGGTGCAATCCGTGGTCGCTGGGCGGGGTGGACCACGTTCCGCCGCGCAAGCGTCCGAGGTGGCACGAGATGCTGCGGAACGCCTGGCGCGTACGCAAGGGCGGGCCCTCCGCCGCCGAACCGGCCATCGAAGGACAGGCTGCTCAGCCGAGTCCGTCCGGTCCTTCGAGCCCGGCCGCAGAGACCCAGTCCCATGCCCAAGGAGCATGATTAGTGGACACGATTGCCAGCCTCTTCGAATTCATCACGACGCCTGTCTCCTGGGTCATCGTCCAGTTCCACAGCTTGTACGGCGCCATCTTCGGCCCCGACACCGGATGGGCCTGGGGCCTCTCCATCGTGTCCCTGGTGGTGCTGATCCGGATCTGTCTGATCCCGCTCTTCGTGAAGCAGATCAAGTCGACCCGG
Organism: Streptomyces sp. NPDC016677; assembly: GCF_055562815.1. Classification (NCBI taxonomy): domain Bacteria; kingdom Bacillati; phylum Actinomycetota; class Actinomycetes; order Kitasatosporales; family Streptomycetaceae; genus Streptomyces; species Streptomyces sp. NPDC016677. The sequence continues at coordinate 204,627 of NZ_JBVHEO010000005.1, read as the reverse complement.
GCGATGCAGGTCCTGCAGCCCGAGATGAAGAAGATCCAGGAGCGCTACAAGAACGACAAGCAGCGCCAGTCCGAAGAGATGATGAAGCTGTACAAGGACGCGGGCACCAACCCGCTCTCCTCGTGCCTTCCCATCCTGGCGCAGTCCCCGTTCTTCTTCGCCCTGTACCACGTGCTCAACGGCATCGCGACCGGTGACACCATCGGCGTGATCAACGAGCGGCTGCTGGAGAGCGCGCAGAAGGCCCACATCTTCGGTGCGCCGCTCGCGGCGAAGTTCACCGACGGCGCCTCGAAGGTGGACGCCCTCGGCTCCTCCATCACCGATGTGCGGGTCGTCACCGCCATCATGATCGTCCTGATGTCGGCGTCCCAGTTCTTCACCCAGCGCCAGCTGATGACGAAGAACGTCGACACCACGGTGAAGACGCCGTTCATGCAGCAGCAGAAGATGCTGATGTACGTCTTCCCGGTCATGTTCGCCGTCTTCGGCATCAACTTCCCGGTCGGTGTCCTCGTCTACTGGCTGACCACCAACGTGTGGACCATGGGCCAGCAGATGTACGTCATCCGCAACAACCCGACGCCCGGTTCCAAGGCGCAGTCCGCCTACCTGGACCGCCTGTACAAGCACGTCTCGCACACCGGCAAGGTCCGCCGCCGCAGCGAGCGCGCCATCGTCAAGGCCATCGTCGCCAAGGGCCGGGACCGCAACGAGTTCGAGCGGAAGTTCATCAACGGCCTGACCAAGGCCGGCCTCGCGGCCCAGGCCGACGGCACCGTGGTGAAGAGCGACACCGCGGCCGCCGCCGAGACCGAGGACGGCACGCCGACCACGGGCGCTCCCAAGCGCCAGCAGCCCAAGCGGCAGTCGAAGTCCCAGCGTCAGGCCGGCGCGACGAAGACCGCCGGTGACGCCGAGTCGTCGTCCTCGTCCTCGTCCTCCTCCGCGTCGGCCACGTCGAAGCCGACATCGCTGAGCAAGTCCGACCAGCCCCAGGACGCCAAGCCCGCCGCTGCCAAGAAGGCCGCGCAGAAGCCCGGCTCCGGTACCCGCAGCAAGGCCCAGTCCGGGCAGCGCAAGGGACCGCAGCGGCCCAAGTCCCCGTCGAAGAAGTAAGAAGGAGTCCATCCCGTGACGGAAGGCACCATCGCCGCCGCTGCCGAGGGCGCAGACACCCTGACCCGCCTGGAGCAGGAGGGTGAGATCGCGGCGGACTACCTGGAGGGTCTGCTCGACATCGCCGACCTCGACGGCGACATCGACATGGATGTCGAGGCCGACCGTGCCTCTGTCTCGATCATCAGTGACACGGGCGGCCGTGACCTGCAGAAGCTGGTCGGTCATGACGGTGAGGTCCTGGAAGCGCTCCAGGAGCTCACCCGCCTGGCGGTGCACCGGGAAACCGGTGATCGCAGCCGTCTGATGCTGGACATCGCCGGCTACCGGGCCCGCAAGCGTGCCGAGCTGTCCGAGCTGGGCGCCAAGGCCGCTGCCGAGGCCAAGAGCAGCGGTGAGCCGGTGCGTATGCAGCCGATGACCCCGTTCGAGCGCAAGGTCGTGCACGACGCGGTCAAGGCCGCGGGGCTGCGCAGCGAGTCCGAGGGCGAGGAGCCGCAGCGGTTCGTCGTCGTACTGCCCGCCTGATCGGTCCCCGCGTTCTCCCGGCCCCGTCTGTTGAGCAGACGGGGCCGAACTTTGTCAGCCTGGTAGTTCCGGCTGATAGTTCTGATGGTTCTGGTGTCGGCGCGCGAAGTGCCGACGCGGTACGGAAGGACGGTCCCCCGTGACGGAGGCAGCGGAGCTTCCCCCCGCGCCCGAGCAGGCACGTGAGGTGTTCGGCGAGCGCTACGCGGATGCGGTGCGCTACGCGGAGTTGCTCGCCGAGGCGGGTGTGCAGCGCGGCCTGATCGGTCCGCGCGAGGTGCCCCGGCTCTGGGAGCGGCACCTGCTGAACTGTGCGGTGCTCTCCGAGGTCGTGCCCGCCGGCGTGACGGTGTGCGATGTCGGCTCGGGTGCCGGCCTGCCCGGTATCCCGCTCGCACTGGTCCGGGACGACCTGAAGATCACCCTTCTCGAGCCGCTGCTGCGGCGCACCAACTTCCTGACCGAGGTCGTGGAACTGCTGGGCCTGGACCATGTGACCGTCGTGCGGGGCCGGGCCGAGGAGGTCATGGGGAAGCTGCCGCCCGTCCATGTGGTGACGGCCCGTGCCGTGGCGCCGCTGGACCGGCTGGCCACCTGGGGGGTTCCGCTGCTGCGGCCGTACGGGGAGATGCTGGCGCTCAAGGGCGACACGGCCGAGGAAGAGCTGAAGAGCGCGGCGACGGCGCTGAGCAAGCTCGGGGCCGTGGAGACGTCGATCCTGCATGTGGGGGAGGGCGTGGTGGAGCCCCGGTCCACGGTGGTGCGCGTGGAGGTCGGGGAGAGTCCGGGCGGTGTGCGGTTCGCGGCCAAACGGGCCAAGGCTGCCCGCACCGGACGGACCCGTCGGCGTCGTGGATAGCGCCGGGCCGGAGTGTCGCGGCAGTTCGGCTTCGGCCGCTGTGCATCGTGTTTCACGTGAAACGTCGCTCACTGCTGCACGGCATCATCAGTCGCGGCCGCGCTGCGGCCGAACCCCGCGACCGCAAGCCTCTCGGCTCACTCGATGAAGGAGCTTCCTCAGAGGGCAGAGACTCCTCTGGCAGAAGGCCCTCCGGCGGAGACTCGTCCGAGGGTACTCCGCCACTCGTGAGGGGCACGGAGTTGTCCACAGAGGTGGATTTCTCCACAGAACAACAGGCCTCACTGGTTCGCGACCCCGAAGGCATGGGAGGCTCTGTTCATTGCGAGCCTGAAGTCGAGGAGAGTGAATCCTTGCGGTCCGACGCCAATATCGCGGGCCCGATGACCGACCCGGTCCCCGGTCCCCGTGCCGAGTCCATGGGGGCGGATGTTTCACGTGAAACACCGCCACCGATGGACGACACTCCGATCGGTCGCGCGGCCCAACTAGCGGTAGAGGCTCTGGGGCGCGCCGGTGAGGGTCTGCCACGACCTGAGCAGACCCGCGTCATCGTGGTCGCCAACCAGAAGGGCGGGGTGGGCAAGACGACGACGACCGTCAATCTCGCCGCCTCGCTTGCCCTGCACGGTGCCCGGGTCCTGGTGATCGACCTCGATCCCCAGGGGAATGCCTCCACCGCCCTGGGCATCGACCACCACGCCGAAGTCCCGTCGATCTATGACGTGTTGATTGACAGCAAGCCGCTGTCCGAGGTCGTCCAGCCTGTCCCCGATGTCGAGGGTCTCTTCTGCGCGCCGGCCACGATCGACCTCGCTGGTGCGGAGATCGAGCTGGTGTCCCTGGTCGCCCGCGAGAGCCGACTTGAGCGAGCCATCCAGGCGTACGAGCAGCCTCTGGACTACATCCTGATCGACTGCCCGCCCTCTCTCGGCCTGCTGACGGTGAACGCGATGGTCGCGGGCCAGGAGGTGCTGATCCCGATCCAGTGCGAGTACTACGCGCTGGAGGGGCTGGGTCAGCTGTTGCGCAACGTCGACCTGGTGCGGGGGCACCTCAACCCCGCGCTCCATGTGTCGACCATTCTGCTCACGATGTACGACGGCCGGACGCGACTGGCGTCCCAGGTCGCGGACGAGGTGCGCAGCCACTTCGGTGACGAGGTGCTGCGGACGAGCATTCCTCGCTCGGTCCGTATCTCCGAGGCACCGAGCTATGGGCAGACGGTGCTGACCTACGATCCGGGATCGAGCGGTGCCCTGTCCTATCTTGAGGCGGCACGAGAGATCGCACTGAGGGGCGTGGGAGTCGGCTACGACCCGACCCAGGCCCACATCGGTGCCCAGAACGATCCGAGCACGGTGGAGGGGATCCAGTGAACGAGCGACGGAGGGGGTTGGGCCGAGGTCTGGCCGCGTTGATTCCGCCGGCCTCAACGGAGAAGCCGGTGGCATCGGCCGCTTTGGGGGGTGCTGCTCCGGCGGCTCCCACGGGTGTCCCCGGGCTGACGACCGACCGTGGTGTGGCGGCGGCTAGGGTGACCACACTGCCGCCTGTTTCACGTGAAACATCGCCTGAAACAGAGGAGCTGCCGGCCTCTGGTGCGGTGGAGGCACTGGTGTCCCCCATGGGGGCTCACTTCGCTGAGATTCCGCTGGACTTCATCAAGCCGAATCCGCGGCAGCCGCGCGAGATCTTCGACGAGGACGCGCTTGCCGAACTGGTCACCTCCATCAAGGAGGTCGGTCTCCTTCAGCCGGTCGTCGTGCGTCAGCTGGACGCCGAGCACTACGAGCTCATCATGGGCGAGCGGCGCTGGCGGGCCTGCCGGGAAGCTGGTCTGGAGGCCATTCCGGCGATCGTGCGGGCCACGGAGGACGACAAGCTCCTCCTGGACGCGCTGCTGGAGAACCTGCACCGCGCTCAGCTGAACCCGCTGGAAGAGGCAGCCGCCTACGACCAGTTGCTGAAGGACTTCAACTGCACGCACGACCAGCTGGCGGACCGGATCGGCCGGTCCCGTCCGCAGGTCTCCAACACGCTGCGGCTGCTGAAGCTCTCGTCGTCCGTGCAGAAGAGGGTCGCGGCCGGGGTCCTCTCCGCAGGACATGCCCGAGCGCTGCTCTCGGTGGAGGACTCGGAGGAGCAGGACCGGCTGGCGCACCGGATCGTGGCCGAAGGGCTCTCGGTGCGGGCGGTCGAGGAGATCGTGACCCTGATGGGGTCCCGGCCGCAGAAGGCTCCCCGGGCCAAGGGACCACGGGCGGGAGCCCGGGTCTCCCCGGCCCTGTCCGATCTCGCCACCCGACTCTCGGACCGCTTCGAAACCCGGGTGAAAGTGGACCTGGGCCGGGAGAAGGGCAAGATCACCGTCGAGTTCGCCTCGATGGACGATCTGGGCCGCATTCTCGACACGCTGGCCCCCGGTGAAGGCTCCGTGCTGCAGAAGAGCCTTGTGGAGGGCGAGACGGAAGAGGACGATTCCTGAGTCCCGACGGCGGAGTACCTGGTCAGGTGCTCCGTCTCGGCGCCAGAGCGGGCCGTGTCCGGTGTGTGCCGGAACGCGGTCCGCTCTTTGCTTTCCTCCGGTATCGGGGCAATCGCATCGTGGATACGATGCGATCAGGCAGGGCGGTTTCACCTGGCGGTTACCTCTGAGAGCGAGGCAGAGCCATGCGAACGACGAGCCGCACCGGGTTGGTGAGCGCAGGGCTGGGGCTGGGAGCGATCGGTGGGTTCATCGGCAGTCTGCTCAAGGAGCAGAGTGCTCTGACAGCCGCTCTGGAAGCGCAGGGCGAAGGAAGCGAGGAACAGCTTTCATGGGGCGCCGGCTCGTACCGCTCACGCTGGACAACCTTGAGGACCTCCCCCAGCGCTGTCGCTCGTGCGTCTTCTGGGAGCTCGACCCCGTCAGCGGGGAGGCCGCGGTAAAGGCGGGCACAGCCGCTCTGGAGAAGGAAGCCTGGATCTCCGCCGTCCTGCTGGACTGGGGGTCCTGCGGCCGGGTCGTCTATGTCGACGACGTACCGGTCGGCTTCGTCCTCTACGCCCCTCCCGCCTATGTCCCGCGCTCCGCGGCGTTCCCCACGAGCCCTGTCTCACCGGACGCGGTGCAGCTGATGACGGCGTTCATCGTGCCGGGGTACCAGGGGCAGGGGCTGGGCCGGGTGATGGTCCAGACGGTGGCCAAGGATCTCCTGCGACGGGGCTTCAAGGCGATCGAGGCCTTCGGGGACGCCCACTGGAAGCAGCCCTCGTGCGTGCTGCCGGCCGACCATCTGCTGGCCGTGGGGTTCAAGACCGTACGGCACCACCCCAGCCATCCCCGTCTCCGGCTGGAGCTGCGGTCCACGTTGTCCTGGAAGGAGGACGTGGAGATGGCGCTCGACCGGCTGCTCGGCGCGGTCCAGAAGGAACCCGCACTCAGGCCGTTGTGAGGGCCGCCGTGAAACACGGAGGGGCCCACCCTGCCGGGTGGGCCCCTCCGTGTTTCACGTGAAACGTCACTCCGCGATGAAGTCCTCAAGGTCGCGGACGATCGCGGCCCTCGGCTTGGCACCGACGATCGTCTTGGCGACCTCGCCGCCCTGGTACACGTTGAGGGTCGGGATGGACATGACGCCGTACTTGGCGGCCGTACCCGGGTTCTCGTCGATGTTCAGCTTGACGATCTCGATCTTGTCACCGTACTCGGCGGCAATGGCCTCGAGGGACGGCGCGATCTGGCGGCACGGGCCGCACCAGGCGGCCCAGAAGTCCACCAGAACGGGCTTGTCGCTCTTGAGAACGTCCTCTTCGAAGGAAGCGTCGGTCACATGCTTCAGGGTGCCGGCCACGGCGGGCTCCTTAACTGGTTGGTGCGTGGGGGATGAGGGTCAGACAGTGGTCTTCTCGGGCTCGGCCTTGTCCTCGTCGGACAGGGCGGCGAGGAAGCGCTCGGCGTCGAGGGCGGCGGAGCAGCCCGTGCCCGCCGCGGTGATCGCCTGGCGGTAGGTGTGGTCGACCACGTCACCGGCGGCGAAGACACCGGTCACATTGGTCCGGGTGGAGGGCGCGTCGACCTTCAGGTAGCCCTCCTCGTCCAGGTCGAGCTGGCCCTTGAAGAGCTCGGTGCGCGGGTCGTGGCCGATCGCGATGAACAGACCGGTCACGGCCAGGTCGGACAGCTCGCCGGTCTTGAGGTTGCGCAGCTTCAGCCCCGACAGCTTCGGATCGCCCTGGATCTCGGCGACCTCGCTGTCCCAGACGAACTTGATCTTCGGGTCGGCGAAGGCGCGCTCCTGCATGGCCTTGGAGGCACGCAGGGTGTCGCGACGGTGGACGATCGTCACGGACTTGGCGAAACGCGAGAGGAAGGTGGCCTCCTCCATCGCGGTGTCACCGCCGCCGATCACGGCGATGTCGTGGTCCTTGAAGAAGAACCCGTCGCAGGTGGCGCACCAGGAGACGCCACGGCCGGACAGGGCGTCCTCGTTGGGCAGACCGAGCTTGCGGTGCTGCGAGCCGGTGGTGACGATGACGGCCTTGGCCCGGTGGACCGTGCCCGCGGTGTCCGTGACGGTCTTGATCTCACCGGTCAGGTCGACGGACACGATGTCGTCGGGGACGAGTTCGGCGCCGAAGCGCTCCGCCTGGGCCCGCATGTTGTCCATGAGCTCGGGGCCCATGATGCCGTCCTGGAAGCCGGGGAAGTTCTCCACCTCGGTGGTGTTCATGAGCGCACCACCGGCGGTGACGGCGCCTTCGAACACCAGCGGCTTCAGCGACGCGCGCGCGGTGTAGAGCGCCGCCGTGTAGCCGGCGGGCCCGGAGCCGATGATGATCACGTTACGGACGTCGCTCACGGCTTGGTTTCCTCGTCTCTGGACTGCGTCTTCATGACCGGTGAAAGCATTTCTCAGAGCTCTCACCCCACCCAACGGATCCTACGGGGCGCGCATTCCCGCTGTGTCCGGGCACACTGCGGAGGCGCCACGCGGGGCGTGGGGCGACACACAGGGCGTGGGCGGGGCAGGGCGGCAGACGGCGCCGGGACGGACACGGGACGTCCGTCGTCAGGGTCGCGGGTAGGAGCTTTCGAGCAGTACCTCGCCCGCTCCGCGCGAGGGCTGGGTGACACAGGCCGTCTCCACGAGGTAGGCCGTGACCTGACCGGCGTCGGTGGCGTCCGGAAACACGACCAGCAGCACCTCATGGCCCTGGTAGACGCCCTCCTCCGTGGCCAGCGCCGCGTCCTCGCGGCCGATGCCCTGGCGGACGCACGTGGGGACGGTGGGCTGGGTGAAGACGCGGTTCTCGGCGCCGGTCTCGGACTCCGCGCGGAAGCTCTGCGCCGAGGAGGTCTCGCTGCCCTGTCCCGGCTGGTCGTCCGCGAGCAGATCGGCGACCTTCGGGCCCAGCTTCCCCTCGGAGAAGGTGTCCGCGAGGGAGGACTGCTGCCCGGGGTCCCCGGGCGCGTCGCCGCTGTCGACGGAGGACACGATCACGGAGCCGAGCCCCAGGGCGGCCACCGCGAACACGGCACCGAGGGCGGCGATCCTGCGACGGCCCTCCCGCGTGCGCTTCTTGCGCCCCGGGCCGGTGGTGGAGCCGGCGGCACGGCCTGCGGGGCGGTCCACGGAGACCGATGTTTCACGTGAAACACGCGGACGGTCCTCACTCCCCTTGGAGAGTGAACGGTCCTCGCTCCTCTTGGAAAGAGGAACAGCGGCGTGGTGTGCGTCCGGGGCCGTCGGCTCGGGCGCCGTGGCGGCCAGCAGCGCTTCGGCCGCGAGGGCGGCGTCGATACGCCCGGCGACATCGTCCGGCATCCGCGGCGGACCCGGCAGGGCGCCGAGCAGGCCCCGGATCTCCTCCAGCGACGCGTAGACGTCCGCGCACAGCTCGCACGCGTCCAGGTGACGCCGTATGTCCGCGGTCCGGGCCGGCGGGAGCAGTCCTTCGGCGAGGTCGGAGATCTCCGCGACGTCCGGGTGTCGGGCCATGTCTGTCGTCGACGACGTCACGCTCGTCCACCTCCGCCCTTCACTGCGGTTGAATCGCTCGGCCCCGCTGTGGGTGGGACGGGTGTCCCCCGGGTCCGGTTCCGTCCCGCGCCCGGTTCACTCTCGCCGACGCTGTCCGGGCGCAGATGAGTGAGCAACGGCAGGAGTCTGGCTCTGCCACGGGCGCACCGGCTCTTCACCGTGCCGGTCGGCACATCGAGAATGCGGGCGGCTTCGGCGACGGGGTAGCCCTGCATGTCGACCAGGACAAGGGCGGCCCGCTGATCCGGCGGCAGGGTGCCCAGGGCTTCCACGAGCTGTCGGTGCAGATCGTTGCGCTCGGCGGGGGCGGACGCCGACTCGTGCGGCTCCAGCAACTGCTCCAGGCGCTCGGTGTCGTCGACCGGGGCGGTCTTCCTGGAGGCCGCCTTGCGGGCACGGTCCAGACAGGCGTTCACCGTGATCCGGTGCAGCCAGGTCGTCACGGCCGACTGCCCGCGGAAGGAGTGGGCGGCACGGTACGCGGAGACGAGGGCGTCCTGCACGGCGTCAGCGGCTTCCTCACGGTCCCCCAACGTGCGCAGGGCGACCGCCCAGAGCCGGTCCCGGTGCCGGCGGACCAGCTCACCGAAGGCGTCGGGGTCGCCCTTCACATGGCGGGCGAGGAGGTCGTGGTCGCTGGTTTCGCCGTACCCGGTGCCATCCGTCATCGGACCCCCACCCCTTGCGTCCGGGCCGCTGTCAGCCCTTGAAGGTCACGTCGGTGACTGCCTGCTTGTAGCCGGCGCTGCTGTAGCCGTCGGCCGGCGCGTTCGGCACGGCCGTGATCCACAGCAGGACGTACTGCGTCTTGACGGCCTTCGACGCCTTGACTGTCAGCGAGGTGCCGGTGTCGGTGGCCTTGCCGATCTCCTTCATGCCGTCGATCCCGGTCGAGGGGGAGAGCGAGTCCGCCGCGTACAGATGCACCGTGGTGTGGTCGCCCGTGTAACGGAGCCCTATCGAGGCCGCCGAGACGTCCTTGGCGGAACCGAGGTCGTAGACGATGCCGACTCCCGGCTTGTACGGGGCCAGCTCGGGGCCCTCGTTGTAGCGCTTGGTCCGCCAGTACGTGTTGGTGTCCCCGTCGTAGGTGTTGCCCACGTCGCCCGGAGCCTGGGCGTCGCCGCTGGCGACGTATTCCTGTGCCGCCTCGATGGTGATCGGCTGGACCGGGTCGGCCGTCTTGCCGCCCTTGTCGTTGTCGTCCGTCGTCTGCGTCTGGTTCTGGTCGTCGGACGTGCCGCCCCGGTTCATCAGGGCGTCGGCCAGCTGCCAGCTGCCGAGGCCCAGGGCGGCGATGAGCAGGGCCGAGACGCCCCACTTCAGGGCCTTGCCGGTACGGCTCTGCAGCGGAGGTGGCGGGGTCGGCACCGGCTGTGTGACGCCGGGGTGCGGGGCTGGGCGGCCCCGGCCGTAGGAGCTCTGCTGATAGGCCGTGCGCTGGTATTCGGGCGGTGTCGTGAAGGCCGGCTCCGGCGGGCGGATGCGGGGCATCTCACCGATCGCCTTCACCAGTTCCTCCGGCGTGGTGCACGCGGACTCGTGGCGGGACGCGGTGGCGCCGTCGTTGGCGAGCGCCCGCATGGCCAGCTCCGACAGCCCTCGGTGGACACCGGCGCGCACCTGGTCGGGCGGGATCAGACCGAGGTCCTTGGGCAGCCCGGAGAGCCCGTAGGCGTCGTCCTCGTACGGCCAGCGCTGGGTGAGGGAGGCGTACAGCAGGGCGCCGATGGCCTCGGTGTCGGCGCGCTGCGGGGTGTCGGAGGTGATGCCGCGCAGCGCCGCGTTCACGGCCAGTCCCCGGATGCGCCACTGTCCGGTCGACGTGCGCAGTACGGCGTTGGGGTTGAGACGGAGGTGGGCCAGGCCCTCGCGGTGGGCGGCGGCCATCGCGGACGCGACCTGGGTGACCATCTGGTAGGCGTCGTACGGCTCCAGCGGGCCGGCGGCGAGGAGCGCGGTCAGTTCGGTGGCGTCGGGGAGCCACTCGTGGACGACGTAGACGAGGTCGTTGTCCTCGACGGCGTCCAGCACCTGCACGAAGCGGGGGTCGCCCAGCAGCGCGGAGGAACGGGCGGAGGCCAGCACGGACCTGGCCCGGCTGTGTTCCGCCGGCAGGAGGTGGACGCCGACGGCGCGGCGGAGTTTCTCGTCCACGGCACGCCAACTGCTGAAGCCGTCCAGACGGGTGACGCACTCCTCGAGGCGGTAGCGTCTGGCGAGTTTGTGACCGCTGTGCAGTTCGGGAGGCGATGTCTTCCCGGACTCGTTGGTGCCGCCGCTCGCCTGTGCCTCGTCGCTGTCCGTGTCCCGCTCCCGGTTGTTGGCCACCCCGTCGGCCGTGGACTGGTCCGCCTCCGCGGTCAGCGACTCGTCGTCGCTGTTGTCCGCCACGTCGACGGCAGCTGTGCTCCGTTCCGCCACCGTCGTCCCTGCCTCCCCATTCATTGCGCGCCGGACACCCGTTGCGCGCCGTCCGACGCCGAACCCAATTGTGCCCACAGACCGCCGCTATGCACGACACACGGCGGTGAACGATGGTTGTGCGCCTACCCCCTGTCTCAGCGTCCCAGGCGTCCGCGGACCATACCGACCAGCGAGTTGAGCTCTTCGATCCGCATCCGGCGGGCGGCGAGGTAGAAGACGCCGAGCAGCACCGCTCCGCCGGCCAGGAGGGCGGCGAAGGAACCCACGACGCCCTGGCCGAGCGTGTGGCCGATGCCGTAGCAGGCCGCGCCGCTGAGCAGGGCGGCCGGGACCGAGGCGATGGCCAGGCGGGCGTAGGTCCGCAGCACGCGCGAGCCGTCCAGGTCCCCGCCGAGCCGCTTGCGCAGCCGGCGCCAGGCGATGCCGACGCCGATGGCGTAGGCCAGCCCGTAGGCGGCGGCCATGCCGACCACGGCCCAGCGCGCCGGGATCACGAAGTAGCAGACGGCCGAGGCGCCGGCGTTGACCGCCGCCACGATGACCGTGTTGTAGAACGGCGTCCGGGTGTCCTCGTAGGCGTAGAAGGCGCGCAGGACCACGTACTGCACGGAGTACGGGATCAGGCCGAGGGCGAAGGCCATCAGCATGTAGCCCATGTTGGTGGCTTCGCTGGTGCCGGAGGAACCGAAGATCAGGGTGCACATCGGGATGCCGAGCGCGACGAACCCGAAGGCGATCGGCACGATCGCGACAGCCGTCGTGCGCAGCCCCTGGGAGATGTCGTCGCGGACGGCCCCGGCGTCGTCCTCGGCGGCGGAGCGTGAGAGGCGGGGCAGCAGAGCGGCCATCAGGGAGACGGTGATGATGGCCTGCGGCAGACCCCAGATCAGCTGGGCGTTGGCATAGGCGGCGAAGCCGGTGCCGTCCACGGGCGAGACCTTGCCCGCGGCGGTGGACAGCTGGGAGACGACGATCGCGCCGGCCTGGTTGGCGAGGACGAACAGGAAGGTCCACTTGGCGAGCGTGACTGCCTTGCCGAGGCCGTGGCCCTTCCAGTCGAAGCGCAGCCGCATCCGGAAGCCGGTCTCGCGCAGGTACGGGATCATCGCCAGCGCCTGCACGACCAGTCCGAGCAGGATGCCGACGCCGAGGAGCCGCTGCCCCTCCTCCGGGATGGTGGTGACCTTCATCCCGGAGTCGGCGGCGGTGCCGTACACCCAGATGAACATGCCGAGCGTCACGATGATGACGATGTTGTTCAGGACCGGGGTCCACATCATCGCGCCGAACTTGCCGCGGGCGTTGAGGATCTGCCCCATCACCACGTGGACGCCCATGAAGAAGATCGAGGGCAGGAAGTACTGGACGAAGGTGATGCCGACCTGGTTGGCCGCCGGGTCGCTGGCGACCGGGTCGGACAGCAGGCGGATGAGGATCGGCGCTCCGAAGACCGACAGGACGGTGAGCGCGCCGAGCGCCACCATGACCAGGGTCAGCAGACGGTTGGCGAAGGCCTCGCCGCCGTCCTCGTCCTCCTTCATCGCGCGGACGAGCTGCGGCACGAAGACGGAGTTGAGCCCGCCGCCGACGGTGAGGATGTAGATCATCGTCGGCAGCTGGTAGGCGACCTGGAAGGTGTCGCCGAGCAGGCCGACGCCGAGGGCGGAGACGATCAGCGCGGAGCGGATGAAGCCGGTGAGGCGGGAGACCATCGTGCCCGCCGCCATCACGGCGCTCGACTTCAGCAGGCCCGCCGCACGGCCGCCCTTCTTGCCCGGGACCGCGGCGGCCGGCGGCGGCACGGCGTCGGTGCCCTGCGCGGGTGTCTCGGCGGCCGGCGGGGGCGCGGTCAGGTACTGGCCGGGCGGGGGCGCCGCGTGCTGGGCCTGGCCGGGCTGGGGAGCCGGGTACTGGCTCTGGCCGGGCTGAGGGGCCGGGTACTGGCCCTGGGCCGGCGGCTCCGCGCCGTACGGGCCGGGGGCCGGGGCCGCTCCGTACTGGCCGTGCGGGGTGGCCGCGTACGGGCCGTACGGGCCGGGTGCGGCCTCCTGCTGGTACGGCGCGGGTGACGGGCCCGGCACCGAGGGGCCCTGCTGGTACGACGGGTGGCCGCCGCCCTGCTGCTGGTCGCGGAAGAGATGGGCGAAGGCGTCCGGCTCGTGGCGCTGCTCGCCGGCCTGGGTGACGAGGTCGTCCACGCCCACGAACTGGGTCGTCCGCGGATCGTCGCCGTACGGCAGGTACTGGGTGGGGCCCTCCGGCTCGGGCGCCGGGGTCCGGGCCCAGACCTGCGGGTCCGGGGCGTACGGCGACTGGGCCGGAGGCCCGTAGAGCGGCTGCTGCGGCGGATACGTCCCCGGGGGCGGCGGGGGGTGCGCGGCGCGGTCGTAGAGCGCCTCGTCGACCGGGTCCTGCGCGGAGAGGTCCTGCGCCCGGTAGGGGTCCTGCTCGTAGGCGTCCTGGAGGTACATGTCCGCCGGCGGCTGCGACGGCGCCCGGTCGTGCTCGGGTGGCGGGCCCTCGGGGTAGCCCGAGCTGCCCGCGGCCTGGCCACGGTCACCGTCGTACGGCGCGTTCATGGTTACCCCACCTCATCGTCCCGGGCCCACCGGCCACGACATCTCAACGGTCCACTCTCTCACCCGTCCCGGACGGGTCGGCGCTTTCCGCTGCGGTGTCCGCTCCGGGGTCACTCGGCTGCTCCGGGTCGCCTGCCCGGGAGTGTGCCCCGGACTCCTCGGCGGGACGGCCGGCGGGGCCTTCCGGGTTCTCGGGGCCGTCCGCGTCGTCCTCCCCGGCGCCGGCGCCGGGGCCGTCGTCGTCCGCGACGCGGGCGGCGGCACGCTTGCGCTGCTGGTACATGCGGTAGCCGGCGAGGACGAGGAGGAGGACGCCGCCGCCGATGACCAGCATCACGGTGGCCGTGATCTCGGTGACCTTCACATCGAAGGTCACGGGTGCGCCGTACTTGCGGCCGTCCGCCGTGTACAGCTGGGCGATCACCGTCGCCCGCCCGTTGGCGTTGGCGGACGTGGTGAACTTCACCGACTGGCTGTGCCCGCCGGAGACCGAGACGGGCTGCTCCTGGTAGGCCTCGCCGTCGATCTTCAGACGCGTCGGGTTGGTCGAGGTGAGCCGGAGCACCAGGTGGTCGGCGTCCTGCACGAGGTTGTTCTGGACGGTCACGGGGATCGTGGCGCTGCGCCCGGACAGCTTCGTCTCCGACTTGTCGATCAGTCGGACCTGGCCGGTCAGCCCGTCGAGGTAGGTCTCCACGCCGTTGCGGAAGGTCTGTCCCTCGGAGGCGCGGCCGCGCCAGGACGTGGACATCTCCCGGTTCATGGCCCGTCCGAAGGGGGTCACCACCCGGGACCGGTCCGACAGGACGGCCTTGAAGTGGTCCAGCTTGTCCTGCGTCCGGGCGATCTGCTCGAACACCGAGTACGGCAGCTCCCGCTTGCGCAGCGAGGAGGGGTACGAGGAACGCGACGGCACCTTCGTCGTGGCGCCCGGGTCCGGCTTGGCCGAGGCGGCGTCGGACAGGTCCTGGGACTCGGACCAGTTGCCGTCCTGCAGCGCGGTCAGCGCCTCGGCCATCGCCCGGGCCTGGCTTCCGGTCGGTGTGCGCTGCGGGGCGACGACGACGCTGCGCTCTCTCCCGGTCTGCAGGTTCAGGGACAGGCTCTGCGCGAGGAACTGCTGGACGGCCGCCGTGGAGGTGGACGCCTTGGTCAGGTCACCCTCGAACGCCGTGGACAGGCGGGCGTCCGCGACGACCGCCGTCGTCCCGCCCCCGATGGGCCGGGCCGCGGAGGGCGTGTACGACAGGCCGCTGCCCTCCTGGAGGCTGTCGCTGCGGGCGATCACCTTGTCGGCCCCGGCGGAGGTGGCGACCTTGACGATCGACGGGTCGACGGCGCCCTCCACCGGCCAGGCGAAGTCGGTGGTCGGTTCCACGTGGAGGATCGGCTCCACCGTGTTGGCGACGACGTCGGTGGCCTCCTTCAGCTGGCTCAGCGAGCCGGTGAAGTCCGTGCCGTTGTGCGCGAGGGAGGCCAGGTCGGGGTCGGCGAAGGGCAGCGCGACGACCTCCTTGTCCGCCACCGCCTTCTGGAGGTCGGCGAGCCACTGCTTGGCGACGGCCTGGTGGGTGCCGGCCGAGGTGTTGCCGTCCGCGTCCCGGACCTCGTAGCCGCGGGTCATCGCGTCGACGGAGGCCAGCAGGTCGGGGTCGACGACCCAGGTCACGTCGAGTTCCTTGCCGAGCGTCACCATCTGGTTCAGGCGGCCGCCGGGGGAGATCTCCTTGGCCAGGTCGTCATTGAGGAAGACCGGGGTCTGCTGCTCGTTCGACCCCGTCTCCGCGGCCATGTGCGCGGTGGAGATCAGCGGCCACAGGAAGGTCGTCCGCGTCCCGGTGCCGGCCTCGCCGGGCTGCCAGGGCAGGAAGGTCCGCTGCACGCCGAGAAGCCGTTCCCAGGGCTGCGCGGAGGTCTGCCCGGAGAGCGTCACGGCGAACTCGTAGACGCCGTCCTCGCCGAGGTCCAGCGCGTCGACCGGGACCGAGACGGTGAAGTGCTCGGCGACCCCGGGAGTGAGCTCGGCGTACTCCTCCGCGTACTTGTCGTCGATCTCCGTGCCGAGCGAGGCGTCGAGGTCGTCGCTGTTCTTGGCGACCGTGTCGATGGCGGAGCGGGTGTCGAGCTGCTCGCCCACCCGCAGGGCGACCTGGGCGTCGGTGACCGCCTGCTTGCCGTTGTTGGTCACCGTGCCCGACACCGTGACGGTGTCGCCGTCCGTGGGGGCGGCGGGGCTGAGCGAGTCGACGGCCACGGACACCCCGTCCGACCCGGCCGCGGTCCGGGCGCCGGTCTGCTCCCCCGCCTGGGCCGGACCGGCCGACACCTGTACGAGGCCTGCCAGCAGCGGTGCGGAGGCGACCAGTGCCATAGTGCGCCGTACCCAGCGGCGGGCAGGTGAGGGATGGGTCCCCTGGAAGTCTGCCGCCTCGGCCACGCGCTCGCCCGTCCCTCGTCGTCGTCAGTGGTCGTCGGATGTGCGTCCACGCATGGTAACGATGCGCGCTGAGGGGAAGTGCCGCGGAGTGGCCCACAAGATCGGGTGCGGGGCCGACGAGGGGAACGAGTGCGAGATCGGGCCGCCGCGTATATGCCCGTATAAAGGGGAGCGTCCGAACAAGTGGTGCGCCCGCCTCCGCCCGGGGCACGTACCCTTTTCTGTTGTGCCGAACGCCAATGAAGTCAACCCCAGTGCCCTGAGTCAGGCGCAGCACCGCGCGGTGAGCGAACTGCTGCGCGTCTCGCCGGTCGCCGACGACCTCGCCCGCCGTTTCCAGGAGGCCGGGTTCTCTCTCGCCCTGGTCGGCGGCTCGGTGCGCGACGCGTTGCTCGGGCGGCTCGGCAACGACCTGGACTTCACCACCGATGCCCGTCCCGAGGAGGTTCTCAAGATCATCCGTCCGTGGGCGGACGCCGTCTGGGAGATCGGGATCGCCTTCGGAACCGTCGGTGCGCAGAAGGACGCCCGCGTCGGAGACGCTGATCGAAGCCTCCAGATCGAGGTGACCACCTACCGGTCGGAGGCCTACGACCGCACCTCGCGCAAGCCCGAGGTGTCCTACGGCGACTCCATCGAGGACGACCTCGTCCGGCGGGACTTCACCGTCAACGCGATGGCCGTCGCGCTCCCCGAGAAGGAGTTCATCGACCCGCACCACGGGCGGGACGACCTCGCGGCCCGGGTGCTGCGTACACCGGGAACGCCCGAGGCGTCCTTCTCCGACGACCCGCTCCGGATGCTGCGGGCCGCGCGTTTCGCCGCGCAGCTCGACTTCGAGGTGGCTCCCGAGGTCGTCGAGGCGATGAAGGAGATGGCCGGGCGTATCGAGATCGTCTCGGCCGAGCGGGTGCGGGACGAGCTGAACAAGCTGATCCTGTCCGCGCACCCGCGCAAGGGGCTGACGCTCCTGGTGGAGACCGGCCTGGCCGAGTACGTCCTGCCCGAGCTGCCCGCCCTGCGCCTGGAGAGCGACGAGCACCACCGCCACAAGGACGTCTACGAGCACTCGCTGATCGTGCTGGAACAGGCGATGGCCCTGGAGCAGGACGGCCCCGACCTGACCCTCCGGCTGGCCGCGCTGCTGCACGACATCGGCAAGCCCCGCACCCGTCGCTTCGAGAAGGACGGGCGGGTCTCGTTCCACCACCACGAGGTGGTCGGGGCCAAGATGACGAAGAAGCGCATGCTGGCGCTGAAGTACTCCAACGAACTGGTGAAGGACGTCTCGCGCCTCGTCGAGCTGCATCTGCGGTTCCACGGGTACGGCACCGGGGAGTGGACCGATTCCGCGGTGCGCCGGTATGTCCGGGACGCGGGACCGCTGCTCGACCGTCTGCACAAGCTGACCCGGTCCGACTGCACGACGCGTAACAAGCGCAAGGCGACCGCGCTGTCGCGCGCGTACGACGGCCTGGAGGAGCGGATCGCCCAGCTCCAGGAGCAGGAGGAGCTGGACTCGATCCGCCCGGACCTCGACGGCAACGAGATCATGCAGATCCTCGGCATCCGTCCCGGCCCCGCTGTCGGGCAGGCGTACAAGCACCTGCTGGAGCTGCGGCTGGAGAACGGGCCGATGGAGCATGAGGCGGCGGTCGCGGCACTCCGGGAGTGGTGGGACCGCCAGGAAGGGTGAGCGCATGTTTCACGTGAAACATGCCGCCGCTCCATCGTTGTGGAGGGTCCGTGTTTCACGTGAAACATCGCCACCCCCGTACGCCGGTACCGACTACGACTACCGGCGTACGCGGCGGACCGTGGCCGCCGCGACCACCGCGTAGACCAGGGCCACGGTCACGACAAGCGGTACCGAGCGGCCGTCCGGCGGCAGCATGAGGGCGGCGACCCCGGCCGCACCGACGAAGGCGACGTTGAACAGCACGTCGTAGACGGAGAAGATCCGGCCCCGGAAGGCGTCGTCGACCGAGGACTGCACGATGGTGTCGGTCGCGATCTTCGAGCCCTGGGTGATGAGCCCCAGGACGAACGCGGCGGCGATCAGGGGCGCGGTGGCGAACGGAAGGCCGAGGGCGGGCACCAGGACCGCGGCGGCCGCGGCGCACAGGGCCATCCAGCGGCCGGGGCCGAGCCGGCCCGCTGTCCAGGGGGTCAGGACCGCCGCCGCGAAGAAGCCGGCGCCCGAGACGCCCAGTGCCAGCCCCAGCAGGGCGAGTCCTTCGTCCGTTCCGGAGGACAGGGCGTACCGGCACAGCATCAGCAGCATCACCAGCAGGGCGCCGTAGCAGAACCGCATCAGCGTCATGGCGGCCAGCGACCAGGCCGCCTCCCGGCGTACCGGCGCGGCGAGGTGCCGCACCCCCGCCACCAGGTCGCGCGCGGTGCCGGTGAGGGCGGTGGCCAGCCGGGGCCGGATCAGCGCCCGGTCGGGCCCCAGCAGGTCCGCCGCCATGCGCAGCGAGGCCAGGGCGCCGCACAGGTAGAGGACGGCTCCCAGCACCACCACCGCGGCGTCGGTGTCGGCGATCACGATGCGGACGACGAAGGCGAGCCCACCGCCCGCCGTTGCCGCCAGGGTTCCGGCGGTCGGGGAGAGCGAGTTGGCGATCACCAGGCGGTCGGCGTCAACCACCCGGGGCAGCGCGGCGGACAGTCCGGCCAGGACGAAGCGGTTGACGGCGGTGACGCACAGGGCGGAGACGTAGAAGAGCCAGTCCGGGACCGAGGCGATCATCAGGAGGGCCGTCACCGAGGCCATCAGGGCGCGCAGCAGGTTGCCGAACAGGAAGACCTGGCGGCGGCGCCAGCGGTCGAGCAGGACGCCGGCGAAGGGGCCGACCAGCGAGTACGGGAGCAGCAGCACCGCCATGGCGGAGGCCACCGCGGCCGGTGAGGTCTGCTTCTCCGGGGAGAAGACGACATAGGTGGCGAGTCCGACCTGATAGACGCCGTCGGCCCCCTGGGAGAGCAGGCGGACGGCGAGCAGGCGCCTGAACCCCTTCAGACGCAGCAGGACGCGCAGGTCACGGACAACGGCCATGGGGGACAGCCTCACATACGGGGAGGGCCCCCGGGCGTACTGCCTCGGGGGCCCTCCTCCGTTCGCGGTCGGAGCGGCTCAGCGCTCGACCTCGCCCGCGATGAACTTCTCGACGTTGGCGCGGGCCTCGTCGTCGAAGTACTGGACCGGCGGGGACTTCATGAAGTAGCTCGACGCCGACAGGATCGGGCCGCCGATGCCGCGGTCCTTGGCGATCTTCGCGGCGCGCAGGGCGTCGATGATGACACCGGCCGAGTTCGGGGAGTCCCAGACCTCGAGCTTGTACTCCAGGTTCAGCGGGACGTCACCGAAGGCACGGCCCTCCAGGCGGACGTAGGCCCACTTGCGGTCGTCCAGCCAGGCCACGTAGTCGGACGGGCCGATGTGGACGTTGTCCGCGCCCAGGTCCCGGTCGGGGATCTGGGAGGTGACGGCCTGCGTCTTGGAGATCTTCTTGGACTCCAGGCGCTCGCGCTCGAGCATGTTCTTGAAGTCCATGTTGCCGCCGACGTTCAGCTGCATCGTGCGGTCCAGGACGACGCCACGGTCCTCGAACAGCTTCGCCATGACGCGGTGCGTGATGGTGGCACCGACCTGCGACTTGATGTCGTCGCCGACGATCGGGACACCGGCCTCGGTGAACTTGTCCGCCCACTCCTTGGTGCCGGCGATGAAGACCGGGAGGGCGTTGACGAAGGCGACCTTGGCGTCGATGGCGCACTGGGCGTAGTACTTCGCCGCGTCCTCGGAGCCCACGGGCAGGTAGCAGACCAGGACGTCGACCTGCTTGTCCTTGAGGACCTGGACGATGTCGACCGGCTCCTCGGCGGACTCCTCGATGGTCTGGCGGTAGTACTTGCCGAGACCGTCGAGGGTGTGGCCGCGCTGGACCTGCACGCCGGTGTTCGGCACGTCGCAGATCTTGATGGTGTTGTTCTCGGAGGCGCCGATGGCGTCCGCGAGGTCCAGGCCGACCTTCTTGGCGTCCACGTCGAACGCGGCGACGAACTCGACGTCACGGACGTGGTAGTCGCCGAACTGGACGTGCATCAGGCCGGGGACCTTGGCCGCCGGGTCGGCGTCCTTGTAGTACTCGACGCCCTGCACCAGCGATGCGGCGCAGTTGCCCACACCGACGATGGCTACGCGAACCGAACCCATTCCGGTTGCTCCCTGTGTGTACGAGTGAGGCCCTGGCCGGGCGCTCACGTGGCGGTGTCGTCGGGCGTATCCGGTCGCGGGTCGTCCCCGGACCGGGGCAGACCGCCCGGCGCTCCATGTGTGGTGTCCTGTCGAGCGGACCCCTCGGGGCCGGAACCGCGCAGGTCCCGTCCCGCCCGCTCGCTCTCGATGAGCTCGTTCAGCCAGCGCACCTCGCGCTCCACGGACTCCATGCCGTGGCGCTGGAGCTCCAGCGTGTAGTCGTCCAGACGGTCCCGGGTGCGCGCCAGCGAAGCGCGCATCTTCTCCAGGCGCTCCTCCAGCCGGCTGCGGCGCCCCTCCAGTACGCGCATGCGTACGTCACGCGACGTCTGTCCGAAGAAGGCGAAGCGGGCGGCGAAGGTCTCGTCCTCGTACGCGTCGGGACCCGTCTGCGAGAGGAGCTGCTCGAAGTGTTCCTTACCTTCTGCCGTCAACCGGTAGACGATCTTGGCTCGGCGCCCCGCCAGAGGGGCGGTGGCCTCGGGGGTGTTCCCCGGCTCCTCTATCAACCAGCCGTTGGCGACCAGCGTCTTGAGGCAGGGATACAGCGTTCCGTAGCTGAACGCCCGGAACACACCCAGTGACGTGTTGAGCCGTTTACGCAGCTCATAGCCGTGCATCGGGGACTCGCGGAGCAGGCCGAGGACGGCGAACTCGAGGATGCCGGAACGCCGGCTCATCGTCGCCTCCCCTTGGTCGCCTGGGTCCTTATGCCGAGCTGATGTATCGACTCGATACATCCAGACGATAGAACGGCCTCTCGTGTGCGACAAGAGGGAAACCCGTGAACGGGATCACATCGTTGATTCATGGAAAGCAAGTTGCCTGATTTGAGGTGAACTTCGAAGCTCGGGGGTTTCGCCGGTGCGTAGTCTGTGCGCCATGCAGACCACCGGGAACCGAGTGATGCCCGGGGGCGTCCCTGTCCCTGGTGCAGTACGGGTGAATACGGCAGGGGCCGCATCCGTACTTCGGGGGGACCGGAAACCAGCCGCCGTTGCCAGGCGCGCAATGGTGCGCCTGCCCGAGGAGTAGTCGTTCGATGAGCGAGCACCGTCGCAAACCGCCGCAGCCGCAGGGAGGCGGACGTGCCGCGGCCCGACGCGGCCAGTCCGGTTCGTCCTCCGGCCGCCGTGCGGCACCGCGAGGCGCCACAGAGTCTCCGTCCGGCTCGCACGCGCCGGGAGGTGAGGAGCAGTACGGGAGCCGCGCCGAGGCCCGTCGTGCGGCCCAGCGCAGCGGTGGTGGCCGCCGCAGAGCGGCCGAACCGGGCCGCGGCGGGAGGCGTGCGGCCCCGCCGGGGCGCGGCCGGGCGCCCGCGCCGGACAAGAAGCGGATCATCGACTATCCGCGCTTCGACAAGTACGGATGGCGCCGCTGGGTGCCGTCCTGGAAGCTGGTCTCCGGCCTGTGCGTCGGGTTCTTCGGCGCCATGGTCGCCGCGGCGGGCATCGCGTACGCGATGGTGGGCATCCCCGACGAGGCCAAGACCGCGACGGCGCAGAACAACGTCTACTACTGGGCCGACGGCACCCAGATGGTCTCCACGGGTGGCGAGCGCAACCGGCAGATCGTCGACCTCTCCCGGATCCCCAAGGCCATGCAGAACGCCGTGATCTCGCAGGAGAACAAGACCTTCTACGACGACAGCGGCATCGACCCCAAGGGCATCGCGCGCGCCGTGTACAACATGGCGATGGGCGGCGACACCCAGGGCGGTTCGACCATCACCCAGCAGTACGTCAAGAACGCCATGCTGGACGACCAGTCGCAGACGATCTCCCGCAAGGTGAAGGAGATCTTCGTGTCGATCAAGGTCGGCACCAAGCTCAAGAAGCAGGACATCCTCGCGGGCTACCTCAACTCCGCCTACTACGGCCGCGGCGCCTGGGGCATCCAGGCGGCCTCCCGGGCGTACTTCGACAAGGACTCCGAGGAGCTGAACCCCGGGGAGTGCGCCTTCCTCTCGGCGATGCTGAAGGGCGCGACCTACTACGACCCGGCCGGAGCGACGTCCATCGACTCGGCCGCCACGCCGAAGGCCAACCAGCGGCGGGCCCTGCTGCAGATGCAGGACACCCTCGACAAGATGGTCGAGTACGGGCACCTGAGCGAGACGGAACGCGCCAAGTACACCGAACTCCCCAAGTGGGAGAACCCGCGGTCGAACACCCAGCTGAGCGGGCAGATCGGTTACCTGGTCGACCTGGCCAAGGCGTCGCTGGTCAAGAACGACGTGGTCACCACCAACCAGCTCGAACAGGGCGGGTACTCGATCTACACGACCTTCGACAAGAAGAAGGTCGAGGAGCTCGAGAAGGCGGTCACCAAGGTCTACAAGGAGAACATCGACCCGAAGAAGCGCCCCGACAAGGACACCGACGTCCAGTTCGGCGGTGCCTCCGTGAATCCTGAGACCGGTGCCATCGAGGCCATCTACGGCGGTCAGGACGCGACCACGCACTTCACCAACAACGCCGATGTGACCGGTGCCCAGGTCGGTTCGACGTTCAAGCCGTTCGTGCTCGCCGCCGCGATGACGTACGGCGTCCGTGACCCGGACCTCGGCGAGGTGCAGTCGGAGGACGAGCGCACCCTGGTCTCGCCGAAGAGCCTGTACAGCGGCAAGAACCAGTGGAAGGTCAAGAACTACGACGGGAGCGTCTGGCAGAACGAGAAGGGCGAGGAGTGGCTGCAGACCAATGACGGCGGCGCCGACGCCACCAACGGTGAGGCGCCGGACTTCATGATCGACCTTCGCGAGGCGATGCGGGAGTCGATCAACTCCGCCTTCGTCCAGCTCGGCATGGACGTCGGCCTGGACAAGGTGAAGGACTCCGCGCTCAAGGCCGGCCTTCTGGAGGACAGCCTGGCCGGCACCACGTTCCCCTCGTTCTCCATCGGTATCTCCGACCCGAGCGCGATCCGGATGGCCGGCTCCTACGCCACCTTCGCGAGCAGCGGCGAGCAGCGTGACCCCTTCTCCGTGACCAAGGTGACGGACAAGGACGGCACGATCTACACGCACAAGGTGAAGACCGAGCAGGCGTTCACCGCCAAGGTCGCGGACAACGTCACGGACGTCCTGAAGACCGTCGTCGAGGAGGGCACCGGCAAGAACGCCCGGCTCACGGGCCGGGAGGTGGCCGGCAAGACCGGTACGACCGACGGCAACAAGTCGGCCTGGTTCGTCGGCTACACCCCGCAGCTCTCCACCGCGATCAGCATGTTCCGCTACCCGGACGACGAGAGCGTCAAGAACCGTCAGTTCCTGGAGATGTACGGGACGGGCGGTCAGAAGGAGATCCACGGTGCCTCCTTCCCGTCCGAGATCTTCAAGGACTACATGGAAGACGCGCTCAAGGGCGAGCCGGCGGTGAAGTTCCCCAAGCCGGAGTCCATCGGCGAGGTCGTCAACGACAAGCCTTCGCCGTCGGCGTCCCCCTCGGTCACAGAGACCGAGAAGGAGGAGTCGGAGAGCCCCTCTCCGACCCCCACGCAGTCGGAGACGCAGGAAGAGACCTCACCGACGCCCACCACCAGCGAGACCTGCGGCGCCTGGGACTGGGGCTGCGAGGAGGGGTCGGACGGCGGTACCGAGACGGGCGACGAGGGCGAGGGTGACGCCAGCGAATCCCCCTCGTCGTCCGCCACGGAGTCGGAGGAAGCCGGCAACTCGCGAGGCAATGACGGAGGCATCTTCGGATAGCTGCCGGATCGCCCGGCATGGGTGTTTCACGTGAAACACCCCTATGTTTCACATGAAACAGGGCCGCCGCACCGACCTGGTGCGGCGGCCCTCGGCGTTTTCAGAGGTACGTACGGCAGGATGTGCCCCATGCCCAGTGCAGAATCGACGCAAGCGAGCACCCGGCCGGGCCCGGTGCGGCCGACCCAGGAGGACCAGGTCGCGGCGGCCGGCAGCGAGCTGTTCGGCGGCCCTCTCGGTCGACGGGCCCTGCTCGGTACGTCCTGGTGGACCCCGGTACGGGTGATCGCACTCGTGGCGATCGGCATGTTCGCCCTCGGCCTGGTCCAGAAGGCGCCCTGCTACAACGGCGGATGGTTCTTCGGCGCCGGCTCGCAGTACACACACGCCTGTTACTCGGACATCCCGCACCTCTTCACCGGACGCGGGTTCGCGGACGGGCTCGTCCCGTACTTCGACAAGATCCCCGGCGACATGCAGTACCTCGAGTACCCGGTGCTGACGGGCGTGTTCATGGAGGTGGCCTCCTGGCTCACGCCGGGCGGTGACAGCATCCAGGACCAGCAGCAGTGGTACTGGCTGGTCAACGCGGGCATGCTGATGATCTGCGCGGTGGTCATCGCGGTCTGCGTGACCCGTACCCACGGACGGCGGCCGTGGGACGGCCTGCTGGTCGCCCTGGCGCCTGCCTTCGCCCTCACCGCGACCATCAACTGGGATCTGCTGGCGGTCGCTCTGACGGCCGCGGCGATGCTGATGTGGTCCAGGAGCCGTCCGCTCGCCTTCGGAGTCCTCCTGGGGCTCGCCACGGCCGCCAAGCTCTACCCGTTCCTGATCCTCGGACCGCTGCTCGTCCTGTGCTGGCGGGCGGGCAAATGGCGGGAGTACGGGATCGCCCTCGGCGGCGCCGCCGTCTCCTGGCTCGTGGTGAACCTGCCGGTGATGCTCTTCGCCTTCGACGGCTGGTCGAAGTTCTACACCTTCAGCCAGGAGCGGGGCGTCGACTTCGGATCCTTCTGGCTGATCCTGGCGCAGAACTCGGACGACCCGCTCAGCACCGAGACGGTCAACACCCTCGCCATGCTGCTGATGGTGCTGTGCTGCGGCGGCATCGCGGCACTCGCGCTGACCGCGCCCCGCCGGCCGCGCTTCGCCCAGCTGGCTTTCCTGATCATCGCGGCCTTCATCCTCACCAACAAGGTCTACTCACCCCAGTACGTCCTGTGGCTGGTGCCGCTGGCGGTGCTCGCCCGGCCGAAGTGGCGGGACTTCCTGATCTGGCAGGCGTGCGAGGTGGCCTACTTCCTCGGCATCTGGATGTACCTCGCGTACACGACCAGCGGAGACGCCCACAAGGGGCTGCCGGCCGACGGCTACCACTGGGCGATCGGCCTGCATCTGCTGGGCACGCTCTACCTCTGTGTGATGGTGGTCCGCGACATCCTCATGCCGGACCGGGACCCGGTGCGCAGGGCCGGTGACGACGATCCCTCCGGCGGGGTGCTCGACGGCGGGGCCGATGTCTTCGCCCTCGCCCGCGGGGCGGGCCCGGTACGGCACACGGAGGAGCTTGAGGGACCACACGTGGAGTGGGGCACCGAGCGGCACGGCGACGGGCCGCGCTGAGCGGATTCCCGGGGAGCGACTGCCTCCCCGGCACGCAGAAGGCCGTACCCGGTGATCCGGGTACGGCCTTTGTGCTGCGGGAGGGCCTCGGTGGGCCCGGGGGAGCTGATCGGAGCCGAGACGGGCGGCCTGGGCCGTCGAGCCGTGGTCCGGGCCGACCAGCCCCGGCTGGACCAGCCCTGGCTGTCAGCGGTCGAGGAGGCGGTCGAACTGCGTCGTGGTGTGGCGCAGGTGGGCGACCAGCTCGTCACCGACCTTCGGCTCCGGCGCGTCCGAGGGCACGAACAGGATCGAGACCTGCATGTGCGGCGGCTCGGCGAACCAGCGCTGCTTGCCGCCCCAGACGAACGGCGAGAGATTCCGGTTGACCGTGGCGAGACCGGCCCGGGCGACGCCCTTGGCGCGCGGCATCACCCCGTGCAGGGCCTTCGGCGCCTCCAGCCCCACGCCGTGCGAGGTGCCGCCGGCCACGACCACCAGGAAGCCGTCCGAGGCCGCCTTCTGCTGCCGGTAGCCGAACCGCTCCCCCTTGACGACCCGGGTGACGTCCAGGACGGCCCCGCGGTACTCGGTGGCGTCGTGGTCACCCAGCCACAGCCGGGTGCCGATCCGGGCGCGGAAGCGGGTCTGCGGGAACTGCTGCTGGAGGCGGGCCAGTTCCTCGGCCTTGAGGTGGCTGACGAACATGGTGTGCAGCGGCAGCCGGGCCGCGCGCAGCCGGTCCATCCAGCCGATGACCTCCTCCACGGCGTCCGAGCCGTCGGTGCGGTCCAGCGGCAGGTGGATGGCGAAGCCCTCCAGCCGGACGTTCTCGATGGCGGCGTGCAGCTGCGGCAGCTCCTGCTCGCTGATGCCGTGCCGCTTCATCGAGGACATCACCTCGATGACCACCCGGGCGCCGACGAGACCGTAGACCCCGTCGATCGAGGAGACCGACCGGATGACCCGGTCGGGCAGTGGCACGGGCTCCTCGCCGCGCCGGTACGGCGTCAGGACCAGCAGGTCGCCGCCGAAGAAGTCCTTGATCCGGGCGGCCTCGTACGTCGTGCCGACGGCCAGCACGTCGGAGCCGAGCCGGGTGGCCTCCTCCGCCAGCCGCTCGTGCCCGAAGCCGTAGCCGTTGCCCTTGCAGACCGGGACCAGTGCGGGGAACTGCTCCTGCACGTGCTTGTGGTGCGCCCGCCAGCGCGCGGTGTCGACGTAGAGCGTGAGCGCCATGGCCGGACCTGGAACCTTTCTCGTGGCAGCGTGTGTCGGGGTGGGGAACGCGGCGTCAGCGACGCGACATGTAGAGGTCGAGTGCCTTGTGGAGCAGCTTGTTGAGCGGGAAGTCCCACTCGCCGAGGTACTCGCCGGCCTCGCCGCCGGTGCCGACCTTGAACTGGATCAGCCCGAAGAGGTGGTCGGTCTCGTCCAGGGAGTCGGAGATGCCGCGCAGGTCGTAGACGGTGGCGCCGAGCGCGTAGGCGTCGCGCAGCATCGTCCACTGCATGGCGTTGGAGGGCCTCACCTCGCGCCCGATGTTGTCGGAGGCGCCGTAGGAGTACCAGACGTGCCCGCCGACGACCAGCATCGTCGCCGCCGAAAGGTTCACGCCGTTGTGACGGGCGAAGTACAGCCGCATACGGTTGGGATCCTCGGTGTTGAGGGCCGTCCACATGCGCTGGAAGTAGGAGAGCGGGCGGGGCCGGAAGTGGTCGCGCACGGCCGTGATCTCGTACAGCCGCTGCCACTCCTCCAGGTCGTGGTAACCGCCCTGGACGACCTCGACGCCGGCCTTCTCGGCCTTCTTGATGTTGCGGCGCCACAGCTGGTTGAAGTTCTTGTGGACCTCTTCCAGGGACCGGTTGGCCAGCGGGACCTGGAAGACGTAGCGCGGCTGCACGTCGCCGAAGCCGGCGCCGCCGTCCTCGCCCTGCTGCCAGCCCATCTTGCGCAGCTTGTCCGCCACCTCGAAGGCGCGCGGCTCGATGAAGTCGGCCTCGATGTCGCGCAGGCGCTTGACGTCCGGGTCCTGGATGCCCTTCTTGATGGACGCCGCACCCCAGCGCCGGATGATCACCGGCGGGCCCATCTTGACCGAAAAGGCACCCTGGCGCTTGAGGTGCGCCAGCATCGGTTCCAGCCACTCCTGGAGGTTCGGCGCGAACCAGTTGATGACCGGGCCCTCGGGGAGGTAGGCGAGGTAACGCTTGATCTTGGGCAGCTGACGGTAGAGGACGAGGCCCGCGCCGACCAGTTCGCCGGTCCGGTCATCGAACCAGCCGAGGTTCTCCGAGCGCCACTCCGCCTTGACGTCCGCCCATGCCGGGACCTGCATGTGACTCGCCGACGGCAGGCTCTGGATGTACGCCAGATGCTGCTCGCGACTGATGGTCCTCAGGGTCAGGCTCATTCGGGGCGCTCCTCGGGCTGGTTCGTCCCCATGGGTACAGGGGCTCCGGCTCTCGCGCGAAGCCTACTGCGCCCGCGGCGCGCCCCGACTGGGCCCACGGCTCCTTTGCCCGGGCCGGGCCGAGACCCGCCGGAGACCGGAGCGTCACCCGCTGTTCGATTGTGGTGTCCCTGGCGTCAGTGGATGACCCCGCCGAACAGTCCGCCGTGCGCCATGCCCAGGAGGAGGCCGACGCCCGCGGCTCCCATGCCCACGATCAGGCCGAAACGCTCCCGGGTGGTCACCGAGACCCACAGGCCGTAGGCGCCGGCGACGATGCCGAGCAGGCCGGTCCAGGAGCTGAGCAGGTGCAGATGGTGGAACATCGCGGTGATGAACGACGCGACGCCCAGCACCAGGGTCGCGGCCATCAGGGCGTCCTGGAGCGGATGGGGCTTGCCGTCCGTGGCGAAGAGGCCGCCGGCGGTGTCGGTTCGCATTACCTGTGCCATGGGGCACCTCCTGCGATAGGCGGCGCATGGTAGCGCCCTACACACCCTTTGTGTACAGATTGTCTGCCTCTCCGGCCGGATTTCAACCGGAAGCCGAGGTGCGGGTACTGTGTACCGTCTGCACCGGTGTCTGCTCAGTCGCAGCCTTGAGAGCCCTCGGCGATCGTCCTGATTGTCAGTGGCCGCTGCTCTACTGATGACAGGTACCGAGGCGAACGCATCACAACCCTCCTGCCACGGAACGACCGTGGCCGCTGAGTCCAAAGGAGGTGGGTTCCACATGCGTCACTACGAGGTGATGGTCATCCTCGACCCCGATGTCGAGGAGCGCGCTGTCTCTCCGCTGATCGAGAACTTCCTGTCCGTCGTCCGTGACGGTGGCGGAAAGGTCGAGAAGGTCGACACCTGGGGCCGTCGTCGTCTCTCGTACGAGATCAAGAAGAAGCCCGAGGGCATCTACTCGGTCATCGACCTGCAGGCCGAGCCTGCGGTCGTCAAGGAGCTCGACCGCCAGATGAACCTGAACGAGTCGGTCCTCCGGACCAAGGTCCTCCGTCCCGAGACCCACTGAGCTTCCGCTCAGCCGGTCCGGGATTCGAGTAGCAGCACAAGCAGCCAGCAGCAAACCCGCCGAGAGGTTCCCCCATGGCAGGCGAGACCGTCATCACGGTCGTCGGCAATCTTGTCGACGACCCCGAGCTGCGCTTCACCCCCTCCGGTGCGGCCGTCGCGAAGTTCCGTGTCGCGTCCACTCCCCGCACCTTCGACCGCCAGACCAACGAGTGGAAGGACGGCGAGAGCCTCTTCCTGACCTGCTCGGTCTGGCGCCAGGCGGCGGAGAACGTCGCAGAGTCGCTCCAGCGAGGCATGCGCGTCATCGTGCAGGGCCGGCTGAAGCAGCGGTCCTACGAGGACCGTGAGGGCGTCAAGCGCACGGTCTACGAGCTGGACGTCGACGAGGTCGGCGCCAGCCTGCGCAACGCCACGGCCAAGGTCACCAAGACCTCGGGCCAGGGCCGCGGAGGCCAGGGCGGCTACGGCGGCGGTGGCGGCGGCGCCCAGGGTGGCGGCGGCTGGGGCGGCGGCCCCGGCGGCGGCCAGCAGGGCGGCGGCGCTCCGGCCGACGACCCGTGGGCGACCGGCGCTCCCGCCGGTGGCCAGCAGGGCGGCGGCGGTGGCTGGGGTGGAAACTCCGGCGGCGGCGGTGGCGGCGGCTACTCGGACGAGCCCCCCTTCTAGGGCGCCCCTTCCAGGGACGTCCCCCAGGGACGGGTTCGTACCCACACTTCTTGATCACACAGGAGAATCACCATGGCGAAGCCGCCTGTGCGCAAGCCGAAGAAGAAGGTCTGCGCTTTCTGCAAGGACAAGGTCACGTACGTGGACTACAAGGACACGAACATGCTGCGGAAGTTCATTTCCGACCGCGGCAAGATCCGTGCCCGCCGCGTGACCGGCAACTGCACCCAGCACCAGCGTGACGTCGCCACGGCCGTGAAGAACAGCCGTGAGATGGCGCTGCTGCCCTACACCTCCACCGCGCGATAAGGGAAGGGTGACCGACTCATGAAGATCATCCTCACCCACGAGGTCTCCGGCCTCGGTGCCGCGGGCGACGTCGTCGACGTCAAGGACGGTTACGCTCGCAACTACCTGATCCCGCGGAAGTTCGCCATCCGCTGGACCAAGGGCGGCGAGAAGGACGTCGAGCAGATCCGTCGCGCTCGCAAGATCCACGAGATCCAGACCATCGAGCAGGCCAACCAGGTGAAGGCCCAGCTCGAGGGCGTCAAGGTCCGCCTGGCCGTCCGTGCCGGCGAGGCCGGTCGTCTCTTCGGTTCCGTCACCCAGGCCGACATCGCCTCGGCGATCAAGGCTGCCGGTGGCCCCGAGGTCGACAAGCGCCGCATCGAGGTCGGCTCGCCGATCAAGACGCTGGGCGCCCACGAGACGTCCGTGCGTCTGCACCCCGAGGTCGACGCCAAGGTCAACCTCGAGGTGGTCGCGGCCTGAGTGCCGTACCCGCTCAGCGGTTGAGTGAGGGGGCCGTGTCCTTCTGGGACGCGGCCCCCTCCTCGCGTGCGGGAGGCTTTGCGCCGACGCGTGCGGCGACAGCGCGTGTTTCACGCCGCTGCCCGTTGTTTCACGTGAAACGGTCAGCGCGTGGCACCCGTGACGACCCAGCGGCCGGAGCGTGTCCGCAGCCACAGCGTGGCCAGACGGACGGTCATCATCAGTGTCATGGCCGCCCACAGGGCGGTGAGTCCGCCGCCGTAGACGGGGACGAGCAACGCCACCGGGGTGAAGGCCGCCAGGGTGACCAGCATCGCCCAGGCCAGGTAGGGGCCGTCGCCCGCGCCCATCAGGACGCCGTCCAGGACGAAGACGACGCCACAGACCGGCTGGGACAGCGCTACGACCACCAGAGCGGGCAGGGCCGCGTCCTTGACCGCGGAGTCACCGGTGAACAGCGGCAGAAAGGCCGGCCGGGTGACCACCACCAGCACACCGAGCACGACTCCTACCGCGACGCCCCACTGGACCATGCGACGGCAGACGTCCCGGGCCCCTTGTCCGTCACCGGCGCCCAGATAGCGCCCGATGATGGCCTGTCCGGCGATGGCGATGGCGTCGAGAGCGAAGGCGAGCAGGCTCCACAGGGACAGGATGATCTGGTGAGCCGCGATATCGGCGTCACCGAGGCGGGCCGCCACAGCCGTCGTGATCATCAGGATCGCCCGCAGTGAGAGCGTACGGACCAGCAGCGGTACGCCGGCCTGGGCGGAGGTCCTGATCCCGGCGAGGTCCGGCCGCAGCGAGGCGCCGTGCCGACGCGCGCCGCGGACGACGACCACGAGATAGACGGCGGCCATCGCGCACTGGGCGATGACCGTGCCCCAGGCGGAGCCCGCGATGCCGAGGCCAGCACCGTAGACCAGCCCGGCGTTGAGGACGGCGTTCGCGACGAAGCCTCCGACGGCGACGTACAGGGGTGTCCGGGTGTCCTGGAGGCCGCGCAGGACACCGGTCGCCGCGAGCACGACGAGCATGGCGGGGATGCCGAGCGAGGAGATGCGCAGATAGGTGGTGGCGTAGGGGGCCGCGGTGTCGGAGGCGCCGAAGAGCTCGACGAGCGACGGAGCCGTGGGCAGGACCACGGCGATGACGGCGGCTCCGAGCAGCAGGGCCAGCCAGATGCCGTCCATGCCCTGCCGGATGGCGGACTGGAGATCGTCCGCGCCGACGCGCCGGGAGACGGCCGCCGTGGTGGCGTAGGCGAGGAAGACGAAGATGCTGACGGCGGTGGTCAGCAGGGCCGAGGCGACGCCGAGGCCGGCGAGTTGGGCGGTGCCGAGATGGCCGACGATCGCACTGTCGGCCATGACGAAGAGCGGCTCGGCGACGAGCGCGCCGAAGGCGGGGACGGCCAGAGCGATGATCTCTCGGTCGTGCCGGGCCCGGGTGGGGCGGGAGCGCGCGGAGGCCTGTGTCATGAGCACCAATCTAATCTTCCACAGGTAAGAGATGCAAAGCTATTGTGACCCTTACTTTATGTCTCAGTGTGTGTATATCCGTGTACGGTCCACATCGATCTTGATCCGACCGGGCAAGTTTTTCTTCTGCACAGCCGGTGGATGGTGAAAGCGCTGGTCACAGCCGTCGTGCGGGGGACGGCGAGGGCTTGTTCACAGGGCTGTCCACCGGGTCGTGCACAGGTTTCGCGGAGTTCTCCACAGCATCTGGGCCGTCGTCCACATGGCCTGTGGATAACCAGATTGGCTGACGGTGCCGACGGGCCTACGGTGGTCCGGCGCCCGCTCCGTCCACCGGTTCGCGAAACGGCATAAATCCGCTGCGCCGGAACCGGAGTTGGGCCTCTTATTTGTCAGTGCCGTGCCGTAGAACTGAGGGGCACGGCGAGGTCCGCACCGCGGACGGGAGGAGGTGGCTCGGTGAGCATTTCCGAGCCCTTGGACGAGCCGTGGGCCGACAGCGGCCCAAGCGATCGTCTGCCCGCCTCCCGCCGCCGGGGTGACGGGGCGCGTGGCCGTGACGACCAGCACGAGCGCGGCCGGGAGAGCGGTGTCTGGGACGGCGCGGGCCCGGCGTTCGAGCGGGTCCCCCCGCAGGACCTGGACGCCGAGCAGTCGGTGCTCGGCGGCATGCTGCTGTCCAAGGACGCCATCGCCGACGTGGTGGAGATCCTCAAGGGCCACGACTTCTACAAGCCGGCCCACGAGACGATCTACCAGGCGATCCTCGACGTCTACGCCAAGGGCGAGCCCGCCGACCCGATCACGATCTCCGCCGAGCTGACCAAGCGGGGCGAGATCAACAAGGTCGGCGGGGCGTCGTATCTGCACACCCTTGTCCAGACCGTGCCCACGGCGGCCAACGCCCCGCACTACGCCGAGATCGTCCACGAGCGGGCCGTCCTGCGCCGCCTGGTCGAGGCGGGCACGCGGATCACGCAGATGGGGTACGCGGCCGACGACGACGTCGATGAGATCGTCAATCGGGCGCAGGCGGAGATCTACGCGGTCACCGAGCAGCGGACCAGTGAGGACTACCTGCCGCTCGGCGACATCATGGAGGGCGCGCTCGACGAGATCGAGGCGATCGGCTCGCGCAGCGGCGAGATGACCGGGGTGCCCACCGGGTTCACCGACTTCGACTCGCTGACCAACGGACTGCATCCCGGGCAGATGATCGTCATCGCGGCGCGTCCCGCCATGGGTAAGTCGACGCTGGCGCTGGACTTCGCGCGGGCCGCGTCGATCAAGCACAACCTGCCCAGTGTCGTCTTCTCCCTGGAGATGGGGCGCAACGAGATCGCGATGCGTCTGCTGTCCGCCGAGGCCCGGGTCGCCCTGCACCACATGCGGTCGGGCACGATGACCGACGACGACTGGACGCGGCTGGCGCGCCGGATGCCGGACGTTTCGGCGGCTCCGCTCTACATCGACGACTCCCCGAACCTGTCGATGATGGAGATCCGCGCCAAGTGCCGCCGCCTCAAGCAGCGCAACGACCTGAAGCTGGTCGTCATCGACTACCTCCAGTTGATGCAGTCCGGCGGCTCCAAGCGCGCCGAGAGCCGGCAGCAGGAGGTCTCGGACATGTCCCGTAACCTCAAGCTGCTGGCCAAGGAGCTGGAGATCCCGGTCATCGCGCTCTCCCAGCTCAACCGTGGTCCCGAGCAGCGCACGGACAAGAAACCGATGGTCTCCGACCTGCGTGAGTCCGGTTCCATCGAGCAGGACGCGGACATGGTCATCCTGCTGCACCGCGAGGACGCCTACGAGAAGGAGTCGCCGCGGGCGGGCGAGGCCGACCTGATCGTGGCCAAGCACCGAAACGGCCCGACCGCGACGATCACGGTCGCTTTCCAGGGGCACTACTCGCGCTTCGTGGACATGGCACAGACCTGATCCAGATCCGTGGAGCCGCCTCGGCCCTCCGGAAATGAGCTCGACTCGGGGGGTCCGGGCGGGTGGACTGGGGCCATGACGTCACCTGAGGAAGACCTGCTTCCCGCCACCCGCCGTGCGCTGCTGCACCGGATCGCCGTGGCCCAGTCCGCGGGCCGGGCACCGTCCCTGACCGCTGCGGTCGTCCGCGGCGGGCGGACCGTCTGGCACGGTGCGCGGACATCGGTGGACGGGCACTCCCCGGACGCGGACGTGCAGTACCGGATCGGATCGATCACCAAGACCTTCACGGCCGTTCTCGTCCTGCGCCTGAGGGACGAGGGCCTGCTCGACCTGGGGGACCGGCTGGAGAAGCACGTGCCGGGCACCGGGGCGGGGGAGGCCACGATCGCCGGGCTGCTCGCGCACACCGGTGGTCTGGCGGCCGAGTCGCCGGGGCCATGGTGGGAGCGGACGCCCGGTTCCCTCCGTCCCGGACTCGCCGATGTGCTGGGCGAAGAGCCGCTCCTTCATCCGGTGGGACGCCGGCACCACTACTCGAATCCCGGCTACACCCTGCTCGGCGCGTTGGTCGAGGAGGTGCGCGGGGCTCCCTGGGAGGACGTACTGCGCCGGGAGGTCCTCGAACCGCTGGGGCTGACGCGTACGAGCACGCGTCCCCGTCCGCCGTACGCGGGCGGCTGGGCGGTGCATCCGTGGGCGGACGTGATGCAGGCCGAGCCCGTGGAGGACCTGGGGCGGATGGCGCCGGCCGGTCAGCTCTGGTCGACGGCCGGGGACCTGGCACGGTTCGCCGTGTTCCTGACGTACGGGGACGACAAGGTGCTGAGCACGGAGAGCGTGCGGGAGATGCGGGCGCCGGCGGCACCCGCCGAGGCTGCGGATGTCGCGGACGGCATGGCGTACGGCCTCGGTCTGCAGATCACGCACGGGGACGGACGGATGCTGGTGGGGCACTCCGGCTCGCTGCCGGGTTTCCTGGCCAACCTCACCATCGGTGTCGAGGACGCCGTCGCGGCGGTGGTGCTGGCCAACTGCACCTCGGGTCCGCAGCTGTCCGCGGTGGGCGCCGACCTGGTCCGCATCGTCGCGGAGGCCGAGCCGCGGATTCCCGAGCCCTGGCGGCCGTTGCCGGAAGCCGACACGGCCCTGCTGGAGCTGGCGGGGCCGTGGTACTGGGGGACGAGCGCCTTCGTCCTGCGTCTCACCGCCGACGCGGGTGTCTGCCTGGAGCCGTTGGCGGGCGGTGGCCGGCGCTCGCGGTTCCGGCCCAACGGCGACGGTACCTGGCGCGGCCTGGAGGGCTACTACGCCGGTGAACTGCTGCGGGCCGTGCGGCGCCCGGACGGAACCGTGAGCCATCTCGACCTCGGGTCGTTCGTCTTCACGCGGAAGCCGTACGACGAGGACGCTCCCGTGCCGGGCGGGGTGGACCCGGAGGGGTGGCGGGGGATCGGCTGAGCGGCGGGAGCGCCCGTTTCACGTGAAACAGGGCACTCCCGGTCGGCCTTGTCAGAGCTGGAGCTTGAAGCCCACGTGGGATGCCGAGAAGCCGAGCCGCTCATAGAAACGGTGCGCGTCGGTGCGGCTGGCGTCGGAGGTCAGCTGCACCAGGGCACATCCGAGTCGACGTGACTCATCGATCGCCCACTGGATGAGCTGTGTCCCGAGGCCGCTGCCGCGCTCGTCGGCGTGGATACGTACGGCCTCGATCACCGACCGGGTCGCGCCGCGCCGGGACAGGCCGGGGATGACGGTCAGCTGGAGCGTGCCCACGACCCGTCCCGCGCGCACGGCGGTGACCAGTCGCTGGTTCGGGTCGGTGCGGAGCCGCTCGAAAGCGGCCAGGTACGGACTCAGGTCGTCGGGCGACTCGCGCTGGGCGCCCAGCGGGTCGTCGGCCAGCATG
Source organism: Streptomyces sp. NPDC016677 (assembly GCF_055562815.1). Lineage (NCBI taxonomy): Bacteria > Bacillati > Actinomycetota > Actinomycetes > Kitasatosporales > Streptomycetaceae > Streptomyces > Streptomyces sp. NPDC016677. The sequence goes on along the minus strand of NZ_JBVHEO010000005.1, from coordinate 168,829 downwards.
GCGACGATCGCGGCGATGTCGTCCTCGACGGCCGGCCTTATTTCAAGATCTCCCATGTCCCGCACCCTACGCAGGGGGCGGCGGCAGGGCGGCGGTTCCGAGCGGGTCAGGCGGGGACCGGTGCCTTCAGGGTCTCGATGGCTCGGACCAGCGGGGCGATGTCGGGGTTGCGCGAGGCCTCGTCGAGGGCTTCACGCAGCGCGGTGTCGTTGGTGGGCCGGGCTTCCTCCAGCAGCTTCAGACCGTCCTCGGTGACATTGGTGTAGATGCCGCGACGGTCGGTGGGGCAGAGGTAGCGCTCCAGCAGGCCACGGTCCTCAAGACGGGTCACCAGGCGGGTGGTGGCGCTCTGACTGAGCACCACCGCGTCGGCGACCTGCTTCATCTGCAGATGCCCTCCGTCGCCGTCGTGCTGGCGGCTGAGTACGTCGAGCAGGGAGTACTCGCGCACGCTGAGGCCGTGACCGGCCTGCAGGGCGCGCTCGATGTGGGTCTCGATCCTCCCGTGGAGCAGGGAGAGGGCGCACCATCCCTGGGCGAGGGCGGTGAGTGCGGGGTCTGTCGCTGTCATGGCGTTCCTCCGTCCCGGAGCGGCTGAGACAAGCGTAAGCCAGGAATGCAATAGATGGCGTTTGCCGTTAGCCAGCGTGTGCAACTATTGTGGGCGCGGTTCAAGCGCTCCTGCAAACTCTGGAAAGGTGTACCCGCCCATGCCTCTCGCGCTCCTCGCCCTGGCGATCGGGGCCTTCGGGATCGGAACGACCGAGTTCGTGATCATGGGGCTGCTGCCCGAGGTCGCCGGTGACTACGGGGTCTCCATTCCGACCGCCGGGTTCCTGGTGACCGGCTACGCCCTCGGCGTCATGTTCGGCGCCCCGCTGATGACCGTCCTCGGCACCAGGATCCCCCGCAAACGGATGCTGATGCTGCTGATGGGGCTGTTCATCGTCGGCAATCTGCTGTCCGCTCTCGCCCCCGCCTTCTGGGTCATGGTGACCGGCCGGGTGGTGGCCTCGCTCGCCCATGGCGCCTTCTTCGGGATCGGCTCGGTCGTCGCCGCCGATCTCGTGGCTCCCGACAAGAAGGCCGGAGCCATCGCCATGATGTTCACCGGGCTGACCGTCGCCAACGTGGTCGGTGTCCCGCTGGGCACCCTTGTCGGTCAGTCCGTCGGCTGGCGGGTCACCTTCGGCCTCGTCGCCGCGCTCGGTGTCGTCGGCCTGGCCGGCATCGCGAAGCTGGTCCCCGACCTGCCGAAGCCGGAGGGGGTGCGGCTCCGGCACGAGCTGGCCGCCTTCCGGAACGTCCAGGTCCTGCTCGCGATGGCGATGACCGTCCTCGGATTCGGCGGGGTCTTCGCGGCCATCACCTACATCGCGCCGATGATGACCCACGTCGCCGGCTTCGCCGACACCTCGGTCACCTGGCTGTTGGTGCTCTTCGGCCTCGGCATGGTCGGCGGCAATCTGGCCGGCGGCCGGCTGGCCGACCGGGCCACGATGCCCCTGCTGTACGTCTCCCTGAGCGCCCTGGCCGTGGTGCTGGCGCTGTTCACGCTCACCGCGCACAACGAGATCACGGCGGCCGTGACCATCGTGCTGATCGGCGCCCTCGGTTTCGCGACCGTTCCGCCGCTGCAGAAGCGTGTCCTCGACCAGGCACACGGAGCCCCGACCCTGGCCTCCGCCGTGAACATCGGTGCCTTCAACCTGGGCAACGCGCTGTCCGCCTGGCTCGGCGGCCTCGTCATCGCCGCCGGATTCGGCTACACCGCCCCGAACTGGGTGGGTGCCGCCCTGGCCGCTGCGGCCTTGGTCCTCGCCTTCCTCTCGGCCGCCCTCGAACGGCGCGACGGTGCGCGCAGCACGGTCGTCACGGGCTCCCTGCCGACCGGGCAGCGCACCACCGTTCACTGAACAACCCTGTCCACCTCCCCCGGTCGCGGCCTCCTGCCGGAGGCGGTCGCGGAACCCGGGCGCAGCGGGGCCCACAGCCACACACAGGGGGCCCACAACGCCCCCTTGGACACCCTCGCGGAAACCCCCGCAGTAACCCCACGCAGAAAAGGAAAACCCTGATGACCACCACCACAGCCCCCGCCCCGCTGACCATCCAGGACGCCGAAGCCCTCGTCACCGCCGCGTACCGCGCCGCCGAGGACGCCGGGGTCCGGGTCAGCGTCACCGTCCTCGACGCGGGCGGTCACCTGATCGCCTTCCGGCGTGACGACCGGGCCGTGCTGATCTCCGGGGAGACGAGCACCCGCAAGGCGTACACGGCGCTCCAGCTGGACACCCCCACCGCCGACCTGGTCGAGGCGGTACAGCCCGGTGGCGTCTTCCACACACTGCCCACCGCGCTGGACCGGCCGCTGCTGTTCATCGCGGGCGGCGTGCCGGTCCACCGCGACGGCCGGCTGATCGGCGCCATCGGTGTCGGCGGCGGGGCCCCGGAGCAGGACCACGCCTTCGCCTCGGCCGCCGTGGAGTCCCTGACCTGAGGACCGACGGACGGACGGACCGACGGACGGACCGGAGGCACGGCCCGCTCGCCGGGCGGGCCGTGCCAGGTCAGCCGGCCGCGACCGTCAGCGGAGCGAAGCGGCGGCTCCAGTCCCCCGGCAGCGCGGTGATGCCATGGGTCATCACCGCGTTGTGGGCGACGGACGACAGGCCACGGGCCTTCACCCAGGCCAGCAGTTCCTCGTGCCGTACGTCGATGTCCGTGCGCAGCGGGCCGTCGGTCTGTGCGGCAAGGGAGGAGAGCAGGGCCTTGGCCGTCTCCGTGTCACGGGCGATGAGCGGGCCGACCACATGGCTGTCCGTGTTGGGCCAGGCCGCGGCGTAGCCGATGAGCCGGCCGTCCTCCTCCGCGACCCGCAGCCGGTGGGCGAAGGCGGGCAGCCGCGCGAGGATGTGCGTGCGATCCGTCCCGAAGACCTCCCCGTCGAGTCGCACCACCGCGGTCAGGTCGTCGGCCGTGGCCGCCCGCGTGGTGATCCGGGACGCGGGGCCGCCGTCCGGCGAGAAGTGCCCGCGGACCATTTCCGCGCTGCCGGTGACCTTGAAGCCCAGCTCTTCGTAGAGCGGCCGGCCGTTCGGGGTCGCGTGCAAGGTCAGTGGCGTGGGACCCGTCGTCGACATGACGTGGCGCATGAGCCGGCGTCCGACTCCTCGGCGGGCGTGCCGCGCGGCGACCAGCACCATGCCGACGGCCGCGAGCGCCGGGCGTCCAGGAGGGCCGTACTCGGTGACGGTGCAGGCCGCGACCAGTCCGCCACCGGGGTCGTCGATGCCGTAGCCCTGCCCGGCTGTGAGGAGCAGGCCCCACTTGTGTTCTTCGCGGAGCCAGCCACGGTCCTGGGACAGATCGGCGCACGCGGCGAGATCGCGGAAGGTCAGGCGTCGGATCGGCAGAGCGGCGAGGGAAGGAGTCGGCACGCGGGCCAGGCTGTCTGACGGTGGCCTCTGCCGTCCACCTGTTTCCGGGGAAGCGCACAGGCTTTTGGCCATGTCATGGGTGACGTGTGCGGCCTGGTGGTCCCGCAGCGGTGTTTCACGTGAAACAGCGGCGAACGCGGGATGTCGCTCCAAACGGCGGGCGGGTCGGAGACAGACGGGCAGACGCCTCCCCGGAGGCCCTCCTCATCCGTCACCCTGAGCGTCCTGGTATCAGCCCAGGTCGGAGGCGTGCAGGGCGCGCACCCCCTCGATGTTGCCGTCCAGATAGTGCCGCAGTGACAGCGGGACGAGGTGCACCGACGCGATGCCGACCCGCGTGAACGGCACCCGGACGATCTCGTACTCGCCGGCCGGCTCCTCCACCTCGGGGCCATGCCGCTGGGCCGGGTCCATGGACTCCAGACGGCAGACGAAGAAGTGCTGCACCTTCACGCCCGTGGCGCCGCCGTCCTCGCCGATGTGTTCCACCGTGTCCACGAAACAGGGCACCACGTCGGTGATCTTGGCGCCGAGTTCCTCGTGCACCTCGCGGTGCAGGGCGTCGACGACGGTCGAGTCCTCCGGTTCGACCCCTCCGCCGGGGGTGACCCAGTAGGGATCCACACCGGGCTTGGTGCGCTTGATGAGGATCAGGTCGGCGCCGTCCAGGAGTACGGCACGGGCGGTGCGCTTGACCACGGGTCGGTCGGTCATGGGGGAAATGTGGCCCGGCTGGTTCCACGTGAAACATCGTGGAACGTCCCCGGACGGGCATGCTCAGTCCCAGTCGGCAGCAGCCTGCAACAGCCACTCATGGGCCCGTGCGATGTGCGGCATCGCCAGGGTGCCGGTGCGCACCGCCAGGAAGTACGTCCGCAGCGGCGGCACCGCCGGGTCATGCAGGGAGACCAGGTCGCCGCGCTTCAGCGCCTCGGCGCCCAGGTAGCGGGGCAGTACCGCCAGCCCGGCACCCGCGACGGAGCAGGCGAGCACCGCCCGCAGATCGGGGACGATGATCGTTCCCGGGGTGGTCGGGCACGCGTCGAAGACGGAGGCCCAGTAGCGGGCCACGAAGGGCAGCGACTCGTGCACCTCGACCACGGGGACGCGCTCCAACGCGGACGTTTTGGTGCCGGCCCGCTGCGCGGCATCGATCTGCTTGGCCCAGCGAGGAGCGCCGACCAGGACGTGTTCCTCGTCGCAGAGCGGAGTCGCCGTGAGCAGAGCACCACGCGGACGGGCCGTACTGATGGCCAGATCATGATGTCCGGCGGCCAGACCGTCCAGCGTCTCGTCCGCGTTGCCGAAGGAGGCGCGCAGGGCGAAACCCTGGCTGTCCTCGCCAATGAGCTCCGTGAGCGCGGGCAGGGCCCGCTCGGCGGTGAACTCAGGGGGCCCGGCCAGATGCAGCGTCCGTAAGGACGACTCGTCGTCGAGACCGGTCTCGGCTATCTCGACCAGGGCGTCGAGGTGGGGTGCGGCCTTGTGCGCCAGTTCGTCGCCGATGGTCGTGGGGGTCACGCCGCGGGCCTGGCGCAGGAAGAGCGGCCTGCCCAGCTGCCGTTCCAGTGTGCGGATCTGGGAGGTGACGGCGGGCTGGGAGAGGCCGAGCAGGGCGGCGGCACGGGTGAAGGAACCAGCCCGGTGCACCGTCACGAACGTCCGCAGCAAGGCCAGATCCACGAAACTTGTCCCCTCTTCCGTCGTCCTTCCCCCGGCCCCCTCGGCACCGCCCCACTATAAAAATGTCGATAGGACCCTGTCGCTACTGTGATTGGACACTGACACAGAGTCAACTAGCCTTGTGCACGCGGTTCTTCGCGCGCGGAACCGAGGGCGGTCCGAGCCACGAGGGGGGAGGCTCGGACCGCCCGCCCTGCCAGGAAACGCCCACCCTGCCAGGAAACGCCCGCCCTGCCAGGGGACGCGGCCGGGTCAGTCCGCCGACACGTCCAGTGCCCGCAGCAGATCGGCCACCAGGTCCTCCGGGTCCTCGGCACCGACCGACAGGCGGACGAAGCCCTCCGGCACCGCGTCACCGCCCCACCGCCCGCGCCGCTCCGCGGTGGACCGCAGGCCGCCGAAGCTCGTCGCGTCGTCCACCAGGCGCAGCGCCTCCAGGAAACGATCGGCACGCGCGCGCGTGGGCAGCGTGAAGGAGACCACGCACCCATAGCGGCGCATCTGCCGCGAGGCGATCTCGTGCGACGGGTCGTCGGGCAGCCCCGGGTACCGCAGGCCGGTGACCTCAGGGCGGGTTCGCAGGACCTCGGCGACCTTGAGCGCGGTGGCGTTCTGCCGGTCGGCGCGCAGGTGGAGCGTGGCGAGCGAACGGTGGGCGAGCCACGCCTCCATGGGCCCGGGGATCGCACCGACGATCTTGCGCCAGCGCCGTACCGCGGTCATGGCGTCGCCGCCGCGGCCGGCGACGTACCCGAGGAGGATGTCACCGTGGCCGGTGAGCTGCTTGGTGCCGCTGGCCACCACGAAGTCCGCGCCGAGTTCCAGCGGGCGCTGCCCCAGCGGCGTGGCCAGGGTGTTGTCGACGGCGACCAGCGCGCCACGCGCGCGTGCCGCCTCGGCGAGCCGCCGGATGTCGCAGACGTCCAGGCCGGGGTTGGAGGGCGACTCGATCCACAGCAGTTTCGCCCCGTCCAGCACGCCGAGCTGGGCGTCCCCGCCGGTCGGCGCGGTGCGCACCTCGATGCCGTACGCCTCCAGCTGCGCACGCACCAGCGGCAGCGCCTGGTAGCCGTCGTTCGGCAGCACGACCGCGTCGCCGGCGCGCAGCTGCGAGAAGAGCACCGAGGAGATCGCCGCCATGCCGGAGGCGAACACGAGCGTCTCCACGTCGTCGCGCCCCGGCGCCTCCAGCCCGCCGATGGCGCGTTCCAGCAGCGTCCAGGTGGGGTTCTCGTCGCGGCCGTACGTGTACGGACCCGTGGGGTCGCCCGGCAGATGGAAGTGGGCGGCGAACACCGGGCCGGGCAGGGTCGGCTCGTGTTTGACCGGCTCGGGCAGCCCGGCGCGCACGGCGCGCGTGCCGTCACCCGCGTCCTGCGGAAGCGCTGCCTTTGTGGAAACGCGCCCCTGGGTAGCGGAATCGTTCATGCCGCCTGTCCTTCCACTTGCTCACGTACGGCGGCGAGCAGACCGTCGCTCGCCGCCTCCACCATCTCAAGGCACTCCTCGAAGCCGTCCCTGCCCCCGTAGTAGGGGTCGGGTACGTCGAGGTCGTCGGCGTCGGCGGCGGGATCGTAGGAGCGCAGCAGGCGCACCTTGGCGGCGTCCCGCGCGGTGGGCGCCAGCCGGCGCAGCGCCCTGAGATGGCCGGAGTCGAGGGCGATGACGAGGTCCAGGCGGGAGAACCAGGAGGCGTGGAACTGCCGGGCCGTGTGGTCGAGGGCGTAACCACCGGCCGCCAGGACGTCCATGGTGCGCGGGTCCGCGCCCTCGCCCTCGTGCCAGCCGCCGGTGCCGGCGCTGTCGGCCTCGACCAGGCCGTCGAGCCCGGCGTCCGCCACGCGCGCGTGGAAGACGGCCTCGGCCATCGGGGAGCGGCAGATGTTGCCGCTGCAGACGAAACAGACGCGGTAGGTCATGGGGTCAGTCCTTGTCGGGCAGGACCAGGTTCAGGGCCCAGGAGACGATCGAGACGATCAGGCCGCCGAGGACGGCGGTCCAGAACCCCTCCACATGGAAGCTGAGATCGAGCACGTCGGCCAGCCATGAGGTGAGCAGCAGCATCAGCGCGTTCACCACCAGGGTGAACAGGCCGAGGGTCAGGATGAACAACGGAAACGTCAGCACCTGGACGATCGGCTTCACCAGAAGGTTCACCAGGCCGAAGACCAGCGCGACGAGGATCAGCGTGGCGGTCTTCTCGCCGGTGCCGCCCCCGGTCAGCGTGATCTTGTCGATGAGCCACACCGCGACCGCCAGGGCCGCCGCGTTGGCGATCGTCTTGACTACGAAATTCTTCATGTGTCTGATCGTGGCAGACACGATCGGCAACCAATGGTGAAGCAGGGGCGGACGAGGCGATGAAGGCATTCCGGCTGGACGAACTGGAGGCGGAGCGCGCCGCCAACGACGGCGCCTACCTGCAGTTCCTGCGGGAGCGGAACATGTCGGTCGGGCTGTACGCGCTCGACGCGGGAACCTCCGACCCGCAGCAGCCGCACGCGCAGGACGAGGTGTACTTCGTGGTCAGCGGCCGGGCCGCGATCACCGTCGGCATGGAGACGACCGAGGTGGCCCGCGGCAGCGTGGTGTACGTGCCGGCCGGGGTCGCCCACAAGTTCCACCACATCAGCGAGGACCTCAGGGTGCTGGTGGTCTTCTCGCCGCCCGAGGGCTGACCGGAAGTCCGAGCCGCGCCCCCGGATTCCCTAGGGGATCGGTCAGGGGAGGACAAGGGCTGCCGGGCCCCCGTACCGGACACCCGCCGCCTAGCATCGAGTGCAGGACATCAGGATTCCCGGACACCGGGAGATCCCCGGGAACGGGAGAGACGAGGACGAGGGCGATGCGTGAGAGTCTCGCGGGACTGCCGTGGTGGGTGAAGTGGATCGCGGTGCCGGTCATCGCCCTGGTCGTGTTCGGCGGCATGATCGCCAGCGTGGTCGGCTTCGTGATCGGGCTGCTCTTCAAGGTGCTGGTCTTCGTGGCCCTGGTCGGCGGACTGATCTACATCGTGCGCAAGTTCATGTCGAACTCCTCCTCACGCGGCGACTGGTGAGGCCGGCGGGGCACCGGTGGGGGTAACGGGAACCGCCGGGTCCCTCGCGCGAGGGACATTTCCCCGGCAGGCCGCCTGCGAGCGGTGACAGGCGGTTAAAGTCCGGAACTCCAGGCGGGGGCGACCCCGCAGCGGCGTACACCCCCACCCGTGTTCCCCGCAACGGCTGCCCCCTCGCTCCGGGAGTGACCCTTGGCCACGGCTGACACCGCACCAGTCCATCCGCCCGCCCTCCCCACACAGCCCCGCTCCCCGGCTCCCACCACGGACGCACCGCCCCCGGACCCTCCCTCCGGGACCCTCATCGGCTCCGTGCAGCGGGCGCTGCGCCTGCTGGAGTGCGTGGCCGGGCACCGGTACGGCGCCCCCGCCAAGCAACTGGCCCGGGAGACCGGGCTGGCGCTGCCCACGGCGTACCACCTGCTGCGCACCCTGGTGCACGAGGGCTATCTGCGCCGCGACAAGGGTCTGTTCTTCCTCGGGGAGGCGGCCGAGCGGCTGAGCAGCAGCGGAGCACAGCAGAAACGTCGCAGCGCGCTGGCGGAGGTCCTCGCGGGGCTGAGCGAGACGATCGGCGCCCCCGTGTACTACGCGATGTACCGCGACGGGGAGGTCGACATCGTGTGCGTCGCCGACACGCCGGGCGCTCCCGCGGTCGAGGAGTGGGCGGACTTCCGTGAGACGGCGCACGCGCACGCCATCGGGCAGTGCCTGCTGGCACAGCTGGACGAGGCGGCCCGCCGGGACCATCTCGACCGCCATCCGGTCCGGCCCGTCACCCGGTACACCGTGCGCGACGACCACAGCCTGCTGAAGCGGCTGGAGCGCGTGGGCCGCAGCGAGCCGGTGACCGAGTACCAGGAGTACGCGCTGGGCACGGTGTGCGGGGCTATCCCGCTCACCGTCGGCAGCACGGTGGCGACGGTGGCCATCTCCCTGCCCGTGCGCCAGGCCGACCGGTTGCTGCCCGCACTGCGCCAGTTACAGGGCGAGGTGGGGCGAATCCTGGGGTCGCTTTCGCCCTCTATCAGTATGTGAAAACTAACTCCTTGTGATCTGGTGTGTACGTTCAGCAAGATGCCACCAGTGTTAGAGGTTGATTCCCGGCCAGTCGACGGCGAATGACGGGGTATGCGATGCGTGAGTCCGTACAGGCAGAGGTCATGATGAGCTTTCTCGTCTCCGAGGAGCTCTCCTTCCGTATCCCGGTGGAGCTGCGCTACGAGACCAGTGATCCCTACGCCGTGCGACTGACCTTCCATCTGCCCGGCGACGCCCCGGTGACCTGGGCCTTCGGGCGTGAGCTGCTGATCGACGGGGTGGGCCGCCCCTGCGGTGACGGGGACGTGCGCATCGCGCCCGTCGACCCCGAGCCGCTGACCGAGGTGCTGATCCGCCTTCAGGTGGGTGCCGACCAGGCCCTGTTCCGCTCCTCGGCGGCACCGCTCGTGGCCTTCCTCGACCGCACCGACAAGCTGGTGCCGCTGGGTCAGGAGGGGATGCTCGCCGACTTCGATGCCCACCTCGACGAGGCGCTGGACCGCATCCTGGCCGAGGAACAGAGCGCGGGCTGAGCGTTCGGGCGGCCTCGTAGAGGTGGCGTAACGCTTCGCCGGACGGTGGCCACTGTGCCGGAACGATCCTGCGGGGGTTTTGCCAGAGGGGTGCGGAGCGGTTCGGAGTCGTCCGGGTACGCCGTCGCAGTCGAGGGGCCACCGGTGCTTCCAGCGCTCGCCGGACCCACGGCAGCGCTACCGCTTACGGCGGCGGCCCCGCCCCCCGCGGGCCGCGGCCGGGGCGGCACCCGCGGGAGCCTCGCCGGGGCCCGGCCGGTCGGCCGAGACGACCAGCGCCGCGAGAGCCGTCGTCACCGGTACCGACGCCACCAGGCCGATCGAGCCGACCAGCGTGCGCACGATCTCCTCCGCGACCAGCTCGCTGTTGGCGACCGAGCCGACGCTGCTCTGCGCGATCGAGAACAGCAACAGCAACGGCAGCGCGGCACCCGCGTAGGCGAGGACGAGTGTGTTGACGACGGACGCGATGTGGTCGCGGCCGATCCGGATGCCCGCGCGGTACAGGCCCCGCCGGCCCATCGTCGGATTGGCCTCGTGCAGTTCCCAGACCGCCGACGTCTGCGTCACCGTCACGTCGTCCAGCACACCGAGGGAACCGATGATGACCCCTGCCAGCAGCAGACCGCTCATGTCGATCGACGGGTACAGGCCGTGGATCAGGCCGGTGTTGTCGTCCGTGTCCCCGGTCAGCGCGGCCCAGCCGATGAAGAGCGAACCGAGGACGCCGATCAGCACCAGCGAGACCAGGGTGCCGAGCACCGCCACGGACGTACGGGCCGACAGCCCGTGGCACAGATACAGGGCGATCAGCATGATGGCGCTCGACCCGATCACGGCCACGAGCAGCGGGTTGGAGCCCTGCAGGATCGCGGGCAGGATGAAGAAGTTGAGCACCAGGAAGCTGATGGCCAGCGCGACCAGCGCCATCACGCCCCGCAGCCGCCCCACGACCACGACGGCGAGCGCGAAGATCCCGGCGAGCAGTGCCATCGGGAACCCGCGGTCGATGTCGGAGACCGAGTACTGGAGGTCCTTCGGCGCGGAGGGCTCGTAGGAGACCACGACCTTCTGGCCCTGGCTCAGCTGCCGGGACTGGTCGGGCTGCACGACCTCGGTGAACGTACGGCCCTTGTCCTTGCCGGTGTCGACCCGGATCGTCGCCTTCTTGCAGGTGCCGTTCTCCCGCTGCTGGGCCTCGGAGCCCTCCGCGGTGGAGGTGTCGCCGGTGGAGGGGATGGTGGAGCCGTTCACTTCCTGGCAGCTCATCGCCTGCACCTTGGTGACCGTGGCCTGCTGCGTCTGCCGGTCGAACCCCACCCCGGTGCGTTCGTGCGCCGGTGCCCCGCCGGGCCACAGCAGGGCGAGCCCCACGACGACGGCCGCGGCGAAGGGGACCAGGACCGCCGCGATGACCTTGCGCAGGTGCAGGGAGACGGGAGCCGCCGGACCGTGACTGTGCGAGTGCCCGTGCCCGCCGCCGAGGGGGCTGTGCCCGTCGTTCCCCGGACCGTGTCCGCCGTTCCCCGGGCCGTGCCCGCCGGCACCCGGACCGCGTCCGTCACCGGAGCCGTGTCCGCCACCGGGACCATGACCGCCGCCCGGCCCCGCGTTCGCGCCCCCCTGCCCGTACCCCTGCCCTTGCCCCAGCCCGTGTTCGTGCCCCTGGACGTGCCCGCGGTCGTGTCCCTGCCCCTGCCCCGGGACGGAGCCCTGTCCCTGTCCGTGGTCCCCGGAGGGGAAGCCGTCAGCGCGGAGGGTACGGCTGTCGGCACCGCCTGCCGTGCCCGGTCCGCGGCGTGGTTCGGGCGGGGGGAAGGGGGGATGCTGCGTCGTGGTCACGGCCCGATCATCGCAAGAACGAAGGGGGCCATCTGTTCACCGCGCCCGAATTGACGCTAGCGTGGAGGCACCTTTTATACACGCGGGAGCTCGGAGCACCGGGCTGAGAGGGCGCTGACCTCCGTCCCAGCGATGTTTCACGGGAAACATCACCGAAATCGAGTGATGTTCCCCACGAGGCGTCGGAGGACGGACACCGCTGCGTCGACCGCCGAACCTGTTACCGGGTAATGCCGGCGTAGGGAGTAGGTCTCATGACCAACAAGGACGCACGCACGCCTGCCTCCGCGCAGAACTCCGCCCAGGAGGAGCCCGCGGCGGCCGGGAAGCCCATCGGCTGGCACAAGGCGTATGTCGAGGGTTCACGCCCCGACCTGCGCGTGCCCGTCCGTCAGGTGCACCTCACCAACGGCCAGTCGGTCACCCTGTACGACACATCGGGCCCGTACACCGATCCGCTCGTCGACACCGACGTGCGCAGGGGGCTGCCCCCGCTGCGGGAGAACTGGATCATCGCCCGCGGCGACACCGAGGAGTACACGGGCCGCCCCGTGCGCCCCGAGGACGACGGCATCAAGCACACCTCTCCGCGCGGCGGACTGCGCAACCTGGACGCGGTCTTCCCCGGGCGCCCGCGCCAGCCCCGGCGCGCTCGCGGCGGGCAGGCGGTGACCCAGCTCGCGTACGCGCGCCGTGGGGAGATCACCCCCGAGATGGAGTACGTGGCCCTCCGGGAGAACGTCTCGCCGGAGGTCGTACGCGAGGAGATCGCGGCGGGCCGGGCGGTCCTGCCGGCCAACGTCAACCACCCGGAGATCGAGCCGATGATCATCGGCAAGCGGTTCCTGGTGAAGGTCAACGCCAACATCGGCAACTCGGCGGTGACGTCCTCCATCGAGGAGGAGGTCGAGAAGATGACCTGGGCGACCCGCTGGGGCGCCGACACGGTCATGGACCTCTCCACCGGCCGCAACATCCACACCACCCGCGAGTGGGTGCTGCGCAACTCCCCCGTGCCCATCGGCACGGTCCCCCTCTACCAGGCCCTCGAAAAGGTCGACGGCAGGGCGGAGGAGCTGACCTGGGAGGTCTACAAGGACACGGTCATCGAACAGGCCGAGCAGGGCGTCGACTACATGACGGTCCACGCGGGCGTACGCCTGCCGTACGTACCACTGACCGCCAACCGGAAGACCGGCATCGTCTCGCGCGGCGGCTCGATCATGGCGGCCTGGTGCCTGGCGCACCACAAGGAGTCGTTCCTGTACGAGCACTTCGAGGAGCTGTGCGAGATCCTCGCCGCCTACGACGTCACCTACTCGCTCGGTGACGGCCTCCGGCCGGGGTCGATCGCGGACGCCAACGACGAGGCCCAGTTCGCGGAGTTGCGCACGCTCGGGGAACTCAACCGGATCGCGAAGCGTTTTGACGTACAGACCATGATCGAAGGCCCGGGTCACGTCCCGATGCACAAGATCAAGGAGAACATCGACCTTCAGCAGGAGATCTGCGATGAAGCCCCGTTCTATACGCTCGGCCCGCTGACCACCGACGTCGCTCCGGCCTACGACCACATCACCTCCGGCATCGGCGCCGCGATGATCGCCTGGTGGGGCACGGCCATGCTCTGCTACGTCACGCCCAAGGAACACCTGGGCCTGCCCAACCGCGACGACGTCAAGACCGGCGTCATCACCTACAAGATCGCCGCGCACGCCGCCGACCTCGCCAAGGGGCACCCGGGCGCGCAGGAATGGGACGACGCGCTGTCCGACGCCCGGTTCGAGTTCCGCTGGGAGGACCAGTTCAACCTGGCCCTCGACCCGGACACGGCACGGGAGTTCCATGACGAGACGCTGCCGGCGGAGCCCGCGAAGACGGCCCACTTCTGCTCGATGTGCGGGCCGAAGTTCTGCTCGATGAAGATCAGCCACAGCATCACCGAGCGGTTCGGCGGCGCGGCGGCCGAGGGGGCGTCTCCCGAGGAGGTCGCGGAGGGGATGCTCCAGAAGTCCAGGGAGTTCGCGCAGGCGGGCAACAGGGTCTACCTGCCCATCGCGGACTGAGAGGCGGCTGGGTGGCCCCGGCGCCGAGCGCGGCGCCACCCAGCACTCGCCCGTAGGGGCTGGTCGTCGAGAACCGGCTTGGTGCGTGGCGGTGGACCCTCGTACGGTCGTGCGTGTGATGAGCATGGTCATGGGCGAACCGCGCCGGATCGGAAGTCCCGGACCCGAGGCGAGACTGAGGTTCGAGACGGAACTCCACGGCCCGGGGCCGGCGCCCCGGCGCCGGCTGCTGGTGCTCGACGGGAAGCCCGCGTTCGAGCTCTCCCTGTGGTGCGGGACGTGCCAGTTCCTGTTCCAGCGGCTGGAGGGGGCCGACCAGACGCTGTCCTTGGAGGGCATGCGGGAACTGCTCGCCGGCCAGGTCTCCGGCCTGGACGACCGCGTCCTGGACGCGTTCGGCTCCCTGCTGCCGGAAGGCGAGTACCTTCCCATGCTGCTCCCTGTCGAGCCGCGGTTGGTCACTCCGGGGCAGGAGGGCGACTACTTCAGCACCGAGCAGGTGGCCACGTGGGGACCCGACCAGTTCTGGGGCCTCCCAGAGCACCCTCGCACGCCGTACTACCGCACGTTCGAGACGGTGGTGGACGACACCGCGCATCTCTACGAGTTCGTCGTACCCATGGTGCCTCCGCTGTGGAACGACCGGGCACGGGTGGCGGAGTACGTCGAGCGGATGCGGGGCGGAACCGTGCCGACGGCGGTCGCGGTGTCGACACTGGACCTGTGCCGGCCCGCGATGAGCCTCCACTCGACCGACGAGTACGAGCACTGGGGGCTGACGCATTTCCTGCTCGACGGCCATCACAAGCTGGAGGCGGCGGCGTCGGCCGGGCGTCCCGTGCGGCTCCTGTCACTGCTGGCCGTGGGCGAGAGCCTGTCCGGTCCCGATGAGCAGCACAGGCTGGCGGCCTTGCGCTCACAACCCAGGCTGAGCCGCGCGGTCCGGCCGGCCCGGTGACCTGGGGCGGCGTTCACAGGCGGCAGGAGGAGACGGCCATCCGATGCGCCTCCGGGCGCGCTGCGGTGCGCCTTCGGGGAACCACCCGGAGGCCACCGGCGTGCGCTCCCCCAGGGCGGGACCTGCCGCCGGGGAGCGCACACCGGTGGTCACTCGGGCCGGTGTTCCGGGCCGCCGAAGTCCGGGCTGGAGTAGTCCGGGCTCGAGTAGCTCGGGCGTGGACCGGCGCTCGATCCCTCGTCGGGGCTGCTGAAACCGGGCCGCCCGTAGCCGAGTTGCGGCATACGGCCGGCCGGTGCGGACGGTCCCGTACCGCCGGACGCCGCTGCCGGCGCCGCGGCCGGGTCGGCCAGGGCGTCGCGCAGGAACGGCACGATGCCCTGCTCCAGCAGGGCCGTACGCCAGGCTTCCCTGGCCCGCCTCACCTCCCCGTCGCGTTCGCCGTACGCCGCGGCCTCGGCCGAGGGACGGTTGCGCAGCGCGGTGGTCAGCAGGCCGACGGCGGCCACGAGGATGGTGATCGCCGTCAGGGCACCGAACACCCAGCCGGCGGTGAGCATGGTCCGGGCGAACGCCTGCTCCGGGGCGATCACCTTCAGAACGTAGCCGACGAGCAGGAAGATCGCGGCTGCGGTGCCGGTCAGGACGGGAGCCAGGACCGTGATGACGGCGCCCGCGCCCGCGCCGGCGGTCTCGACGACCTCGCCCATGGTGGCGGCGAGGCCCATCGAGTGCGTA
Organism: Streptomyces sp. NPDC016677; assembly: GCF_055562815.1. Taxonomy (NCBI): domain Bacteria; kingdom Bacillati; phylum Actinomycetota; class Actinomycetes; order Kitasatosporales; family Streptomycetaceae; genus Streptomyces; species Streptomyces sp. NPDC016677. The sequence continues at coordinate 153,470 of NZ_JBVHEO010000005.1, read as the reverse complement.
CCGGACTCGGCGGAACCCGGTTCGCGGGCGGACGACGGCGAGGCGGACGGCGCCGGGTGACGCAGTTCCTCGCGGACCTTCACATAGTGCTGGTACTCGGTCGCCGCCGCCGCGGTGATCAGGGCGGTGGCGCCGAGCGCCATGGCGCGCAGTTGTTCCGAGCTGAGCCGCTGTCCCACGGCGGCCAGTTCCGGGCGGTGTGGTGCGGAGCGCAGCGCCTCGCTGAGAACCCGCTCGTATTCTTGGCGGTCCTCGCTCAACAGGTACTGCGGAACGCTGTTCATGTGCATCCCCCGATGCTCCGTAGGGCTTGGGGCTCGCATGCCAACGAGCCGTCGGGCAGAAACGGAGGGGAGCCTGCTACGGATAAGCCGATGGTAGAGCGGTGACGCCGCGCGGTGACAGGGGGTTTCCAGAAATTGGGTGCCGGCCCGTAGGTCCGCCGCCGGGGCCCGGACCGTCCCGGGGATGCTCAGTCGGGCATCGGCAGTTGCTGGACCAGCAGTTTTCCGGCCATGGTCACGCCGCCGTCCATCGCGATGGCGAGTCCGTCGGCGTAGACATGCGGTCCTTCGACCGTCGGACCGGAGTCGTCCTCGCCGTCCTCGGACCCGACCTCGCCGAGGAGATACGGGATGGGGCTGTGCCCGTGCACGATGCGGGTGCCGCCGTAGGTGTCCAGGAGTGAGCGCACGGCGTCGGCGCCGCCCTCGTCACGGAAGGAGAAGCGCTTGGTGAACTTGCGGAACAGGTCCCACACCTCGTCCGCGTCGTTGCGCGTGAGGGTGTCGTGGATGGTGTCGTTGACCTCTTCGATGGAACCGCCGTAGTCGAGGTAGGCGGTGGTGTCGGAGTGGACGAGGAGGTGGCCGTCGACCTCCTCCACGGCGTCGAGCCGGGCCATCCACTGCAGATGGTGGTCCTGGAGGCGGTCCATGTCGGTCTTCTGGCCGCCGTTCAGCAGCCAGGCCGCCTGGAAGGTGGCGGTGCCCGCGCCCGAGTTGACGGGCGTGTCGCCGAACCGCTTGGCGCCGAGCAGCAGCAGCTCGTGATTGCCCATCAGCGCCTTGCAGTAACCGCCGGCCGCGGCGGCCTCGGCGGACAGCCGCATCACCAGGTCGATGACGCCGATGCCGTCCGGGCCGCGGTCGGTGAAGTCACCGAGGAACCACAGGCGGGCGGTGCCCGCGCACCACTGGCCCTCGGCGTCGATCAGGTGCTGCGCCTGGAGCGCGGCCACCAGTTCGTCGAGGTAACCGTGCACGTCACCCACGACGTACAGCGGACCGGGGCCGGTGGCGGGCGGCGCCGCCGGGACCGGTACGGGCTCGGCGGCCACCTGGGCCGTGTCCTGCCGGTCGATGACGGGCAGGTCGCGCTCGGTGGGCGTGTACCCGTCCGGCACGGCCGTCTCGGGCGCCGGAACGGTGTCGCCGGGATGCGCGCCCTGGCCGTACGGACCGGTCTCGTGGACGTACGCGGGTACTCGGAAGTCGCGCAACGTCGCCGTCCGCTCCACCTCGGGTCCCTGACCGGCCCCCTGAGTCATCGACCCCTCCACCATCGCGCCGCATCTGCACCGCTTCGGACTGCCTGGTCGCAGCGGCCCGCGGTGTCGTGGGCCCATCATAGGAATGCGGATCGCGCTGTGTGATGACCCAGGGGTGGTGAATCGGAACAGGTCCCCGTCATGGCGCGGCTTTCGCCCCGATTGGCCCGCTCTTCTCCTGCCCCTCAGTCACCTCACGGTCACCTCTCGCCCCATCTGTCCCGCCGTCCCCGGCCCGGGGGCGGGAGCGCTCCCGCGGTCCCTACTGACCCTCGGGCGAGCGCGGCGGGCTGACGGTCGTGCGGGGCGGCCGGCGCTGTGAGGAAGTCCGCACGATCAGCTCGGTCGGTATCACCTGCTCGACCGGTTGGTTGGCCTCGACGCTCTCGATGGCGTCGATCAGCAGCTGCACCACGGCCGTGCCGATGCGGCGCGGCTTGAGCGACAGGGTGGTGATGGGCGGCTCGGTGTTGGCGTACACGGTGGACTCGCTGCAGCAGACCAGCAGCAGGTCGTCGGGGACGCGCAGCCCGTAGCGGCGGGCCGCGGCGAGCAGGTCGGTGCCATTGGGGTCGAAGAGGCCGTAGACGGCGTCGGGCCGGTCCGGGCGGGCGAGCAGCCGGTCGGCGGCGACGGCGCCCGCGCACGGGTCGTGCGCCGGGTAGGCCTCGTAGACCGGGTCCTGGCCGACGCGCTCGCACCAGCGCAGGTACGCGGTGGTCGACAGGTGGGTGTAGGTGTCGGTGGTGGTGCCGGTGAGCAGGCCGATCCGGCGGGCGCCGGCGTCGGCGAGGTGGTCGAGGATGCCGAGGACGGCCGCCTCGTGGTCGTTGTCCACCCAGGCCGTGACCGGGAGCGTCCCGGCCGGGCGCCCGTCGGAGACGACCGGCAGTCCCTGGCGGACCAGTTCGCTGACGACCGGGTCCTGGTCGGAGGGGTCGATGACGACCGTGCCGTCCAGGGCGACGTTGGACCACACGTCGTGCCGGGAGGTCGCGGGGAGGATGACCAGCGCGTAGCCGCGGGCCAGCGCGGCCGACGTGGCGGCCCGCGCCATCTCGGCGAAGTACGCGAACTCCGTGAAGGTGAAAGGTTCATTCCCGTACGTCGTCACCGTCAGGCCGATGAGTCCCGACTTGCCGGTGCGCAGTGTTCGGGCGGCGGCCGACGGCCGGTAGCCCAGCCGGTCGGCGACCTCGCGGACATGGCGGCGGGTGGCGTCCGGGAGCCTGCCCTTGCCGTTGAGGGCATCGGAGACGGTCGTGATGGAGACTCCGGCGGCGGCGGCGACGTCTCTGATGCCCGCCCGGCCCGGCCGGCTGCCTCGACGTGAGGTTTCCGCGCGGCTCACCTGGTGCTTCCCTGCTGCTGTCATGGCGAGCCGATAGTAGGGCTCATGGAGTGGGGTAGGGCGGACGCATATGCACGCGTTGACAGGCACGTTTCTGCATGGTCGCAGTGGGTCAACTGCCTTGGAAAGTAAGTCAGTTGCGGCAAGCTACCCACGGACGTAGCGTGTCGGTGCACGTGGGCCTGCCAAGAGTGCGATGTTGCGAAGAGGTCTCAACTCACCACTACGGGGGACGCGCGCCACGGCGCGAGCCACCGGCGCATAGATATATGTAGGGGCGCCCCTATGGAACGTACGCCTTCGGGCGCTGATGCCCCTGATGTCGGTGGGGCCGGGTGGCTCGTCCTCGCCTGTACGCACCGGAGCCGAATCCTCTTAAGGTGAGAAGTATTCGAAGCCGGTGGTGGTCACGAGGAGGACTGCGGTGAGCGAGACGAGCCCCAAGCTGCGCGCCGAGCTGGACGGGATCCCCACCTACAAGCCGGGCAAGCCCGTGGCGGCCGACGGGCCGGCGGCCTACAAGCTGTCCTCCAACGAGAACCCGTATCCGCCGCTGCCGGGCGTGATGGAGACCGTCCTCGCGGCGGCCGGCGCCTTCAACCGCTACCCGGACATGGCCTGTACGGGGCTGATGGCCGAGCTGTCCGAGCGGTTCGGCGTCCCGGCCTCCCACCTGGCCACCGGCACCGGTTCGGTGGGTGTCGCCCAGCAGCTGCTCCAGGCGACGGCCGGCCCCGGCGACGAGGTGATCTACGCCTGGCGGTCCTTCGAGGCCTACCCGATCATCACGCGGATCAGCGGCGCGAGGGCGGTCCAGGTGCCGCTGACCGACGGTGACGTGCACGACCTGGACGCCATGGCCGACGCGATCACCGACCGGACCCGGCTGATCTTCGTGTGCAACCCCAACAACCCGACCGGCACGGTGGTGGGGCGCGAGGAGCTGGAGCGGTTCCTGGACCGGGTGCCCGGCGATGTGCTGGTGGTGCTGGACGAGGCGTACCGCGAGTTCATCCGCGACCCCCGGGTGCCGGACGGCATCGAGCTCTACCGGGAGCGGCCCAACGTGTGTGTGCTGCGGACCTTCTCCAAGGCGTACGGGCTCGCCGGGCTGCGGGTCGGTTTCGCCGTGGCCCATGAGCCGGTGGCGGCGGCGCTGCGCAAGACGGCGGTGCCGTTCGGTGTGAGCCAGATCGCCCAGGAGGCGGCGATCGCCTCGTTGCGGGCCGAGGACGAGCTGCTGGGCCGGGTCGGCTCGCTGGTGTGCGAGCGCACGCGCGTGGTCGACGGCCTGCGGGCCCAGGGCTGGACGGTGCCGGAGACGCAGGCCAACTTCGTGTGGCTGCGGCTGGGGGAGCGCACGGTCGCCTTCGCCGAGGCGTGTGAGCGGGCCGGGGTGGTGGTCCGGCCGTTCCCGGGTGACGGGGTGCGGGTGACGGTGGGGGAGAACGAGGCGAACGACATCTTCCTGAAGGTGGCGGAAGGGTTCCGCAAGGGGCTGTAGGGCGCGGTGCATCGCGGTCCGTGCGCGGTGCAGGAGGCTGAGGGCGCCTCGCGGAGTGGTGTTGGTCACTTCGCGGGGCGCCTTTTCGTGCCCTGTTCGCGTCCGTTTCACGTGAAACGGGCCTTCCGTGCCAGGTACGGCGCTCAACGGCCTTTGGGAAGGCCCGCCCGAGGGGTTGACGTCACAGGGGACCCCCCGTCCGGCGTCGAAAAGCTGTAGGTCATAATTGCTTGTGAATGTGAACGCGTTCACAAGCGTGTCGGATCGCTCCCGATATGGGTGTGTCGTACACGCGCAATCTGCCGCTGACCACGGCGATGTGAGGAGAGTGACGACGTGGACTTGGCTCTGGCGCCGGAGACCCTGGCGCGCTGGCAGTTCGGCATCACGACCGTCTACCACTTCCTGTTCGTACCCCTGACCATCTCCTTGGCCGCCCTCACGGCCGGTCTGGAGACCGCGTGGGTGCGCACCGGCAAGGAGAAGTACCTCCAGGCGACCAAGTTCTGGGGCAAGCTCTTCCTGATCAACATCGCGATGGGCGTGGTCACGGGCATCGTCCAGGAGTTCCAGTTCGGCATGAACTGGTCCGACTACTCCCGTTTCGTCGGGGACATCTTCGGCGCCCCGCTGGCCTTCGAGGCGCTGATCGCCTTCTTCTTCGAGTCGACCTTCATCGGCCTGTGGATCTTCGGCTGGGACAAGCTGCCCAAGAAGATCCACCTGGCCTGCATCTGGATGGTCTCGATCGGCACGCTGCTGTCGGCGTACTTCATCCTCGCGGCCAACTCCTGGATGCAGCATCCGGTCGGGTACCGGATCAACGAGGAGAAGGGCCGGGCGGAGCTGACCGACTTCTGGCAGGTCCTCACCCAGAACACCGCGCTCAACCAGGTCTTCCACAGCTTCTCCGCGGCCTTCCTGACCGGCGGCGCCTTCATGGTCGGCATCGCCGCCTTCCACCTGCGGCGCAAGAAGCACGTCCCGGTGATGCGGACCTCGCTCCGCCTCGGCCTGGTCACCCTCGCCGTGGGCGGCCTGCTCACCGCGATCAGCGGCGACACCCTCGGCAAGGTCATGTACGAGCAGCAGCCGATGAAGATGGCCGCGGCCGAGGCGCTGTGGGACGGCGAGGAACCGGCGCCCTTCTCCGTCTTCGCCTACGGGGACGTCGACGAGGGCCACAACAAGGTCGCCCTGGAGATCCCGGGCTTGCTGTCCTTCCTCGCCCACAGCGACTTCGACTCGTACGTGCCCGGCATCAACGACACCAACAAGGCCGAGCAGGAGAAGTTCGGCCCCGGCGACTACAAGCCCATCGTCCCCGTCGCCTACTGGGGCTTCCGCTGGATGATCGGCTTCGGGATGGCGTCCTTCACCCTCGGCCTGGCCGGACTGTGGCTGACGCGGAAGAAGTTCCTGCTGCCGGCCGCCTGGCGGACCGGCGACGACGAGGTGCCGCACCTGGTCCTGCTGAGGAAGCCGCTCGGCAACCGCCTCACCCGCCTGTACTGGCTGCTGTCCCTGTGGACGATGGGCTTCCCGCTGATCGCCAACTCCTGGGGCTGGATCTTCACCGAGATGGGCCGCCAGCCCTGGGTCGTCTACGGCCTCTTCCAGACCCGCGACGCGGTCTCCCCCGGTGTCTCGACGACCGAGGTCGTCATCTCGATGACCGCCTTCACCCTGCTCTACGCCGTCCTGGCCGTCATCGAGGTCAGGCTGATGGCGAAGTACGTCAAGGCCGGCCCGCCCGAACTGACCGAGGCCGACCTCAACCCGCCCACGAAGATCGGCGGCGAGGCCCGTGACGCCGACAAGCCGATGGCCTTCTCGTACTAGGCGCAAGGGAGCTGCACAGTCATGGAACTGCACGACGTCTGGTTCGTTCTCATCGCCTTCCTGTGGACCGGCTACTTCTTCCTGGAGGGCTTCGACTTCGGGGTCGGCGTCCTGACCAAGCTGCTGGCCCGCGACCGGCCCGAGAAGCGGGTGCTGATCAACACGATCGGCCCGGTCTGGGACGGCAACGAGGTCTGGCTGCTCACGGCCGGCGGCGCCACCTTCGCCGCCTTCCCCGAGTGGTACGCGACCTTGTTCTCCGGCTTCTACCTGCCCCTGCTGGTCATCCTCCTGTGCCTGATCATCCGGGGCGTGGCCTTCGAGTACCGGGTGAAGCGGCCCGAGGAGCGCTGGCAGCGCAACTGGGAGCACGCGATCTTCTGGACCTCGCTGATCCCCGCGTTCCTGTGGGGCGTGGCCTTCGGCAACATCGTCGGCGGCGTGAAGATCGACCGGGACCTGGAGTACGTCGGCACCCTCGGGGACCTGCTCAACCCCTACGCCCTGCTCGGCGGCCTGGTGACGCTGACGCTGTTCACCTTCCACGGGACGGTGTTCACGGCGCTCAAGACGGTCGGCGAGATCCGGGAGCGGGCGCGGAAGCTGGCGCTGCGGGTCGGCCTGGTCACGGCGGTGCTGGCCCTGGTCTTCCTGTCGTGGACCCAGGTGGACAGCGGTGACGGCGCGAGCCTGGTCGCGCTGGTGGTGGCCGTCGCCGCGCTGGTCGCCGCGCTCGTGGCCAACCAGGCCGGACGCGAGGGGTGGTCGTTCACCTTCTCCGGCGTCACCATCGTGGCCGCCGTGGCCATGCTGTTCCTGACGCTGTTCCCGAACGTCATGCCGTCCACGCTGAACGCGGACTGGAGCCTCACCGTCACCAACGCCTCGTCCAGCCCGTACACCCTGAAGATCATGACCTGGCTGGCGGCGATCGGCACGCCCGCCGTCCTGCTCTACCAGGGATGGACGTACTGGGTCTTCCGTAAGCGCATCGGTACCCAGCACCTCGCCGAAGCCACGCACTGAGTCCGAGTGCTGAGTCCGAGTACTGAGCCAAGCACTGAGCCGAGCGCTGAGTCCGAGCACTGAGCCCGGTCGGGGAGTGTTTCACGTGAAACCGATCGATCCACGTCTGCTGCGGTACGCCCGCACCACCCGGCTCTTCCTGATCGCCGTCGTCGCCCTGGGCGCCGTCGGCGCGGGGCTGGTCATCGCCCAGGCGATGCTCATCGCCGAGATCGTGGTGGGCGCCTTCCAGAAGGGTCTGGCCGCCGGTGAACTGCGCACTCCCCTGCTGCTGTTGGTGGCCGTCGCCGTCGGCCGGGGCCTGGTGGGGTGGCTCACCGAGCTGGCCGCGCACCGGGCGAGCGCGGCGGTCAAGTCCGAGCTGCGCGGGAGGCTGCTGGAGCGGGCGACCGCCCTCGGTCCCGGCTGGCTGACCGGACAGCGCACGGGCTCGCTGGTCACCCTGGCCACCCGGGGCGTCGACGCCCTCGACGACTACTTCTCCCGCTACCTCCCGCAGTTGGGGCTCGCGGTGGTCGTCCCGGTCGCGGTGCTGGCCCGGATCGTCACCGAGGACTGGGTGTCGGCGGCCATCATCGTCGTCACCCTGCCGCTCATCCCGGTCTTCATGGCGCTGATCGGCTGGGTCACCCAGTCCCGGATGGACCGGCAGTGGCGGCTGCTGTCCCGGCTGTCCGGGCACTTCCTGGACGTGGTCGCGGGCCTGCCCACGCTGAAGGTCTTCGGCCGGGCCAAGGCGCAGGCCGAGTCGATCAAGAAGATCACCGACGACTACCGGCAGGCGACCCTGCGGACGCTGCGGATCGCCTTCCTCTCCTCCTTCGCCCTGGAACTGCTCGCCACGCTCTCGGTCGCCCTGGTCGCCGTGACGATCGGCATGCGCCTGGTCCACGGCGACATGAACCTCTACGACGGTCTGGTCGTGCTGGTGCTGGCACCGGAGGCGTATCTGCCGCTGCGGCAGGTCGGGGCGCAGTACCACGCGGCGGCCGAAGGGCTCGCGGCGGCCGAGGAGATCTTCGAGGTCCTGGAGACGCCGGCTCCGGCGCCGGGTACCGGTCCGGTGCCCGCGAGCGGGGCGCTGTCCTTCGAGGGCGTGACGGTCCGCTACCCCGGCCGCGCGGCGGACGCCGTCTCGGACGTGAGCTTCACCGTGGAGCCCGGCGAGACGGTCGCCCTCGTCGGCCCGAGCGGGGCCGGCAAGTCCACGCTCCTCGACGTACTGCTGGGTTTCGTGCGGCCGGCCGAGGGACGGGTGCGGGTCGGCGGCGCCGATCTCGCCGGGCTGGACCCGGCCGAGTGGCACGCCCAGGTCGCCTGGGTGCCGCAACGTCCGCACCTGTACGCCACGACGATCGCCGAGAACGTACGGCTGGCCCGGCCCGGAGCGGACGACGCCGCCGTGCGCGGTGCGCTGCGGGACGCCGGGGCGCTGGCGTTCGTGGACGCGCTGCCCGAGGGGGCGCAGACGGTGCTCGGTGAGGACGGGGCCGGGCTGTCCGCCGGGCAGCGGCAACGGCTGGCGCTGGCCCGGGCGTTCCTCGCCGACCGGCCCGTCCTGCTGCTGGACGAGCCGACGGCCGCGCTCGACGGGGCGACCGAGGCGGAGGTCGTGGCGGCGGTACGGCGGCTGGCGGCGGGGCGGACGGTGCTGCTGGTGGTGCACCGCCCGGCGCTGCTGGAGGTGGCCGACCGGGTGGTGCGGCTGGCGGAGCCAGGGGGTGCGGCTTCGGGACGGGGCGTGCCGGATCCGGTCGGGGAGCGGTCGGGCTCGGAACGGCTCGGTACTGCGGTCGACGCGGTCGACACGGTGGCAGCGGTGGCAGCGGTGACTGAGGCGGGTGGTCCCGGTGATGCGGTGGCTGAGGCTGAGGCTGAGGCTGACGCTGAGGCTGGTGGTCCGGGTGGTCCGGGTGGTCCGGGTGGTTCGGGTTCGGATGGTTCGGTGGCCGAGGCCGGTGGTCCGGGTGACGCGGTGGCCCAGGCCGGTGGTCCGGGCGTCCCGGACGCCGCCGCCGGTGCCCGCCGTGGCGTGCTCGCCCGGGTGCGTGCGGTGTCCGCCGCCCGGCGGGGACGCCTCGCGCTCGCCCTGCTGCTCGGCAGCCTCGCGCTCGGCAGCGCCGTCGGCCTGATGGCCACGTCCGGGTGGCTCATCTCGCGGGCCGCGCAGCAGCCGCCGGTGCTGTATCTCATGGTGGCCGTCACGGCGACCCGTACCTTCGGCATCGGGCGGTCCGTCTTCCGCTACGCGGAACGGCTGGTGTCGCACGACGCGGTGCTGCGGATGCTGGCCGACACCCGGGTCGCCGTCTACCGGCGGCTGGAGCGGATCGCGCCCGCCGGGCTGCGCCGCAGCCGACGCGGTGACCTGCTCTCCCGGCTCGTCGCCGACGTGGACGCGTTCCAGGACTACTGGCTGCGCTGGCTGCTGCCGGCCGGCTCCGCGATGGTCGTCTCGGCGGCCTCCGTCGGCTTCACGGCCTGGCTGCTGCCCGAGGCCGGGGCCGTGCTCGCCGCCGGTCTGCTCGCCGCCGGTGTCGGTGTCCCGCTGGTCACCGGTGCCGTGGCCCGCCGGGCCGAACGCAGGCTGGCCCCCGCCCGGGGAGCGCTCGCCATCCGGGTGACCGACCTGCTCACCGGCACCGCCGAGCTGACCGTGGCCGGGGCCCTGCCCGCACGCGCGGCCGACGCCCGCCGGGCCGATTCCACGCTGACCCGGATCACCTCCCGTGCGGCGACCGCCACCGCGCTCGGCGACGGGCTCACCGCGCTGATCTCCGGCCTGACCGTCGTGACGGCCGCCCTCGTGGGTGCCCAGGCGGTCGCCGACGGACGGCTCGGCGGCGTCGCCATGGCCGTCGTCGCCCTCACTCCGCTCGCCGCCTTCGAGGCCGTCCTCGGGCTGCCGCTCGCCGTGCAGTACCGGCAGCGGGTACGACGCGGCGCCGAGCGCGTGTACGAGGTGCTCGACGCCCCCGAGCCCGTACGGGAGCCGGAGCGGCCCCGGCAGGCCCCCGCCACGCCGTTCCCGCTCGTCGTCAAGGGCCTCGCCGCGCGCCACCCCGGGCAGGACCGGGAGGCCGTGGCCGGGCTGGACCTGACGCTGGCCGAAGGCCGCCGGATCGCCGTGGTCGGGGCGTCCGGGTCGGGCAAGACGACGCTGGCGCAGGTGCTGCTGCGGTTCCTGGACCCCAGCGCGGGGTCGTACACGCTGGCCGGGGTGGACGCCCGCGCCCTGGACACCGACGACGTACGCCGGTCCGTCGGGCTGTGCGCGCAGGACGCGCACCTCTTCGACAGCTCGGTGCGGGAGAACCTGCTGCTGGCCAGGAAGGACGCCACCGAGGCGCAGTTGCGTGACGCGCTGGGCCGGGCCCGGCTGCTGGAGTGGGCCGACAGCCTCCCCGAGGGTCTGGACACCCTGGTCGGGGAGCACGGGGCCCGGCTCTCCGGCGGCCAGCGGCAGCGCCTCGCGCTGGCCCGCGCACTGCTCGCCGACTTCCCCGTGCTGGTGCTCGACGAGCCCGCCGAACACCTCGACCTGCCGACCGCCGACGCGCTCACCGCCGACCTCCTGGCCGCCACCGAGGGACGGACGACCCTGCTCATCACGCACCGGCTGGCCGGGCTGGAGAGCGTCGACGAGGTCGTCGTGCTCGACGCGGGACGGGTGGCGCAGCGCGGCACCTTCGCGGAGCTGGCGGCCGGGCCGGGGCCGCTGCGGTCGATGGCCGAGCGGGAGGCCGCCGCCGACCTGCTGGTGACGGCAGGGTAGGTGGCGGCGCCGGGTGCCGGGCACCTGGTGGGTCCGGGTGGACGGGTTCGGGGCCTGTCGGGTCCGGGCGGGCGGGTTCGGGGTCCTGTCGGGTCCGGGCGGGCGGGTTCGGGGTCCTGTCGAGGTCCGGGTGGGCGGGCTCGGGCATCGGGGCGGGCGGGGCCGGTACGACCGTCGTACGGAAGCGTCGTACTGCTTCGCCGGAACGGCCGGCCGAGCGCCGTCGATGCCCCGTGTGCAGCAACCGGTCCCCCGGCCGTACGAGTTGAAGATGACCTGGCGAGTCCTCAGGGGCCACGATCACTGGCATGCGCTCACCTCGCCGACACCCGCTGTTCGTTCCGGCGCTGCTGTGCGCGCTCGCCGTTCTCGCGGCCCGTCCCGCCTCGGACCGCGACGCCGGTCCCGGTGCCGACGCCGGCGCGGAGGTCGCCCGGCTCTACCAGGACGCCGCCACGGCGACCCGGCGGTACGAGGAGGGACGGCGCGAGGCAGAGGTCCGGCGGGCCGAGGCCGAGCGGTACGAGCAGCTGCTCGACCGGGAGCGCCGGGAGATCGCCGCCCTGGACGAGGACCTGGGCCGGCTCGCCCGCGCCCAGTACCGGGGCGGGAGCGGACTGCCGATCACCGCTCGGATGCTGCTCGCGGACGACCCGCAGGAGCTGATGCGCGGTCAGCGTGCCGCGTCGCGGGCCGGCCTCGCCGTCAGCAACGCCCTCGGCAAGAGCCGGCGGGCCGAGGCCCGGCTGGCCGCCAGTGAGGCGAAGGCCGAGGAGGCATGGCGGGAGCTGGACCGGCGCAACGCCGAACTCGCCACCCTCAAGAAGGAGATCGAGCGCAAGCTGGAGGCGGCCCGGTCGAAGCTGCGGGGCCGGTCCGAGGCGTCGGCCGCAGCGGGGTCCTGTCCCGGTGCCGTCCGTCTCGGTCAGCCGGACGCCCGTTCCGGCCGCGACTGGGTGGCGCCGGTGGAGACGTACGAGCTGTCCGCGTCCTTCGGCAGCGGAGGGGCGCGGTGGGCCGACCGGCACACCGGGCAGGACTTCGCCGTGCCGGTCGGTACGCCGGTGCGGGCGGTCGGGGCCGGGCGGGTGGTGAAGGTGTCGTGCGGCGGTGCCTTCGGCGTCCAGATCGTGCTCCAGCACGCCGGCGGCTACTACACGCAGTACGCGCATCTGGCCGGCGTCGCCGTCGACCAGGGCGACCGCGTCGAGGCCGGCCAGTGGATCGGGCAGTCGGGCAGCACCGGCAACTCCACCGGACCGCACCTGCACTTCGAGGTACGGCTCACCCCGGACATGGGCTCGGCGCTGAACCCGGTGCCCTGGCTGGCCCAGCGGGGCGTGTCGATCTGATCGTGGCCGCGTCCGAGACCGCGTCCGAGACCGCGTCCGCGAACGTGACCGCGAGCGTGAGCGTGACTCGTGTCAGGTGGTCCGTGCGAGCAGCTGTTCGATGACGAGGGCGACCCCGTCGTCGTTGTTGGCGACCGTCCGCCCCGAGGCGGCGGCGACCGCGTCCGGGTGGGCGTTGCCCATGGCGTACGACTGTCCCGCCCAGGTCAGCATCTCCACGTCGTTCGGCATGTCCCCGAAGGCGACGACTTCCTCGTGCGAGATGCCGCGCTCGGCACAGCACAGGGCGAGCGTGCTGGCCTTGGAGACGTCCGGGCCGCTGATCTCCAGCAGGGCGCTGGGGCTGGACCGGGTGACGTTGGCGCGGTCGCCCACGGCGAGGCGGGCCAGGGTGAGGAAGGCGTCGGGCTCGATGGTGGGGTGGAAGGCGAGGATCTTGAGCACCGGCTCGTCCGGAGCCGGGCCGTCCGGCCCCAGCAGCTCCTCGGCCGGCCGGAGGACGTCGGGCACCTCCAGGTGCATCTTCGGGTACTCCGGCTCCTGGTTGAAGCCGTACGTCTGCTCGACCGCGTACACCGTGCCGGGGGCCGCCTCGCGCAGCAGCCGTACGGTGTCCAGGGCGTTCTCCCGGGCCAGGGCCCGCACCTTCACGAACCGGTGGCTGCCGGGGCCGCCGTGCAGGTCGACCACGGCGGCGCCGTTGCCGCAGATGGCGAGGCCGTGGCCGTGCACGTGGTCGCTGACGACGTCCATCCAGCGCGCGGGGCGGCCGGTGACGAAGAAGACCTCGATGCCGGCCTTCTCGGCGGCGGCCAGCGCGGCGACCGTACGGGGCGAGACCGACTTGTCGTCGCGCAGCAGGGTTCCGTCGAGGTCGGTGGCGATGAGCCGGGGGCGAGCGGCGGCGGCCGGGGGCTGGGGCTGTCGAGTCGCTGAGGTCACCGGGCCATTGTCACGTAAAGGTCCGCACGGACGTGCGGGAGCCGCCCATCTGTGAGGTACGGCTCTCATCAGTGCCGCCGCCCGTGCGTGGGGCGGGACCTCAGACCTCCACCTCCCGGGGCGGGACCTCAGACTTCCGCCGCCCCTGCGTGGGGCGGGATCTCAGACCTCCGCCGCCCCTGCGTGTGGCCGAACATCAGGATCTGCCGCCCGTGCGCCCGGCGGGCCCTCAGGCCAGCTGGGCCGGCGCCTCCATGGCGATCCGTTCGAAGACCTTCTCGTCCGTGGCGAAGTCGGAGTCCGGGATCGGCCAGTGGACGACGATCTCGGTGAAGCCCAGCTCGCGGTGGCGTCCGGCGAAGTCCACGAAGGCGTCCAGGGACCGGAGCGGCTCGTTGCGGTCCGGGGTGAAGCCGGTGAGCAGCACCTTGTCGAGTTCGCCGACATCGCGGCCGATCCCGGCACAGGCGTCCGCCAGCCGCTCCGCCTGCGCCCGCAGCGCCCGCACCGACTGCTCGGGCGTGCCGTCCTCGAACAGCTTTGGGTCGCCCGTGGTCACCCACGCCTGTCCGTACCGGGCGGCGAGCCGCAGTCCGCGCGGACCGGTCGCGGCCACCGCGAAGGGCAGCCGGGGCCGCTGTACACAGCCCGGAATGGTGCGCGCCTCGTGCGCCGCGTAGAAGTCGCCCTCGTAGGAGACCGTGTCCTCGGTCAGCAGCCGGTCGAGGAGCTGGAGGAACTCGGCGAACCGGTCGGCCCGCTCCCGCGGCGTCCAGGGCTCCTGGCCGAGCGCGGTGGCGTCGAAGCCCGTGCCGCCCGCTCCTATGCCCAGCGTGATCCGTCCACCGGAGATGTCGTCGAGGGAGATCAGCTCCTTGGCGAGCGTCACCGGGTGCCGGAAGTTCGGCGAGGTCACCAGGGTGCCCAGCCGCATCCGCTCGGTGGCCACCGCGGCGGCGGTCAGCGTCGGTACGGCACCGAACCAGGGCCCGTCGCGGAAGCTGCGCCAGGACAGGTGGTCGTAGGTGTACGCGGCGTGGAAGCCGAGCTGCTCGGCCCGTGTCCAGGCCGAACGGCCGCCCTCGTGCCAGCGGCGGTAGGGGAGGATCACGGTGCTCAGGCGCAGGGTCATGCGTCCGAGCCTAAGCGGCGTCCCCTGTTTCACGTGAAACCCCGCCTGCCGGGGCCCCGTCAGAAGAAGCGCAGATACCGCGGCGGCACGGCCTCCGTCAGCCACACCCCGTTGGCGCTGACCTGGAAGACATGGCCGTCACGGTGCATCGCGGCGGCGTCCACCGGCAGGACCACCGGTCGGCCGCGGCGGGCGCCGACCCGGGTGGCGGTCTCCCGGTCGGGCGAGAGATGCACGGCATGCCGGTTCATCGGCCGGAGTCCCTCGGCCCGGATGGCGTCCAGGTGACGGGCGACCGTGCCGTGGTACAGGTACGGCGGCGGGACCGCCGGGGGCAGGCCGAGGTCCACGCCGACGCTGTGCCCCTGGCTGGCACGGATGCGGGTGCCCCCGACCACGAAGCGCCGCTTGTCATGGGTGGCGACCACGTGGTCCAGCTCCTCGCGGGAGAGGGGGAAACCGTGGGCGGTGGCCGCCGCGATGAGCGCGTCGATCTCGGTCCAGCCGCCCTCGTCGAGGGTGAGCCCGATGCGTTCGGGCTGGTGACGCAGATGCTTGGACAGATACGTCGACACCTTCACGGTGCGTCTGTCGGCCGTGCTCCTCTTGTCGTCTTCGTTCACCTGTTCAGAGTGCCGAAAGAGACGCGCATCACGCGAACGATTTCCCCGCACAGGTTTGGTCCACAGCGAAGTGGTGTTATCCACAGGGGAATTGGGCCCGCCTGTGGAGAACCGGTGCCCATCGAGGGGAAGAACCGGCCGTCGCACAGCAGAGGGCTCCCGGCGGCCCCCGGTCCCGTGCCGCTCGCCGTAGCCCTCAGGCAGGGCTCCCCCTGAGATCCCGTACGCCTGGAGTCGGATGCCAAGACGACCCCTCGGTCTGACGACCGATGAGGCGCGCGTCACTACCGTCATGGACGTGACTGTGATCGCGACCGAAAGCCTGAGCAAGCGGTTCCCCCGGGTGACCGCGCTCGACCGTCTCTCCGTGGACATCGGAGCCGGTGTGACCGGACTCGTCGGGGCCAACGGCGCCGGCAAGTCCACCCTGATCAAGATCCTGCTGGGTCTGTCCCCCGCCAGCGAGGGCCGTGCCGAAGTGCTCGGACTCGACGTGGCCACCAAGGGAGCCGCCATCCGGGAACGGGTCGGCTACATGCCGGAGCACGACTGCCTGCCGCCCGACGTCTCGGCCACCGAGTTCGTCGTGCACATGGCCCGCATGTCCGGCCTGCCGCCCGCCGCCGCGCGCGAACGCACCGCCGACACCCTGCGCCACGTCGGCCTCTACGAGGAGCGCTACCGCCCCATCGGCGGTTACTCCACCGGCATGAAGCAGCGCGTGAAGCTCGCCCAGGCCCTGGTCCACGACCCCCAGCTGGTCTTCCTCGACGAGCCGACCAACGGTCTCGACCCGGTCGGCCGCGACGAGATGCTCGGCCTCATCCGCCGCATCCACACCGACTTCGGCATCTCGGTCCTGGTCACCTCCCACCTGCTGGGCGAACTGGAACGCACCTGCGACCACGTCGTCGTCGTGGACGGCGGCAAGCTGCTGCGCTCCAGCTCCACCACCGACTTCACCCAGTCCACCACCACCCTCGCCGTCGAGGTCACCGACACCGACGAGCACCCGGACGGCACCCGCGCGGTGCGCGACGCGCTCCACGCGCGCGGGATCACCGTCGAGGACGGCAGCGGCCTGCCCGGCGCGGGCCACGTGCTGCTGCTGACCGCCACCGGCGACGAGACGTACGACGTGATCCGCGACGTGATCGCCGGCCTCGGCCTGGGCCTGGTCCGCATGGAGCAGCGCCGGCACCACATCTCGGAGGTCTTCAAGGACAGCGACGACGCTGCCGCACAGCGCAAGGAGGCGGTCCACCGTGGCTGAACCCCTGGTCGACCAGACCCGCATCCACAACATCGGCTACCGCGCCTACGACGGCCCCCGCCTCGGCCGCGCCTACGCCCGCCGCTCGCTCTACTCGCAGTCCCTGCGCGGCGCCTACGGCCTCGGCCGCTCGGTCAAGTCCAAGGTGCTGCCGATGCTGCTGTTCGTCGTCATGTGCCTGCCCGCCGGCATCATGGTGGCCGTCGCCGTCTTCGCCAAGTCCAAGGAACTGCCCCTGGACTACACGCGGTACGCGATCGTCCTCCAGGCCGTGATCAGCCTCTACATCGCCTCCCAGGCCCCCCAGGCGGTCTCCCGCGACCTGCGGTTCAAGACCGTGCCGCTCTACTTCTCCCGGCCGATCGAGACCTCCGACTACGTCCGCGCCAAGTACGCGGCCCTCGCCTCGGCCCTGTTCGTCCTGACGACCGCTCCGCTGATCGTCCTGTACGTGGGCGCTCTGCTCGCCAAACTCGACTTCGCCGACCAGACGAAGGGATTCGCGCAGGGACTGGTCTCCGTGGCACTGCTCTCGCTGCTCTTCGCCGGCATCGGCCTGGTCATCGCCTCGGTCACCCCGCGCCGCGGCTTCGGCATCGCCGCCGTCATCGCCGTCCTGACCATCACCTACGGCGCGGTCTCCACCCTCCAGGCCATCGCCGACGTCCAGGACAGCACCGGCGCCATCGCCTGGATCGGCCTGTTCTCGCCGATCACCCTCATCGACGGCGTGCAGTCCGCCTTCCTCGGCGCCACCTCCGCCTTCCCCGGCGGCCACGGCCCCGGAACCGCGGAGGGCCTGGTCTACGTCCTCGTCACCCTCGGCCTGATCGCCGGCGCCTACGGCCTGCTGATCCGCCGCTACAAGAAGGTGGGCCTGTGACCACGCCCGACCCGTCGCCCACCACCACCCCTACGACGAATGGGCCGCGCCCATGACCACTCTCTCCATCGACCACGTCTCCCGCTGGTTCGGCAACGTGGTCGCCGTCAACGACATCACCATGACGATCGGCCCCGGCGTCACCGGCCTCCTCGGCCCCAACGGCGCGGGCAAGTCCACCCTCATCAACATGATGGGCGGCTTCCTCGCCCCCTCCACCGGCACCGTCACCCTCGACGGACAGCAGGTCTGGCGCAACGAGGCCATCTACCGGCACATCGGCATCGTCCCCGAACGCGAGGCGATGTACGACTTCCTCACCGGCAAGGAGTTCGTCCTCGCCAACGCCGAACTCCACGGCCTCGGCGCCAAGGCCGCCCAGCGCGCCCTGGCCACCGTACAGATGGAGTACGCGCAGGACCGCAAGATCGCCACGTACTCCAAGGGCATGCGCCAGCGCGTGAAAATGGCGAGCGCCCTCGTGCACGACCCCTCGCTCCTCCTGCTCGACGAGCCGTTCAACGGCATGGACCCGCGCCAGCGCATGCAGCTGATGGACCTGCTGCGCCGCATGGGCGACGAGGGCCGCACGGTGCTGTTCTCCTCGCACATCCTCGAAGAGGTCGAACAGCTCGCCTGGCACATCGAGGTCATCGTCGCCGGTCGCCACGCGGCCAGCGGCGACTTCCGCCGTATCCGCCGCCTGATGACCGACCGCCCGCACCGCTACCTGGTCCGCTCCAGCGACGACCGGGCACTGGCCGCCGCGCTGATCGCCGACCCGTCGACCTCCGGCATCGAGGTCGACCACGCCGAGGGCGCGCTGCGCGTCCAGGCCGTCGACTTCGCCCGGTTCACCACCCTGCTGCCCAAGGTCGCCCGGGACCACGGCATCCGGTTGCTCACGGTCTCGCCCTCCGACGAGTCCCTCGAGTCCGTCTTCTCGTATCTCGTCGCGGCGTAGGAGGCCGAGAAATGTACGACCCCACAGTCGCCCGGCTCACCTACCGGGCCCTGCTCGGCCGCCGCCGGGCCCTCATCCTGGGCGCCCTGCCCCTGCTGCTGCTCGTCATCGCGGTCGCGGTACGCGCCCTGACCGGCGCCGACGACCAGACCGCCTCCGACGTCCTCGGCGGCTTCGCGCTCGCCACGATGGTGCCGATCATCGGCGTCATCGCCGGCACCGGCGCCATCGGCCCGGAGATCGACGACGGCTCGGTGGTGTACCTGCTGTCCAAGCCGCTCAAGCGGCCGACGATCATCTTCACCAAGCTGATCGTCGCCATCGCCGTCACGATGGTCTTCTCCGCGCTGCCCACCCTGCTCGCCGGCCTGATCCTCAACGGCAACGGCCAGCAGATCGCCGTCGCCTACACGGTCGCCGCGCTGGTCGCCTCCATCGCCTACGCCGCGCTGTTCCTGCTGCTCGGCACGGTCTCCCGGCACGCGGTGGTGTTCGGCCTGGTCTACGCGCTGGTCTGGGAGGCCCTCTTCGGCTCCCTGGTGCCCGGCGCCCGCACCCTCAGCGTCCAGCAGTGGTCGCTCGCCGTCGCCCAGAACATCGCCGGCGGCGAACTGGTGACCTCCGACGTCGGCCTGACCACCGCGACGGTCCTGCTGGTCCTGGTGACCGTGCTCGCCACCTGGTACGCCGGACAGAAGCTGCGCGCGCTGACCCTCGCCGGGGAGGAGTGAGCCGGAGCCGGTAAGCAGCGGCCGGGCGTCCGGTTTAATCGGTGGCGCCCGGCCTGCCCGTTCCCGCACACTCGTGTCATGTTCGAGCCCCGCGCGTCGCGGGGACGCCGCGGACCGGGAGAGGAGCGGGGCGATGTCCCTGTACGACAGTCCGTCCGGCTCCCGACAGGGCGGCCCGCGGCGGGCTCCGGAGTAGCCACCCTCCGTCGAGCCCGCCGTACAAGGGAAGCCGCCCGGGGCGGTCGCTTCGAGCACGCGGCGCGCACCGCGACCGCGTGGACCGCCCACCCGGAGGATTGGCCGAGTGGAAAGGCACCGGCCCGCCCCCGTGTCCTGAACAGACCGGGAGCGGGCCGCGGTCGGGCCTGGAAAGCCCGCGCACGTTCGATCCGTGCATCCTCCGCCGACGACGGCGATCAGCCGAGGCCGTCGAGCAACCGCTCCAGTACCACCGCGATACCGTCCTCGTCGTTCGAGGACGTCACCTCGTCCGCCACCGCCTTCAGCTCGGCGTGGGCGTTGGCCATCGCCACGCCCCGCGCCGCCCAGCCGAACATCGGTAGGTCGTTGGGCATGTCGCCGAAGGCGATCGTGTCCGCGGCCGTCAGCTTCAGGCGGCGGGCCGCCAGCGACAGGCCGGTGGCCTTGGACAGGCCCAGCGGGAGCAGCTCGACGATCCCGGCACCCGCCATGACGACCGTGACGAAACCGCCCGCCGTCCGCCGGGCCACCTCCGCCAGCTCGTCGTCCGACAGCGTCGGATGCTGGATGTAGATCTTGTTCAGCGGGGCCGACCACAGGTCGGAGGCGTCTGTGAACGGGATCGCCGGCAGACCGCCGCCGACCGCGTACCCGGGCCCGGCCAGCACCTCACCGTCCAGACCGTCGCGGCTGGCCGCCAGGTACAGCGGCCCCGTCTCCGCCTCGATCTTCGCCAGCGCGACCCCGGCCAGCTGGCGGTCCAGCGTGACCGAGGTGAGCAGCCGGTGCTCCCCGGCGTGGTACACCTGCGCGCCCTGTCCGCAGACGGCCAGCCCGTCGTACCCGAGGTCGTCGAGGACGTGCCGGGTCCAGGGGACCGCGCGGCCGGTCACCACGATGTGGGCGGCGCCCGCCGCGGTGGCGGCGGCGAGCGCGTCCCGGGTGCGCGCGGAGACGGAGTCGTCGGAGCGCAGCAGCGTGCCGTCGAGGTCGGTCGCGACCAGCCGGTACGGGAAGCGGGCGGAACCCGTGGCGGAGACGGCGGCGCTCACTTGGCCACCGGCTCCAGGACCTCCCGGCCGCCCAGGTACGGGCGCAGCACCTCGGGGACGCGGACCGAGCCGTCGGCCTGCTGGTGGTTCTCCAGGAGCGCCACGATGGTGCGCGGTACGGCGCACAGCGTGCCGTTGAGCGTGGCCAGCGGACGCACCTTCTTGTCCTCGCGCACCCGGATCGACAGGCGCCGCGACTGGAACTCGGTGCAGTCCGAGGTCGAGGTCAGCTCGCGGTACTTGCCCTGGGTCGGGATCCACGCCTCGCAGTCGAACTTGCGGGCGGCCGAGGCGCCGAGGTCCGCCGAGGCCACGTCGATGACGCGGAACGGCAGCTCCAGCGAGGTCAGCCACTGCTTCTCCCACTCCAGCAGGCGCTGGTGCTCGGCCTGCGCGTCCTCGGGGAGGACGTAGGAGAACATCTCGACCTTGTCGAACTGGTGGACGCGGAAGATGCCCCGGGTGTCCTTGCCGTGCGAACCGGCCTCGCGGCGGAAGCAGGGCGAGAAGCCGGCATAGCGCAGCGGCAGCCGCTCGGCGTCGATGATCTCGTCCATGTGGTACGCGGCCAGCGGCACCTCGGAGGTGCCGACCAGGTACAGGTCGTCCTTGTCGAGGTGGTAGACGTCCTGCGCGGCCTGGCCGAGGAAGCCGGTGCCGGCCATCGACTGCGGGCGGACCAGCGCCGGGGTCAGCATCGGCGTGAAGCCGGCGGCGGTGGCCTGCGCGATCGCCGCGTTGACCAGGGCCAGCTCCAGCAGCGCGCCGACGCCGGTGAGGAAGTAGAAGCGGGAGCCGGAGACCTTGGCGCCGCGCTCGACGTCGATGGCGCCGAGGAGCTGGCCCAGCTCCAGGTGGTCCCTGGGCTCGAAGCCCTCGGCGGCGAAGTCGCGGTGCGTGCCGTGCGTCTCCAGCGTGACGAAGTCCTCCTCGCCGCCCACGGGGACGTCGGGGTGGACCAGGTTGCCGAGCTTCTGGAGCAGTTCCTGGGTCTGAGCGTCGGCGGCGTCGCGCTCGGCGTCGGCGGCCTTGACGTCGGCGGCGAGCTGGCTCGCGCGCTTCAGCAGCTCGGCCTTCTCGTCTCCGGTGGCCTTGCCGATGAGCTTGCCGAGCCCCTTCTGCTCGTTGCGCAGCTCGTCGAAGCGGACGCCGGACGACCTGCGCCGCTCGTCGGCGGAAAGGAGGGAGTCGACGAGCGCGACGTCCTCTCCACGGGCACGCTGGGAAGCGCGCACACGGTCGGGGTCCTCACGGAGCAGGCGAAGGTCAATCACACGGTCAAGGCTACCGGTGCCCGGTGACGGCGTTCGACTCACTATTGACCGAGGCGCTCCGCGAGCATTGACCGAGGCGCTCCGCGAGCATTGACCGAGGCGCTCCGCGACATTGACCGAGGCGCTTCGCGACGGTCCGCGGAGGTCAATGAAAAGCGTCTCATTCCCTGGAACGGGGCAGGTGCGAAGCGGTGGGTTGACCTGATCGCCTTGCGCGGAGCGGGACTTGGGGCCTCGCTGTCCACAGGGATCCACACCCCCGGAGAGTTATCCACAGGCTGTGCGGAAGTTCTGTGGACTGCGGAAGTGATCATTCCTAATCGGACATCCGGGACGATGAATTCCTCTTCCAAACCTTCGGAAGGGCCACTTACGAGTGGAAACGCGTCACTCCGGAGGATGAGAGGTGAGAAACAGGTAGACGAAGGGTGACCTGCGGCTCTGTGGATGGAGATATGCCCTGAAGGGGGATTTGTCGACCGAATGGGACGTCGTTGTCGACTTGTCCTCAGGTCGAGATGAGGACCTGTGGATAACGCCTGTGGATAACTAAGATCAGCAGATACGACCGTCAGGGTCTCCCGCCACTGACCGTCAGAACCGGCCGTCCTGGCACCGCGCGACCCACTCCGCCGCCGCCACGAACTCCTCGTCCGAGGTCCCCGGGAACCGGTCGCCCGTCTCGCCGGGACCGACGCCCGCGCGCGGGTAGGAGCCGAGGTACCGCACCTGGAGGCAGACCCGCTTGAGCCCCATGAGCGCCTCGGACATCCGCCGGTCGGAGATGTGTCCCTCGGCGTCGACGCAGAAACAGTAGTTGCCGATGCCGGCGCCGGTGGGCCGGGACTGGAGCAGCATGAGGTTGATGCCCCGGGTGGCGAACTCGCCCAGCAGATCGCGCAGGGTGCCGGGATGGTCGTCGCGCTGCCACAGCACGACGGACGTCTTGTCGGCGCCGGTCGGCGCGGCCGGCCGGGCGGGACGGCCCACCAGCACGAACCGGGTCTGGGCGTTGTGCGGCGAGTCGTGGATGCCGGTCTCCAGCGCCTCCAGACCGTAGCGGGGCGCGGCGAACTCGCCGGCGAAGGCGGCGTCGTAGCGGCCCTCCTGGACCAGGCGGGCGCCGTCCGCGTTGGAGGCGGCCGACTCCCAGTCGGCCTCCGGGAGATGGGCCTTCAGCCAGTTGCGCACCTGCGGCTGGGCGGCCGGGTGGGCGGTGACCGTCTTGACGTCCGACAGCTTGGTGCCGGGGCGTACCAGCAGCGCGAAGGTGATCGACAGCAGCACCTCGCGGTAGATCATCAGCGGCTGGCCGGAGACCAGCTCGTCGAGGGTGGTGGTGATGCCGCCCTCGACGGAGTTCTCGATCGGCACGAACGCCGCCTCGGCCTCTCCGCCGCGCACCGCGTCGAGCGCGGACTGGACGGAGACGTACGGCACCAGCTCGCGGGTCGCCGCCTCCGGGAGGGTGCGCAGGGCGACTTCGGTGAAGGTGCCCTCGGGACCGAGATACGCGTAGCTGGCTGGCATGACCTCACCCTAATGTGCCCTGCCGCCGCCCCGTGTGCCGAGCGGACGGCCCTCACCCCTCCAGCAGCCGCTGCCCCACGTACTCCCCTTCCGCCGCGCCGCCCGGCACCGCGAACAGGCCGCTGGCCTCGTGCCGGATGAACGTCGACAGGGCGTCCCCCCGGTCCAGCTTCCGCTGTACGGGCACGAAGCCGCGCAGGGGGTCGGCCTGCCAGCAGATGAACAGCAGACCGGCGTCCGGGACGCCGTCCGCGTCGAAGCCGTCGTGGTAGGAGAAGGGCCGGCGGAGCATGGCCGCGCCGCCGTTCTGGTCGGGGCGGGTGATGCGGGCGTGGGCGTTGATCGGGACGATCAGGTTCCCGGCCCTGTCGGTCTTCTCCAGGTCCATCTCGGTCGTCTCGCCGCCCCCGGACAGCGGCGCCCCGTCGGACTTGCGGCGCCCTATGACGTCCTCCTGCTCCTTGACCGACAGTTCCTCCCAGTCGTCGAGAAGCATGCGGATGCGGCGTACGACGACGTAGGAGCCGTTCGCCATCCAGGCCGGGTCGCCCGAGCCGGACTCCGGCACCCAGATCCGCCGGTCGAAGTCGGCCTCGGACGGCTTGGGGTTGCGGGTGCCGTCGACCTGGCCCATGAGGTTGCGCACGGTCATGGGGTGGGCGGTGGCGCCCGGCGACCGGTTGAAGCCGTTCATCTGCCAGCGGACGCGGGCGGCCGATCCGGCGTCCTTCTGGAGGGCGCGCAGGGCGTGGAAGGCGACCAGGGCGTCGTTGGCCCCGATCTGCACCCACAGGTCGCCGTTGCTGCGGTTCTTGTCGAGGTGGTCGGAGGAGAAGTCGGGGAGCGGGTCGAGGGAGACCGGGCGCTGTTTCTCCAGGCCGGTCCGGCCGAAGAAGCTGTGGCCGAACCCGAAGGTGACGGTGAGGGAGGACGGCCCGGCGTCGCGGGCCACGTCCGTGTCGCCGGAACCGGCCGGTTCACCCGCCATCAGCCGCCGGGCGGTGTCGGACCAGCGGCGCAGCAGCGCGGCCGCCTCCTTGCGTCCGGCGCCCGCCGCCAGGTCGAAGGCGACGAGATGGCCGCGGGCCTGGGCGGGGGTGGTGATGCCGGGCTGGTGTTTCACGTGAAACGGCACCTGCTCCTCGCCCAGCGAGGTCAGCGGCGTCGCCCCGGAGGGCGCGGCGGCGTAGCCGACGGCACCGCCGCCGGCGCCGAGCACGAGCCCGGTGGCGCCGGCGGTGGTGAGCAGCCGGCGCCGCGAGACGCCCTCCGGGGCGGCGGGGGTCTCTTCGACGGCCGGGGCCTCGGGGGTACGGGCCTCCGGGATGGACTGGTCAGCCATGATGCGGTTCAGCCGATCTGCGCGTTCTTGGAGACGGTCACCTGGTCGATGTCGGAGGTCCGCACGGTCGCGGCGACCTCCCAGTCGCCGGCCATGGGGAGCTGCACCTCACTCGCCGACCAGTGTCCGGTGGTGATGTGGTCGGGGGCGACGGGCAGCGGCCCGATGTCCTTGCTCCCCAGGGTGAAGGCGAGCTTCACCTCGGGGATGTCGACGGCACGGCCCTCCGGGTCCTCGACGTAGACGTGCACGTCGTTGGCGCCCACCCGGGCGGGGCCCACCTCGACCCGGACCACGCCCTTGCCGTCCTCGCCGCCGGTGTCGAAGGGCATGTCCAGGGTCACGGCCCCGGTCGCCGAGGCGTCGGCGGAGCCGGCGGACGAAGTGGCGGCCGCCGCCTCCTGCTCGGTCCGTCCCGGCTCGGTCTGGGTCAGGACGGTGGTGACGGCGAGCAGGACGACGGCGACGCCGGCCTCGGCGAGGACGGAGCGGCGCAGGCCGAAGCGGTGGGGGTCGCCGTCACGCAGCCGCTTCTGCCGCGCGGCGTCCACGGCGGCCCGCTGCCGGGCGAGCTGTGCGGCGCGCTTGGCGTTGCCCACGGGCTTGACCCCGCCCGTGCGCCGCGCGGCGGACGCCGGGGCGGATGCCCCGTCGGCGGCTGGGGCGGACGCGTCACTGGAGGCGGTGTCGGATGCCCGGCCCGAGGCTTTGGCGGACGCTCCGCTGGACGCCGTGGTGGACATCGGGCTGGAGTCCGCGGTGGACGTCGGGTCCGAGTCCGCAGCGGACGTGGGGCCGGACGTCGGGCCGGATGCCGTACCGGACGTCTTCTCGGCGGCTGTGCCGGTGGACGCCTTGGCGGAGGTCGTGGGGGATGCCGTGGTGGACGCCGGGGCGGCTGTCTTGCCGGCCGTCGTGGTACCGGCTGCCCCGGACCGTTCCTCCTCCCGGGGACGGGGTACGTCGCCCGCCGTCCCGGCCAGCCGCGCCGTCCAGCGCCGGGACAGGTACGCGATGCCGACCAGCACCGCCACCAGCGCGATCTTGGCGAGCAGCAGCTGTCCGTACCGGGTGTCGGTCAGTGCCGACCAGGACCCCAGCTGGCGCCAGGACTGGTACGTACCGGTGATCACCAGGGCGACCACACTGCCGAAGGCGACCTGGGAGAAGCGGCGCACGGCGGTGGTGTCGACCGGGTTGTCGGCGGGTGCCTTGTAGAGGGCGACCAGCAGGGTGGCGAGCCCGCCGAACCAGGCGGCGACGGCCAGCAGGTGGACGACGTCGACCGGCATGGCGATGCCGGGCTGGAGGCCGACCGAGGCGTGCTCGGCCATGGCCCAGGTGGCGGCGAGGCCGGCCGCGACGACCGTCCCGCCGACGGCGAGCCCAAAGGTCAGGTCCCGCTTCTCCTGGTCCTCGCGCCGGTCGTGGGCGCCGAAGAGCACGGCGACGAACAGGGCCGCCGCGGCGAGCAGCAGCAGCCGGGAGACCAGGGCGGCGCCCGTCTTGGTCTGGAGGACCTGGCCGAGCAGTTCCAGGTCGACGATGTCGGCGGCCTTCCCGGAACCGGTGTAGGAGCCGCGCAGCAGGAGCATGGCGAGGGTGGCGGCGGTCAGCGCGAGCCACCCGGAGACGACCAGGCGCTGTACGCTCCGCACGCCCGAGCCGCGCGGCCAGCAGGCGAGGACGAAGGCGGCGCCGCCGACCAGCACGGCGAAGCCGGCGTAGGACACATAGCGGCCGAGGCCGTACAGCCGGCCGACGATCCCGCCGCCGGCCCCCTGGGCGGTGGCCGGTACCGAGGTCTCGGAGGGGGCGCCGATGGAGAAGGTGAAGGCGCCGGAGACGGGGTGGCTGTCGGCGGAGACGACCTGGTAGGTCACCGTGTAGGTGCCGTCCGGCAGCCCGGAGTGGAGGGCGACGCCGTACGTGGTGCCGCCGACGTTGGTGGGCGCGCCGTCCTCGACGCGCTCACCCTTGGGGTCGAGGACGCGCAGTGCGTCGTCGTCCATGGAGACGCTCTCGGAGAACGTCAGCGACACCCGGGCCGGGGCCCGGTCGACCACCGCCCCCTGCTGGGGATCGCTGCCGGTCAGCGCGGCGTGCGCGGAGGCCGGGGCGGCGGTGGCGAGCAGCGCGCCGGCCACGGCCACGAACAGCAGCACCAGTGTCCGCACGCGTGGGGCGATGGTCCGCGTCAAGGTGGTCCCTCCCTCAGTGACTGGAGTGCTCGGACGGTGTGCCGTGCCCCGCGTGTCCGGCGTCGGCGGTGCCGGGCCGGTACGTGGCGGACTTCACCGGCATCTCGACCGTGACGGGGTCGGAGCCGGCGAAGTGCAGCTCGACGGAGAGCGTCTGGCCCTCCTCGGGCCGTTGCTTCAGCTTCTCGAACATCAGGTGGTCGCCGCCGCTCCGCAGGGCGAGGCTGCCGTGGGCCGGGATCGGGAGGCTGTCGACCTGCCGCATGGCGCCGTCGACGGTCTCGTGCACGGTCACCTCGCCGGCGTCGCTGGTGACCGAGGTCAGCTCGTCCCCGGCGTCACCGTCGTTGGTGATGGTCAGGAAGCCGGCCGCCATCGTGTCGGAGACGGGCCGCGGCATGTAGGCGGCGCTGACCGAGAGGTCGGCGTCGCCCGAGCCGCCGGCCCCGCATCCCGTGAGGGCGAGGGCACCGGCCAGCAGTACCGCGCCCAGGGCGGGGCGGTGGCTCACGGCTTCTCCCCCTTGATCAGCTCGGGGAGGTCCTCGGTGTAGTCGTCCACCGTGGCGTCCTCGCCGTACAGCACGTACCCCTTGTCGGTCTTCGGGGAGAAGGCGACGACCTGGGTGCCGTGGGTGGAGACGACCTTGCCGTTCTTGTCCTTGGTGGCCGGGTCGATGGAGATGCCGAGGGTGCGGGCGCCGGCCTGGATGGTGTCGAAGTCGCCGGTCAGCCCGACGACCTGCGGATCGATGCCCTTGAGCCACTTGCCGAGTGCGGCGGGGGTGTCCCGTTCGGGGTCGGAGGTGACGAACACGACGCGCAGCTCGTCCTGTTCCGCCTGGGACAGCTGCTTCTTGGCCACGGCGATGTTGTTCATCGTCAGGGGGCACACGTCGGGGCAGTTGGTGTAGCCGAAGTAGATCAGGGTCGGTTTGCCGGCCGTCTCCTCGCGGAGGTCGTACTTCTCGCCCTTGGTGTCGGTGAGCACCAGATCCGGCTTGTCGAAGGGCTGGTCGAGCACGGTGGCGGCCTGCTGCGAGGTGTCCTCGGAGACCACGGTGACCGGAGAGTCGGCGGATTCGTCGCCGCCGCCGCAGGCGGTGAGGGTCAGGGAGGCGGCGGCGAGCAGGGCGGCAGCCGTGGCGAACGTCTTCTTGCGCATAGAGAAATGTCCCAGTTGTGAAGTGTTCCGGCGCGCACCGGGGCCCGGACCGTCGGGTCCCCGGCGCGCACCGGACGTACGGGCCGCCTCAGGCGGTGGTGGAGCGCCGGCGTCCGGCGAGCACGCCGTAGGCCACGCCCGCCGCGCCGACGACGATGCCGACGACGCCCAGGACGCGGGCGGTGGTGTCGGTGGAACCGGCGGAGTCGTCGGAGGCGGCCTCGGTGGTCTCGGCCGCCGCCTCGGTGTCGTCGGCCGCCGCGGCGGAGGAACCGTGGGCGTCGGCGGAGGAGCCGTGGGCGTCGGCGGAGCCGTCCTCGGCGGCCGTCAGTTCGAGCACGGGGGCCGGGGTGTCGGGCTCCTCCTGGCCCTCCTGCTGCACCTCGATCCAGCGCACGACCTCCTTGTTGGAGTACGTCTGGATCGCCTTGAACACCAGTTCGTCGGAGTCCTCGGGCAGCGCGCCGATGGAAACCGGGAACTTCTGGAAGTAGCCCGGCTCGATACCGTCGCCGGTCGCCGTCCACGTCACCTTGGTGACTGCCTCGGTGAGCTTCTCGCCGTGCGACTCGACCGGCTCGTCCAGCTTGCTCTTGGTGGTCTTGATGTCCCAGCCCTCGACCGGCTGCGGCATCACCGAGGCCAGCGGGTGGTCGGTGTCCATGGTGACCTCCAGCTTGGTGGTGGAGGCGTTGTCCCGCTCGTTGGGGACCTTGAAGTCGACGACCGCGTAACCGCCCTTGGCGGCCTCGCCCTCCGGCTGCACGGTGACGTGCGCGAAGGCGGGCGAGGACAGGACGAGCACGGCGGTGCCGGCGACGGCGCCGACGGCGGCGATACGGGAAGCCTTCATGAAAAGCACTCCGCTTCTCTCGATGTGCAGGTGACGGGGGAGCGCGCGCACGCGCGCGTGCCGCACGACGGCGTCCCCCTCCACCGGCGGGCGGAGCGGCGGTCGCGTCGTGTCAGGCGGCGAGAACCAACGCGGCGCTGGGCGGTCCGCGCCGGATCACCGTGTGCTGGAGTGCGGTGGTACAGGGCCGGACCACGGCGAGCAGGGCCGTACGCGGCAGGCGCGCGGCCTCGTCCGGTGCGCCCGGCAGCCCGGCGCACAGGACGCGTACCAGGGCGAGCGCGGCGCGCAGGGAGCGTACGAGCGCGCCCTCGGTGACGAGGTGCGCGGAGTGCGCCGACAGCTCCATGAGCCGGGCCAGGGCCAGGTCCCCGCGGCGCAGCAGCCAGCCGGCGGCCATCGCCGCCAGGAGGTGGCCCAGGAGCATCGGCAGGGACGGCAGCAGGGCGGCGGGGGAGCCGACGGCGGCCGACAGGGCGTCCGCCGGGTGGTGGGCCGCGTGGACGGTGGCGTCGGCGGCGTCCGGCCGGATCCGCGCGTCGCTGAGGATGCGCTGCGCCTGCGCCGGGCTGAGCGCCGCCGCGGTGGTCCCGCACACCAGCCGCGCCGCCTGCTGCACCAGCGTGGCGTCCGTCGTCGCGGCCGTGGCCGTGGCCGTCGTGTCAGTGGCCGCGGCGCCGTGCTGGCCGAGCCCGAACAGCGCGTGCAGCGCCGTCTGTCCGGCCGCGAGCAGCGCCGCGATACCGGGGAGCGACCGCTCCCGCCCGGCGAGCGGTGCCGCGACCACGACCACCCCGAGGAACCCGGCGCCCAGCGACCACCACGGGACACCGGCGCGGGAGGCGAGCGTGTGCCCCGCCCCGGCCAGCACGACGCAGACCGCGGCGAACACCGCGGCCCGCAGGATCCGGAGGTCGTTCCCGGAGCGCGCCGTAGGCGGGTGGGAGGCAGTCATGGCGGGCTCATCATCGCACTGGACCCACCCGCACCGTGCGCCAGGTCCGCAAGATGCCGTACGACCGGAAGGTCCCCGTCTGGTGGAGCGCGCCCTCGCGCACACGCCGTTTCCAGGAGCCCCGAAAGCCCCGAGAGCCCCGGAAGCCCCGAGAGCCCCGGAAGCTCCTGATGACCCGAGTCGGAGATCCGACTCGGGTCACTGGCACCCCGGTGCGCGAGCCCCGCATACACCGGTGGCCGTCGGGGCGCATCCGCCGTACGGGCGGTCTCACGTCAACCGCGCGCTTACGGCCGGGCACGCCGGGCAATACGTAACGGTATGTCGAGCCGCGCCCGGGAGGCTGGTGGAGCATGAGCATCTGGTGGTCACTCCATCTGCGGCGCGAGGCTGCGAGCGTGCCGCTGGCCCGCCGCCTGCTCCTCGGCGCCATGGAGACGGCGGGCGTCGACCCCGACATCTCCTACGACCTCTCCGTCGCCCTCACCGAGGCGTGTGCCAACGCCGTCGAGCACGGCGGGGACGGCGCGCACGGCGCCCCTTCCGCGGCCTACCGCGTCACGGCCTACCTGGACGGCGAGCGGTGCCGCATCGAGGTCACCGACTCGGGGCCCGGCTTCACCGCGGGCCGCCCGTCCCGGCCGGCGCCGGCGCCCGCCGACGCCGAGCACGGCCGGGGGCTGTGCCTCATCCGGGAACTCGCCGACCATGTCCACATCGGCAGCGCGACGGCGCGCGGCGGCGCGGTGGTGAGCTTCGACAAGATCATCAAGTGGCGGAACGACGCACCGCTCGTGGCGGTGTGAGGGCCGGACACGCCCGGCCCTCACCGTCGCGTCAGCCCTTGAGCGAGGCCATCCACGCCTCGACCTCGTCGGAGCGGCGCGGCAGCCCGTCCGACAGGTTCCGGTTGCCGTCGGCGGTGACCAGGATGTCGTCCTCGATCCGGACGCCGATGCCCCGGTACTCCTCGGGCACGGTCAGGTCGTCGGCCTGGAAGTACAGGCCCGGCTCCACGGTCAGCACCATGCCGGGCTCCAGCGTGCCGTCCACGTACGTCTCCACGCGCGCGGCGGCGCAGTCGTGGACGTCCATGCCGAGCATGTGGCCGGTGCCGTGCAGCGTCCAGCGGCGCTGCAGCCCCAGCTCCAGCACCCGCTCGACCGGGCCCTCGACGAGCCCCCACTCGACCAGCTTCCCGGCCAGCACCCGCTGCGCCGCGTCGTGGAAGTCGCGGTACTTGGCGCCCGGCCTCACCGCCGCGATACCGGCCTCCTGGGCCTCGTACACGGCGTCGTAGATCTTCTTCTGGATGTCGCTGTAGCGGCCGCCGACCGGCAGCGTGCGCGTGACGTCCGCGGTGTAGTACGTGTGCGTCTCCACGCCCGCGTCGAGCAGCAGCAGGTCGCCGGAGCGGACCGGGCCGTCGTTGCGGACCCAGTGCAGGGTGCAGGCGTGCGGGCCGGCGGCGGCGATGGTGCCGTAGCCGACGTCGTTGCCCTCCACGCGCGCGCGGAGGAAGAACGTGCCCTCGATGTAGCGCTCGCTGGTCGCCTGCGCCTTGTCGAGCACCTTCACGACGTCCTCGAAGCCGCGCACGGTCGAGTCGACCGCCTTCTGCAGCTCACCGATCTCGAACCCGTCCTTCACCAGGCGGGCCTCGGAGAGGAAGACGCGCAGTTCCTCGTCGCGCTCGGCGGTGACCTTGTCGGTCAGCGCGGCCTCGATGCCGGCGTCGTGGCCGCGCACGACGCGGACCGGGCCGGTGGCCTCGCGCAGCTTGCCGGCCAGCTCGCGCACGTCGGAGGCGGGGATGCCGTACAGCTTCTCCGCCTCGGTGAGGGAGTGACGGCGGCCGACCCACAGCTCGCCCTGGCCGTCCAGCCAGAACTCGCCGTTCTCCCGGTCGGAGCGCGGCAGCAGGTAGATCGTGGCCGTGTGGCCCTCGCCCTCGGGCTCCAGCACCAGGACGCCGTCCTCGGTCTGGTTCCCGGTGAGGTACGCGTACTCGACGGAGGCGCGGAAGGCGTACTCGGTGTCGTTGGAACGGGTCTTCAGGTTGCCCGCGGGGATCACCAGGCGCTCGCCGGGGAAGCGGGCGGACAGCGCGGCGCGGCGGGCGGCGGTCTCGGCGGCCTGGGCGATCGGCTCCAGGCCGCGCAGCTCGGTGTCGGCCCAGCCGGACTTCATGTTCTCGGCGAGCTCGTCGGACACGCCCGGGTACAGGCCGTTCTTGCGCTGCTTGATCGGCTCTTCCTCAGCGGTCTCCGGGGTCTCCGGCAGCTCCTCCGACACGGTCATCCTCCTTGTTACGGCACTGGACCACCCCCCATCGTACGGTCGTACGGAAGGGGGCCAAGGGCGCGAGGACCTGTTACACCGGCGGCCGGGAGGGCCGCTGCCGCCGCTCCCGCGGCGGCTACTCGAAGCGGACGGCGAGCAGCACCACGTCCTCCTCGGAGTCCGCCTCGTCCAGCCCGTCCGGCAGCACGGTGCGCAGGACGTGCTCGGCGACCGCGTCCGGATCGTGCCGTCTGGCCCGGGGGACCCCGGCGGCGGCCGCGTGCAGGCGGGCGAAGGCGCGGTCGACCGGGTCGCCGGTACGGCGCAGCAGCCCGTCGGTGTACAGCAGCACTGTCTCCCCGGGGGCGGCGCACACCTCCACGCTCGGCGCCTCCCAGCAGGCCAGCATGCCCAGCGGCGCGGAGACGGAGGTCTCCACGAACTCCGTGCGCCGCTCCCCGGTCAGCAGCGGCGGGCTGTGCCCGGCGCCGGCCAGCGTGATCCGGCGCAGCGCGGGCTCGCAGTAGCCGAACAGGGCGGTGGCCGTGCGGGCGGGCTCGGTGAGCCGCAGCAGCAGCTCCAGGTCGGACAGGACGGCGACCGGGTCCTCGCCCTCCATCACGGCGTACGCCCGCAGGGAGGCCCGCATCCGGCCCATCGCGGCCAGCGCGCCGGGTCCGGAGCCGGTGACGGAG
Organism: Streptomyces sp. NPDC016677; assembly: GCF_055562815.1. NCBI lineage: Bacteria > Bacillati > Actinomycetota > Actinomycetes > Kitasatosporales > Streptomycetaceae > Streptomyces > Streptomyces sp. NPDC016677. The sequence goes on along the minus strand of NZ_JBVHEO010000005.1, from coordinate 120,973 downwards.
CCGACGCACAGGCCGAGCGCGGAGTCCGGCAGCGGCAGCGCGTCGTACCAGTCGCCGCCGCCGCGCGGGCCGGTGCGGTGCCGGGCGGCGAGCCGGACGCCGGGGGCGCGCGGCAGCCGCGCGGGGAGCAGTTCCTCGGCGATCGTGGCCATGCACGCGCGCGTGCGCTCCAGTTCGCGGAGCCGGTCCAGGTGTTCGGCGGCGTAGCGGACGTACAGCCCGGCCAGGTGCCGCTGCCGCTCGCGCGGCTCGGCGGGCTCGTCGTACAGCCATACGGCGGCGCCGAGGCGGCCGGCGGTCTCGGTCCGCAGCGGGAGCGCGTAGCTGGCGGCGTAGCCGAGGCGGACGGCGACGTCGCGGTGGCGGGGGTCGAGTCCCTCCTCGGCGAGCAGGTCGGGCTCGGCGATCCCGGCCTCGCCGACCGGCAGCCCGTCCAGGATCCGTCCGTACGCCAGTGAGGCGCGCGGCACGGTCTCGATGTGCCCGAGGTCGGCGCGGGCCAGGCCGAAGCCGGCCGAGGTGTCCGGGCCGAGTCCGTCGGCGGGCTCCAGGACGACCAGGCCGCGGCGCGCGCCCACCAGGGCGGCTCCGGCGCGCAGCAGTTCGTCGAAGGCGTCGGCGAGGGTGCCGGTGCGGACCAGGCGCTCGGTCAGTTCGTGCAGCGTGGTGAGGTCGGAGACCCAGCCGGCGAGGCGGTCCTGGAGGAGGGCGCCGGGAGCGCCAGGAGCGGCCGGGCGGACCGCCGGGGCGCCGGGCGGGACGGGCGCGGCAGTGTGGGCGGGTGAGGGAACCGTTGAATCGATTCCGGCCACTTTCGGAGGGTGCGGCGCGTTCATGGCAGTCGGCTTCCCGACCGGCTCTTACTGCTCAAAAGCATCGCAAACCCCCATGTCATTCTGCGTCGCCGGCAGTGTCTCCACATGTACACGCACTCGTGAGGGGATGTCCAGCATTGTCCTGCTGGAATTCCTGGTGTCCATGAGGCGTAAGTGGCGTCCTGGTCTGTGTTGTGCGAAGAAACAAAGTTGGCTGGAAAACGCCCCGCAGTACCTCTTGTTGCGGTCGACTGGTGGTGCTTCACAGAGCGTCACAGCGGTCGTGATGGGTACGTACTCGGTGAAAGCCAGGGGTGGTTGGCGGGTGGTCGGCACCATCCGGAACCTGGCGATGGACCCGGGCGTCCTATCCACCGACGACCGTGCCCCATCCTCCCGTGGCGGAGGCGGAGAGAAATACGCGGGACGGCAAAACGCCAGACTCCGCCACCCCCGCGCCACGCCCATGCTTTTGCCCGACGCAGTATGGACGGACCGGCCGCGGACGCAGCCGATGCTCGACCCATAGGGGTTCCCCTTGCCTCCCGGCAAGGTGTGACGCGCCGACAGATACGCGCAAAAGTGCGCGCAAGTGATTCGCGCAGTGAAGAGATCGACACATGGTGTGATGTGGACCTCGGTGTTGCCAGGCGTGCAACGGAAAGGAACGAGCGCTCATGCGCGAGATCCTCGGAAGGCGACGCAGGCTCCTGTCCCGGCGCGGTGACGGGGGGCCTGACCTGATCAGCGCGGCTCTGACCTACGCCACGGAATGGCAGTGGCCCGTTCTCCCGGGCGTGGCGGCGGATCCGGAGGGGCGTTCCGGCTGTTCCTGCCCCGACCCGGAGTGCACGGTGCCCGGCGCGCACCCCTTCGACCCGGGGCTGCTCGCGGCCACCGCCGACGGACGCATGGTGCGCTGGTGGTGGACCAACCGGCCGGCCGCCCCGATCATCCTGGCCACCGGGGGCAACGCCCCGTGCGCCGTGTCCCTGCCCGCGCTGCCGGCCGCCCGCGCCCTGGCCGCGCTCGACCGGACGGGCATGCGGCTCGGCCCGGTCGTCGCCTCGCCGGCCCGCTGGTCCATCCTCGTCAAGCCGTACTCCCTGGAGCAGTTGGGCGAGCTGCTCTACGCCAAGGACTTCGTCCCCGGCTCCCTGCGCTTCCACGGCGAGGGCGGCTATCTCGCCCTGCCCCCGTCCGAGTGCGGCGCGGGCCCCGTCCGCTGGGAGCGGGCTCCGCTGCCCGGCTCGTCCTCGCCCTGGGTGCCCGACGTGGAGGCCGTGGTCGACGCGGTGGTCGACGCCCTGACTCGTACGGGTGTGAGCGCGCCCGAGATGTAGGGCGCGGGGCGGCACGGCCGCGGGGCGCGCGGCCGTGGGCGCTCGGTGTGCGAGGACGGAACGAACGGCGCTGAGCGGTGCTGAACGTGAACGGCACCGCACGGCACCGTGCGGTGCCGGACGGCGCCGGACGCGCAAAGGCCCGGTTGCTGGCGACGGGGGATGCACCAGCAACCGGGCTACTGGAACGGTAACAAGAGATCGGCGGTTAGCAAATTCCGTCTCTGTGTTTCCGGTCATCGACTGACCTGCGCCGACCGGGAGTTGTGACCGGAGTCACCCACCCCGGGGGCGGCCGTCAGCTGAGCGTGACCTGCCGGTTGGTCAGACCGCCACGGGCCCGGCGCTCCTCGGCGGTGAGCGGCGCGTCCGTGCCCAGGGCCTCGGCGAGGCGCTCGGCGAACTCGGCCGCCGGCTTCTCGACGTCCTGCGCGGAGACGGCGCTCGGCAGGTCCCAGACCGGCACGATCAGCCCGTGGGCGCGGAAGGAACCGACGAGCCGGGTGCCCTCCCCGAGGGACGACCGGCCCGCCGCGTGCAGCCGCGCGAGAGCGTCCAGAAGTCGCTCCTCCTCATGCGGCATGACCCAGCGCAGGTGGTTCTTCTCCGGCGTCTCGCACCAGTAGGCGGCGTCGACGCCCTGGAGCCGGACGGTCGGGATGGCCGCGGCGTTGGCCCGCTCCAGGGAGGCGGCCACCTCGGGCGTGGCGTTCTCCGCGTCCGGGACCCAGAACTCGAAGCCCTCGTGCACCACTGGCTCGAAAACGCCGTCGGCGTCGAGCAGGTCCTGGAGCCGTGGCCCGTCCGCCGGTGCGCGGCGGGCCTGGACCGGCGTACCCGGCTCGGCGCCCAGGGCCCGCTGGAGGGTGTCGGCCAGGTCGCGGCTGATGTCACCGGAGGGCGTGTCGTTCTGCAGCCCGAGCAGGACCGAGCCGTCGTCGCGGCGCAGCGCCGGCCAGGCCATCGGCAGGACCGTCGCCAGGGTCACGGACGGCACGCCCTCGGGCAGGCCGCCCTTCAGCGGCAGCCCGGCCGTCGCCGCCGGCACCAGCTCGCGCAGCGCCACCCAGTCGCACTCGCCGGGCAGTCCCTCGAACGGGCGCTGCACCAGCTCGGTCACGGCCTGGGCGGCGGCCCGCCCGTGACACGCCTTGTAACGGCGACCGCTGCCGCAGGGGCAGGGCTCGCGGGCGCCGACGACCGGGACCTCCGCATCGAGCTGAGGGCGCTTGGCCTTCGTCTGGGGGCGCTTCTTGGCCATCGTGGGTGTCTCCCGGTTACGGCTCTACTCGTACGGGCGCGAGCCTAGCCGTTCAGGCGGTGGCCGACGGGAACCTGTGGACAACTCCGGGGCTGTGCACGACTCCGGGGCCGTGCACGACTCCGGGGCTGTGGACAACTCCGGGCCGGTGGACGACGGCACGGGTTTCGCGGGACGCCCGGCAGGCTGTCCGCCGCACCCGTCGGCCGAAGTGCCGGTCGCATCGGTCGCATCGGTCGGTCGGAGCCGTCGGCCGAAGTGCCGGTCGAACCGGATGGCCGGACCCGTCTGCCGAAGTGTCGATCGCTCCCGTCAGCCGCCCCCCGTCAGCCCCCCGTCAGCCCCTCGTCGCCCCCGTCGGCCCTCCGTCAGCCCCCCGTACACCGAGGAGCCGGCGCGACGTGCCGTCAGCTCGTCGCGTTCGCGTCAGCCCAGATCGTCGAAGGCGTCCGCGAAGTCCAGCCCCGGGATGTCGGCCACCGCCGGGGCGCCCACCCGCGCGGCGAAGTCGTCGCGGCGGTGCCCGGCGTCCGGGTCGTACACATCCGCATGGACGACGACCCAGACCGTGACCTCGCCCCGGGCGTCGTCGCGGACGCCCCAGTCGTCGGCCAGCGCGGTGATGATGTTGAGACCACGGCCCCCGTGTGCCGTCACCGAGGGGGTCGCGGGGGCCGGACGGGTCGGTCCGCCGCCGTCGGTCACCTCGACCAGGAGCCGGCCGCCGGCGTCCACCCGCCAGGCGGCACGTACGTCACCGTCTCCGGCCAGGGCGTCACCCAGGGGCCGGCCGTGCTTGCACGCATTGCTCAAGAGTTCCGAAAGGATCAGTACGGCGTCGTCGATGACCGCTTCCGTGACTCCGCTCCTGCGCAACTGATCACGCATGCGGTGTCTTGCTTCCCCCACGCCCGAAGGGCCATGGGGAACGGCCATGCTCGACGACGTCGGCACCTCCTGTGCCACCACCAACGCCACCCCCGAGACCTCCTTTGCCCCACGCCACGGTGTGGATGCCCCATTGGCCTGAACCGGAAACCGGCCGATCCCCGCCCGGTGACGCATTCGACATACGCGACCGCGCATCGCACGCGCCGGGGCACTCCCCGTAACCAGGCGTCATCGGATGGCTGGAATGCGCCGGTTTGACCGCTGGCCCTGCTGGCCCTGCTAACTCTGCCGACTCTGGCTCTGCTGGCTCCGGCGGTCTCAGCGGCCGAGATGGTCCAGGACCGCGCGGGGCCGGTTGGTGATGATGGCGTCGACGCCGAGGCCCACGCAGAGGTCCACGTCCTCCGGCTCGTTCACGGTCCATACGTGCACCTGGTGACCGGCCCGTTTCAGACGCTCGATGTAGGCGGGATGGCTGCGCACGATCCGTACCGAGGGACCCGCGATCCGGACGCCGACCGGCAGCCGCCCGTCGCGCAGCCGGGGCGAGACGAACTGCATCAGGTAGACGGTGGGCAGCGCCGGCGCGGCGGCCCGCACCCGGTGCAGCGAACGCGCCGAGAAGCTCATCACGCGCACGCGTGTCTCGTCCGCGTCGGCCGGCGCGTCGAGCCCGAACCGCTTCAGCAGCGCCAGCAGCCGCTCCTCCACCTGCCCCGCCCAGCGCGTCGGGTGCTTGGTCTCGATGGCCAGCTCCACCCTGCGTCCCGCGTCGGCGACGAGTTCCAGGAGCCGTTCGAGGGTGAGTACGGAGGTCGCCTCCCGGTCCTCCGGCCGGTGCTCCCACTGGGGCTCCTCGCCGCGGACCCGCCACGCCTCGCGCGTCTTCCAGGAGCCGAAGTCCAGCGCCGCCAGGTCGGCCAGCTCCATCGCCGAGACCGCGCCGCGCCCGTTGGACGTACGGTTGACGCGCCGGTCGTGGACGCACACGAGGTGCCCGTCGGCCGTCAGGCGCACATCGCACTCAAGGGCGTCCGCACCCTCCTCGATGGCCTTCGTGTACGCGGCGAGGGTGTGCTCGGGGGCTTCTTCCGAGGCCCCGCGGTGGGCGACGACCTGGATACGGTGCTGTCGTGCGTGGGTCACCGCGTCATGGTGCCACCGCGCGGGGACGGGTGTGGGACGGACAGGGGGGCACGGGCGGGGCATCCAGGCCGGTATGTCTTACATTTCCTATGTAAGAAATCGCCGCGGACCCACAGCGACCGCTTATGGTGCTCTGACGGCCCGTGGGAAAAGCTGGGGCATACAAAAAAGACATGCGCAGCTGCACCGCGTCGAGCCCCTCGGGGCCGACGCGCACGAGCGTGGCTGAGTGCTGCTCAGTGGGACCGAACAACAGCCATGGACCGAGGAGAAAAGCTGTGAGCACCGAGAACGAGGGCACCGCGGTACCCCCGGCCCCGTCCGCACCTCCCGTGCCGGTGGACTCTCCCGCAGCTTCCCCGCAGCCGTCGGCGCCCCAGGGCGGCATGCCGACGCCGCCCGCGGGGCCGAACGGCGCCTCCCAGGGCCACCCCGGCGCTCCAGGCGGCCCGGCGCAGGGACCGGCGCCCTACGGAGCGGCCGCGCAGGGCTCGGCCCCCGACGCCTCCTGGCCGCCGCCCCCGCCGCCGGCCTCCCCGTACGCGGGCGGCGGCGCCGGCACCGGGAGCGGTGTGGGCTTCGGCGGCGGTGACGGCTCCGGCGGCGGCTGGGGCGCCCCGTACCAGCAGCCCGCGCCGAAGTCCGGCGGCGGGCGCGGCGGGCTGGTCGCCGCGGTCCTGGTCGCCGCGCTGGTGGCGGGTGGCCTCGGCGGTGGCCTCGGCTACACCCTGGCAGAGAACAACGACTCGGGTTCCACCACGGTCTCCGCCTCCGACACCGGCGGCTCGGTCAAGCGCGACGCGGGCACCATCGCGGGCGTGGCCGCCAAGGCGCTGCCCAGCACGGTCACCATCGAGGCCGAGAGCACCAGCGGCGAGGGCGGCACCGGCACCGGCTTCGTCTTCGACAAGCAGGGCCACATCCTGACCAACAACCACGTGGTGGCCGAGGCGGTCGACGGCGGCAAGCTCACCGCCACGTTCCCGGACGGGAAGAAGTACAACGCCTCGGTGGTCGGCCACGCCCAGGGCTACGACGTCGCCGTCATCAAGCTGGCGAACACGCCGTCGAACCTGAACCCGCTCGCCCTCGGCGACTCCGACAAGGTGGCCGTGGGCGACTCGACGATCGCCATCGGCGCCCCGTTCGGCCTGTCCAACACGGTGACGACCGGCATCATCAGCGCCAAGAACCGCCCGGTCGCCTCCAGCGACGGCAGCGCCACCAGCAAGGCGTCCTACATGAGCGCCCTGCAGACCGACGCCTCCATCAACCCGGGCAACTCCGGCGGCCCGCTGCTGGACGCCCGGGGCAACGTCATCGGCATCAACTCCGCGATCCAGTCCGCGAGCAACGGCCTCGGCGGCACCGGCCAGGCCGGCTCCATCGGCCTCGGCTTCGCCATCCCGATCAACCAGGCCAAGTACGTCGCCCAGCAACTGATCAAGACCGGTGAGCCGGTGTACGCGAAGATCGGCGCGTCCGTCTCCCTGGAGGAGACGGCCGACGGCGCCCAGATCACCGAGCAGGGCGTCAGCGGCGCCGAGCCCGTCGAGTCCGGCGGCCCCGCGGACAAGGCCGGCCTCAAGCCCGGCGACGTCATCACCAAGCTGGACGACCACGTCATCGACAGCGGCCCCACCCTGATCGGCGAGATCTGGACCCACCAGCCCGGCGACAAGGTGAAGGTCACCTACGAGCGCGACGGCAAGGAGAACACGGTGGAACTCACCCTGGGCTCCAAGACCGGCGACGACTGAGCAGCCCCTCTCGCACGGTGCCTCAGGCCGGGGAGAAGGTGAAGACCTGGTCGGGGGCACCGGTGCAGGCGGCCTGCACGGCCTCCGCGCCGTCGGCGACCGGCGGCAGGAACCCGACGCACAGCCCGCTGTGCACCGGCCGCAGCCGGAAGCCGTCCCCGGACGCCTCCAGGCGGAACGTCTGGCTGTCACTGCCGGCGCAGTTCCGGGGAGAGAGCAGCGCGCCGGGTGACACGGAGGCGTCGTCGACCGTCAGGCAGCCCGTGCCCTCGTCGGGGTGGTACCACTGGATGCGGTACGTCTGCCCGCCCACCTTCTCCAACTGGACCTGCGGCAGCGGGGCGTCCGAGCAGGAGTGCTGGACGGCGATCTCACGGTCGGTACGCCCGTTGCGTTCACGGCCCTCGGTCAGGCATCGGGACGGATCGGACGCCGGGTGGATGCCGGCCGGTCCGGCCGCGGGCAACTGCGCCAGGACCCGCGTCGGCGTCGTACTCGCGGTGGGAGTGGGGCCGGCCGCCGTCTCCTCGTGACCGGCGGGCGAGGCGTCCGGGGAGACCGGCGCACCGGACCCGGGCCTGGACCCGGACCCGGCCGTGGCCGAGCGGCGGGCGGTGGGGGACGAGGACGGCCGCTCCGACGCGGTGTCGGGCGCGGCGGTGCCGGCGGACGGCGCACTCGACGGCCCGCGCTCCGCGCGACGCTCATCGCCCGGTTCGTCGTCGTGCGGCCACAGCGAGAGGACGAGAACCCCTACGACGGTGCAGGCGGCGATCGCGACCAGCGGGCCCTGCCGACGCCAGGTGGACTCGTGCCCGGACGGGGCGTCCGACGCGCTCGCGCCGCCCTCACCGGCCGGACCGGGACCCGGGGCCGACTCGGCGGCAGCGGCTTCCCCGACGCCGGCGCGGTCATCCGCGGAGGCGGGGGCGGCGGCCGGGGCGGCGTCCTGAGCCGTCCCGCTGACGGACGGCGTCCCGCCGCCGCCGGCCGCCGTCTGGTCGGCCGGCGTCTGGTCGGCCGGCGTCTCGCCGTCCGCCGTCTGGCAGACCGTCGTCCCGCCACCGGTTCCGTCCGTGGTCCCGCCACCGTTTCCGGACAGCGTCCCGCCACCGGAGACGGACAGGCGCCGACGGGCATCGACCCAAGCGGACACCGTGTCGTCGTCACCACCGCAGGCCCGTACATAGGCCGCCAGGAGTTCCTCGCGGGGAAGGTCGTCGCGGCCGAGGGCGGCGGAGATCGTCGCGCGCGGCAGCACGTCACCGGCGTCGGTGGCGTTGCGCTCCAGTTGCCGGTAGCTCATATCCGCCCAGCGGCGTAACTGCCGCAGCAGCTCCATGAACTCCGCAGGGCTGTGTGCCGCCGCAGGATCGGGCCCCCGTCCCATCACCGCTCCCTCGTCTCGTGAGTACCAAGGAAGCTTAAAGGCCGTTGTTCTGTACATGAGTGCTGTTTTCCCGTGTTGGTTCACGCGGCTATGTGGCGGTAGGCGGTCACGTCACCGGGACTGGGGAGAGGCGCGACGGTGACCGTGCTGCCGGGGCGGGGTGCGTGGATGACCCGTCCGTCACCGATGTAGAGGGCGACGTGGCCGCCGCCGTAGGACAGGACGAGGTCGCCGGGGACCAGGCGGTCGCGGGTGGTGGCGCGGCCGGCACTGATCTGGTCCCAGGTGGTGCGCGGCAGTTCCACGCCGGCCGCCTGCCAGGCCCGCATCACCAGGCCCGAGCAGTCGAAGGAGGAGGGACCGGTGCCGCCCCAGACGTAGGGCTTGCCCAGTTGCCCGCGGGCGTAGGCGACGGCGGCGCTCCGGGCGGACACCCCGGCGCGGTCAGCACGGTCGGCGGGCTTGTCGGCGGGTTTGTCGGTGGGCTTGTCGGTGGGCGTCGGGGAAGGCGAGGGGGCGGCTTCGGACTGCCGTACGGAGCCGGCCGCGTCCGCCTCACCGATGGGTACGTCCAGGGTGGTCCCGGCGTAGATCAGCGTCGACGAGCCCAGGTCGTTGAGCAGCTGGAGCGTCTTGACGGTGGTGCCGTGGGCGTGGGCCAGCTCCCAGAGCGTGTCCCCGGAACGCAGGACGACCCCCTCCGTCTTCTCCGTCTCCTCGGACTTCTTCTCCGCCTTCTCCGCCGTTTCGGCTTCCCGAGACTTCTCGGTCTCGGCCGGCTCGCTCGGCTCGGCGGGTGCGGCCGGCGTCGTCGGCTGGAGGGTGACCGAGGGCCGGTCGGCCATGGAGGACTCCGACGGTCCGTGGACGGCCAGCAGCGCGCCCGCCAGCAACGAGAGCACGAACGCCACGATCAGCCCGGTCACCCCGGTCGCGGCCCGGCGCTTTCGTCTCGTACCGGCCCCTGACGTGCGCGGCCTGCGGTGCGAGGCCGGCGTGGCGATCGGCGTGGATAGCGGCGTCGGCGCAGCTGCCGATGTCGATGTCCCGGTCGGCCGCGGCGCGTTCGGCTTCGGGTTCTTCGGTGTCATCACAACCTCCTCCTTGGGGCCGGGATTTCGCGGCCCGGGAGGAGGTTGTGCCGCCGCGTCGGTGTCTCGCCAGATCTTGAGGCGTCCGGGACAGTCCCGTCCGCGTCCGCCTCCCGCCGACCCGTGCCGACAAGGGCGCCGGCCTGCCTGGACACCCCAACTGACCTGCGAGGACAACCCCGGACTGTCCGGGCCGCCGCACACCGTTGCCCGGGCTCCGGCCGCGGGGCCACGCTTCTTCCACCGCCCCGCACCACCAGGCCGGCGCCTCCTCGTCAGGCACCTGTGCCGAGTGCGGGGACCGCCCTGCCGACAGCCGTCCCGCTCGCGTGGACCGGCGGCAGGAGCGCTCTCTTCCGATGCCGTCACCCGCCGCGCGGGACGGCTTTCCTCCCTTGTCGATCAAGGAGCATGGCATGCGCAGTACACGCACATACCGGGGCCGCACCGTGGCCGTGGCCGCCGTCGCCACCGGCCTGCTGGCCGGCGGCATCACGGCCGGCGCCCTCACCGCTGACGGCTCACCGGCCCCCGGCACGGCCGGTGAGTCCGTGGCCAACGCCGCGGCCGAGGCAGGGCAGGTCCAGTACGTGGCCCTGGGCGACTCGGTGGCCGCCGGGATAGGGGCGGGCTCCCCCACCCCCGACTCCTTCGATCCGAAGGAGCAGGCCTGCTTCGCGGACGGAGCGAAGACGACCAGGGTGGCCAACTCCAGCCTGGCCTACCCGAAGCGGGTGGCGTCGGCCCTCAAGGCGGAGCTGGACTTCCAGGCGTTCTGCGGCGCGAGCGTCAAGGCCACGCTCAACCAGCAGACGGAGACGCTCGACAAGAACACCGACCTGGTCACCGTCCAGGTCGGCGCCAACGACTTCGGTTTCGCGGGCATCCTCACGGACTGCTACCTCTACAACCCGCCGGCGACCGACGACTGCAACAGCAAGATCAACGGGGTGGCGAGCCGTTACCGGGCGGATCTGCCGGGGCGCTTGGACACCCTCTACGAGACGATCAAGAAGAAGGCTAAGAACGCCGACGTCGTCGTGGTCGGTTACCCCGATCTGGTCAAGAACAAAGCGACCCTGGCCTGCTTCGGCGACGGCGCCTGGCCCACCAGCACCCACCGCGCGATCGGCCGGGCGGCCGACGCCCTGAACTCGGTCATCGAGTCCCGGGCGGCCGCGTACGGGTTCACATTCATCGACCCGCGGGCGTCGTTCAAGGGCCACGAGATCTGCGCGGACACCGAGTGGGTCAACGGGGTCAGCAACCCTCCCGTCGAGTCCTTCCACCCCAACGCCGCCGGACAGCAGGCCCTCGGCTGGCTCATCTGGCAGCACGTCAAGCCCTGACAGCCCGCGCCTGACTCGCCCACTCACCGAAGGAGCACAGCCATGCACACCACCCGACAGAGGAAGAGCCGCACCGTGGCCGTGGCCGCCGTCGCCACCGGCCTGCTGGCCGGCGGCATCACGGCCGGCGCCCTCACCACCGACGACTCCCCGCACACCACAACCACCGCCACCGTGGCCAACACCGCCGCCGACGCCAAGGCGGCCGGCGCCGCGGGCTGCAAGACCCACACCTCGCACTACGAGGTCCGCAACCACGTGGTGAACATCAAGACCGCCGACCTCAAGCTCCGCATCACCCGGTGCGTCGACGCGTCTGGCGCGCTGACGGCGGACACCACCCTGCGCATCTTCGCCACCACCACGACAGCCGGCGACCTCCTCTACGGAGTCACCGTCACCCCCGAGCCCGCTCCCGCCATCCTCAAGGCGACCGGCAGGCAGTACGTCCTGGAGCAGGACGTCGAGCACAAGACCTGCCTGGGCACCAAGTACGGCCCGTGGTGCGACCACAACAACATCACCTTCACCGTCACGCTGAACAAGTCGTCACCCCGGTGGGAGGTGAGCAGCAGGGACACCAGCCGCGACGACGACATCGTGGCCGCCTGATCCCACTCCCGGCCCCGCACGGACAAACGCACCCCGGGCCCCCGGGGCGGCCACCGCCTCCCCGGGCCACCCGCCTTCCCGCGCCTCCGGCCCCGGACATCAGCGGGCAGCCGCGTGGACCACCACCATTGCGAAACGCTCCGAACCGGTACGCTGTACCCGCTCCGCTCCTGGTGGGCGGCGCCCAGGTGGGTTGCCCGAGCGGCCTAAGGGAACGGTCTTGAAAACCGTCGTGGCAGCGATGTCACCGTGGGTTCAAATCCCACACCCACCGCAGGTGAACGGCCCCTGACCAGTGCTTATGGTCAGGGGCCGTCGCCATGCCGGGCCCCACCGTTCCCCCTGGTTTCCCGGCCGAACGGGCACGGAAGGGGCACGACTGGGGCACGCCCTGAGAGGCGCTCCGGCGCCGGGTCTGAACTGAGGCTTCTTCCTTGGTCGGGACCGGGAGGCAAACCGTGCTACCTGAGCACCGACGACAGCGACGGCTACGTGTCCCGCCTGGCCGATCACATCGAGGCCATGCAACTCGGGGCGGCAGACAAACTCCGGGAGGAAGCCCTTCAGATCCTGGAAGGCCGGAGAATCGACGACGAGGAGGACATGGCTCTCCTCGCCGCTCGGCTGGCTGGCGCCCTGGGGGACGTGCTGCGCGTAGCGAACAGCCGCGGCCACCTCCTAGCGAAACGTGCACCTTCTTGAGGGACAACCAAGGACCAGACTTCGGTCAAGGCACCACGTCGCCAGCGGGAGGCAACCCGGGCAGTAACCGGGTTGCCTCCCGCTGCGGCGAGCGGACTCAGGCTCTGCACCTCAGCCGACGACAGTCAGCCACGACGGTGGGTGCGATGACCGATCAGGTGCGCGTGTGTCTCGATGTACTCCCACTGACCTCAGCCACGTTGCTTCTCGTCGGGGCTGGCTGGTTGCTGGATGCTGCTCGTTCAGTACAGCCACAACTGATCACGGGCGGCCGTGATCTGCGGCCGCCTTATCGATCAACGCCCTGACCTGCTGCTGAGCTGTGGGCAGTTGTCGGCGTTGGTCAGCGCTGAGCGCCCTTCCACAGCCCGAGGACGGCCCGGGAAGGCGCTCACAAGCCGGTCTACTGAACACCGGTCTCGCTGACCAGCGAGACTGAAGAAGCCCACGGCTCTAGCCAGTTCAGATGCCGTGGGCTTCTGTCGTTGTTGGTCGGCATCGGGTGACCTCGGACGGCCCAGGGACGGCCCGGAGGTCAGTCACGAGAAGTCCCGCCGGTTGCTCGACGGCCCCGGGGTCGCTGCACCCTCAGCAGATGAGTCGAGCTTCACTAACAGCACGAGACCTCTTACCGACTGTGGTGATTCCTGTGGTACGCAAGGTAGTCACGCCCTATCAGATGACCTGACGCCTCCCTGAGATGCCTGGGGGAAATCTCAGAAGAATGATCGGTGACGATCAAATCGTCAGAAACACTCAGCATTCCGAAGTCGAAAAGGACGTGATGATTGGGGCACAGGCAAAGCACATTGGCTGCAATATCAGGACCGGAATGAGGATGCCCCAGGGGGCGAATGTGCGCTGCTTCGCTGTAGGCCCCTTTAGGGGTGGTAAGGCGAATTCCGCATATTTGACAGGTGTGATCATGAATCCGCTTGACATAGTCTGTCACGGCAGTGCTTCGAATTATGCGCTGCGTGGTTACTTCGGCGCGCGACGGAGACTCTTGTCCGGCTGGCTCGCTAGGGGGTTGAGGTGGTGAAGGATCTTTGAGCTCTTCGACTAGCTCCACAGCGGGTCCCACTTTTTGGATTTTGCGATACTCTTCCCACCCTGCTTCGGTCAGCGTCCAAATGCCTCGTGACTCGCCAGCTGGAACTAGGAGCTTCGCTCGTTCCATGTTCTTCCGTTCGAATCTAGTCCTGTTCCACCATTTAGACTCATCACCTCTTTTCGTGAGGGCCCAATCCTCCTCAGAAAGTAGCGCTCCGTAGCGTTGCTCCATCACCTTGAGCGCTCGGGCCGTGCGTACGCTGCCACCTAGCTCCCCCAGTATGGTCAAAAGCCACTCCCGAAGGACCTGCTGAGGGGTCAACTCTGATGCCATAGTGAGATTTTAGGGCGCAGGCGCGGTTCTTCCAGATCGCTCGGCGTGCCCTACACCGCAGGGATGCGAGGTCTGTCACCTCGGTGGCCTCTGTCATCGCCAGCCGACCTTGCACTGCTTGGAGACAGACAAGAGCTTCTCGGCCGCCGTGATCACTGTTTTGTACGGGCGTGGCTGCGGGCTGGCGGAGCCGACCGAGCCAGGGGCTAGCTGCCAGCAACCCACTTGTGGTGAACTGGCCAGATGGGTGGCGCTCTGACAAGCCTCGTGGCGGTTGCCGGGACCTTACTTGGATCTTTCCTCACATTCCTTTTCCAACGAAAGGCGACGGACCGTGCCGAAGCCTTCACCTGGAGACGGCTGACCCGAGAAGAACGCCTGGCCGCCTACAGTGGCTTTGCCGAAGCTGTCGTCGCCTACCGCCGAGCGCAGTATGACCCGTTCCATCGAGGACTCGAAGATCGAGACAGTCCGGCGTTTGTCGACGCAAAGACGGAGTCGTACCACCGCCGCATGATCGCGCAGCAAGCTCTATTTCGGGTTCGGCTTGTTACTGAGGACCCAGGTCTTTTTCAGCTCGCAGAAAGAGCGCTTGAAGCCACCAGGTTGGTTGCGGAGGCGACTGACAGGCTAAGCCTGGAGGACAGCGTTGAACAGGCCAAGCAGGCACTCAATGACTTCTTGCTCGGGGCTAGTGAATGCATTCGTACCTGAACTAGTTCGCCATCCGGTCACGCCACTGTGTGGCCTCTTCAAGCCGCACCTGCCCGCCGTCTTTACCCACCACTCACCCTGGCTCCCATCCCGTCCGCCGTCGTCCCACACACCGTGGAGCGGGCGTGGTTCAGCGGGGGTGTCAGGGGCGGTGTCCCGTCATGCGGGCCGCTGAGGTGAGGGTGGCGCGGGCCTCGGGTTCGGTGAGGCCGGTGTGGAGGGCCGCGGCGAGGAGGGCGTCGGTGAGGGCGGGGCCGATGCCGTTCTCGTAGGCGCGGCAGGCTGCCCAGAACAGGCGGGTGTTGCGCTGGCCCTCGTGGGCGGAGCGGACGAACTGGACGAGGCCCTGGCCGTGGGCGGTGCCGGTGGAGGGCGTGGAGCGGCGGGTCCGGGGCGCGGGGAGCAGGAGGCGCAGGAGGGCGCGCGGGCAGGGTGCGGGCGCCAGGTGCGCGGTCCCGGGGGCGATGGCGTACGCGCCGTGCCGGGTGCGGGAGCCGGGGCCGACGAGGTAGCCGCCGGCGCCGCGGACGTCGATGCCCGGGGCGAGGCGGCCGGCCGAGTTGGGGACGACGACGTCGGGCGGGCCGGTCAGCCAGAGGTGGCGGCCACCGCTGGGGGTGAGGACGACCACCGTGGGCGGGATCGTGAACAGGTGCCGCAGGGCCAGTTCGCGCAGGGCGGTCGAGGAGTCCCCGTCCGGTTTCGTGTCCAGGTCGATGCCGATGAGGTGGTGCGGCGGCAGGCCGCAGGCGATGCCGTAGCCCGTGGCCCAGGGGGCGGCCGTGAACAGTTCGCGGATGCGGGCGGGGTCGGTGGAGGCGTCGTGGACCCCGTGGCCCGGGCGTCCGCACTCGCCGCGGCAGGGGGCGGGTCCGTCGGGGTCGTCGCGGTGGGGGGAACGCAGGGCCGGGAGCTTGGTCCGGGAGAGCGGGATGACGGCCAGTCCGCGTTCGGCGGCTGACAAGGCGTGTGCGAGGGCCGGCGTCGTGGCCTGCCGATGGGTGGTGGCCATGACTTTATTTTCGTATGTGCGTTCGAGTAAGGGAAGAGGGGTGCGCGGGGCGCGCGGGCGTGGGGTGGTGGGGACGGCGGTGCCGGAACGCTTCACCTCTTGCGGCGTTTGGGGTGTTGCCGTCTCTCCTGTCCTGAGTGCGACGCAAGGGTGCAAAGGGGTTTATCTACTTGTCCTCACGCTTGAGAGCGAATCGGGGCTATGGGGATGGTTCGCCGGTGATCCGATGGGCAACTCTGATCACGCGACGTCGTGCATGACACCGGGGCGGATGGCCAACTGCCCTGGTGACCAGGCTGGTTCAGGTACTTCTCGTGTCGCCGGCAGCGGCCGGTGCGCATCTTCAGGAGGAACAACATGGCAAGCATCCGTACCGCCCGTGTCATCGCCGCCGTCTCCGCCCTGCCGCTCGCCGCCGCCCTCTTCGCCGGCGTGGCCACCGCTGACAACGGCGCCTTCGCGGACGACGGATCGAACGCGACCGCCTCCGAGGCCTACGCCGGCGTCATCGGCAGCGGTGTCGGTGACGACAACAACGGCAACTCGTCGACCACCCAGCAGCAGGCGGTCGGCTCGGGTGCCTCGAACCAGAGCAACACCGCGCAGGTCGACGGCTCCGCGTTCACGGCCATCAACCAGGGCAACGAGAACGTCGCCGTCAACTTCACCCCGCTGTGGTGGTGAGCTGAGGGACCGGTGCGGGCGCGCGCCCACCGGCGCCGGCCCGGTCCCTCCCTCCGAGTGTGGGTGTGCTTCATGGGGTCGCAGCACGTCGGCGCGGCGGTACTTCGGTGCCGTCGCGCAGGCGTTCCCTCTCCGCCGGCGCCCACTCCGGTCCCGTCCTCCGGTCCCGTCCTCCGGGCCCACCCCTCAGGGGTGAACCCTCATCCGCGCTCCACCCCTCGTCCACCTACAGGAGGTGCGGCCGGCCCCGCCCCTACAACCTGAGGCGGAGCCCGCTTCGGGACCTGCGGGCGATCCGGGACCGTACCCGGCGCTCATAGCGTTGAGACATGACCACACCCGTCTGCACCAGGGCTTCGGACGCCGCCAGGCCGGCGACGCAGACCTTGCCGTACCAGCCGTTCTCGTACCCGTCCTTCGCGTCGTACGTGAAGGCCCGGCAGCCGGTGCTGCTGCGCACCGCCCGGTCGCTGACCGCGAACCCCAGTGACGCGGAGGACCTGCTGCAGACCGCGCTCACCAAGACGTACGTCGCCTGGGAGCGGATCGAGGACCACCGCGCGCTGGACGGCTACGTCCGGCGGGCCCTGCTGAACACACGGACGTCGCAGTGGCGCAAGCGCAAGGTCGACGAGTTCGCGTGCGACGAGCTGCCCGAGCCGGACCCCGTGCCCGGCGGGAGCGACCCGGCCGAGCAGCAGGCGCTGCACGACGCGATGTGGCGGGCGATCCTGAAGCTGCCCGCCCGCCAGCGGGCGATGGTCGTCCTCAGGTACTACGAGGACCTCAGCGAGGCCCAGACGGCCGAAGTGCTCGGCGTCTCCGTCGGCACGGTGAAGTCGGCGGTCTCCCGCGCCCTGGGCAAGCTCCGCGACGACCCCGAACTCCACCCTGAGCTGGGCATATCCCGGTGACCCGGGGCACCGGCGAGGGCTGCTCCGGACGCCGGTGAGCGGCCGGGCGGACCGCCCGGGCCCGGTCCGCCGGTGATCGATCACCGGGACCTAGTGACATACCGCGCGGTACGTGCGCAGAATCGGCGCACCCCTTACCGCCGCGTAGGCAATGTCGCCCCGGGAGGTCACCGTGCTGAGCACGATGCAGGACGTACCGCTGCTCATTTCCAGGATCCTGACCCACGGGTCGACGGTCCACGGCACCTCTCGGGTGACCACCTGGACAGGCGACGGGGACCCGCACCGCCGTTCCTTCGCCGAGATCGGCGCCCGCGCCGCCCAGCTCGCGCACGCCCTGCGCGAGGACCTGGGGGTCGGCGACGACGACCGCGTCGGAACGCTCATGTGGAACAACTCCGAGCACGTCGAGGCGTACTTCGCGATCCCCTCCATGGGCGCGGTCCTGCACACCCTCAATCTCCGCCTCCCGCCCGAACAGCTCGCCTGGATCGTGAACCACGCGGCCGACCGCGTCGTGATCACCAACGGCTCGCTGATCCCCCTGCTCGCCCCGCTGCTGCCGCACCTGAAGACGGTGGAGCACGTCATCGTCTCGGGAGCCGGCGACCGGACCCCGCTCGACGGGGCGTCCGCCCAGGTCCACGAGTACGAGGAGCTGATCGCCGGGAAGCCGGCCGCGTACGACTGGCCGGAGCTGGACGAGCGCGCGGCGGCGGCCATGTGCTACACCTCCGGCACGACCGGCGACCCCAAGGGCGTGGTGTTCAGCCACCGCAGCGTCTACCTGCACTCCATGCAGGTCAACACGGCCGAGTCGATGGGCCTGACCGACCAGGACACCTCCCTGGTGGTCGTACCGCAGTTCCACGTGAACGCCTGGGGCCTGCCGCACGCCACCTTCATGACCGGCGTGAACATGCTGATGCCGGACCGGTTCCTGCAGCCCGCACCGCTCGCCCGGATGATCGAGACCGAGCGGCCGACGCACGCCGCCGCCGTCCCCACCATCTGGCAGGGCCTGCTCGCCGAACTGACCGCCCGGCCCCGGGACGTCTCGTCCCTCACCCAGGTGACCATCGGCGGTTCCGCCTGTCCGCCGTCGCTGATGGAGGCGTTCGACGCGCTCGGCATGCGGGTCCGCCACGCCTGGGGCATGACCGAGACCTCCCCGCTGGGCACGGTGTCCCGGCCGCCGGCCCACGCGATCGGCACCGAGGAGGAGTTCGGCTACCGCCTCACCCAGGGCCGGTTCGCGGCCGGCGTCGAGGCCCGTCTCACCGGGCCGGGCGGCGAACGCCTGCCCTGGGACGGCGAGTCGGCCGGTGAACTGGAGGTCCGGGGCCCGTGGATCGCCGGCGCCTACTACGGCGGACCGGCCGCCGAGCCCCTCCGCCCCGCCGACAAGTTCAGCGAGGACGGCTGGCTGAAGACGGGCGACGTCGGCACCATCTCCCCCGACGGCTACCTCACCCTCACCGACCGCGCCAAGGACGTCATCAAGTCCGGCGGCGAGTGGATCTCCTCCGTCGAGCTGGAGAACGCGCTCATGGCCCACCCCGATGTCGCCGAGGCCGCCGTCGTCGCCGTACCCGACGACAAGTGGGGCGAGCGCCCGCTGGCCACCGTCGTCCTCCGGGAGGGCGCGGAAGTCGGCTTCGAGACCCTGCGCGCCTTCCTGGCCGAGGAGCGGGGTATCGCCAAGTGGCAGCTCCCGGAGCGCTGGACGGTGATCGAGGCGGTGCCGAAGACGAGCGTCGGCAAGTTCGACAAGAAGGTGCTGCGCCGCCGGTACGCGGCCGGGGAGCTGTCCGTCACCCGCCTGTGAGGCCGGTGCGCGGCCGGGGAGTCGTCCGTCACTCGTCCATGACGCCGGTGCGCGGCCGGGGACTCTCCGTCACGCGCAGGCGGGCCAGTGACTGTTCGTCACGCGCAGGCGGTCCAGTGACTGTTCGTCACGCGCAGGCGGGCCAGTGACTGTTCGTCACGCGCAGGCGGGCCAGTGACTGTTCGTCACGCGCAGGCGGTCCAGTGACTGTCCGTCACCCTCAGGTGGGCCAGTGACTGATCGTCACCGCACGTGAAAAGTGACCGACCGTCATCCACCGGTAACCCCCGTGGCCCGGCGCGGGCGTACCGCCGTCGTCGCCCAGCCCAGCACCAGCCACACCCCGGCCACCGCGCACACGCCGCCCCAGCCCCAGTGGGTGAAGGCGGAGCCCGCGAGGGCCGAGGCCGTGGCGCCGCCCGCGAAGCCGGCCACGACGTAGGCCGTGTTGGCGGTGGCCGGGGCCGAGGTGGTGGTCAGGGCGAGGGTCTGGTTGGCGACGTGGGAGGCGACCAGGGCCGCGTGCACCAGGACCGCCGCCGCGCACAGCGCCGCCATGACGTGACCGCCCAGCCAGAACAGCGGCACCGAGACGGCGGCCACCAGGTACGCGGTCCGTACGACCTTGGCGGCGCCGAACCGGTCCACCAGCCCGCCCGCCAGCGGGGCGACGACGCTCGCCGCCAGCCCGAAGAGGCCGAACAGCCCGGCCGCGGCGGTGGTCATGCCGTACCCGCCGTCCCCGTCCCCGGTCAGCAGCAGCGCCAGGGAGGTCCACATGGCGCTCCAGGCGCCGTACATCCCCGCCTGGCGCACGCACGCGCGCCACAGGTCCGGCGAGCCGCGCAGCACCCCCGGCAGCGCGGCGAGCCCGGCGAACAGCGGTCCGCCGTGCCGGGGCGTCTCCCGGGGCAGGACGGCCGCGGTCGCCACGCCCAGCACGGCGGTCAGGAGGGCGGCGCCGAGGAAGACCCAGCGCCAGCCGAAGGCCTGCCCGGCCAGCCCGCCGGCGACCCGGGCCGCCACGACGCCGGTGAACAGGCCCGCGATGACGGCCGCGACATGCCGGGCCCGGTGGTGGGCGGGGGCGCGCTGGGCGACCAGCGGGACGAGGAGCTGCGGTACGACGGTGGCGGCCGAGGCGACCAGGACGGCGCCGGCGAGGGCGTACGTCCCGTTGGTCGCCGCGCCGGCGACCAGGGCCGCGGCGGCGGCCAGCGTCAGGACGGCGACCAGCCGGCGCCGGTTGACCCGGTCCCCGAGCGGGGCGAAGAAGAGCAGGCCGGCCGCGTAGCCGAACTGCGCGACCGAGGCGAGCCAGGCCACCGCCGAGGGGGTGGAGCCGAAGTCGCGGGCGATGAGGGGGAGCAGCGGGGCCGCGATGTAGATGTTGGCGGCCGTGGCGGCGGTACAGACGGCTATCAGAGGGAGGAAGAGGCGGGCGCGGAGGGTGGGCCGCTGCCGTACGGGCGCGTCACGGACCTCGCCGTCGGCCGGGGCCCGGGTTGTCGGTGCTGCTGGTGACGACGACATGGGAGGGACGTACTCCTTCACGCACTCGCGACTAACTAACTGGTTGGTTGGAGCCAACCACCGGAGTCTGCGATGCATTCCCGACCGGTGTCAACCAAACAGTTGGTTACCGCGTGCGGCTACCCTGGACCCCATGGCAGCAAGGGACCCCGAGGCCACCAAGGCCCGGATCTTCGAGGCGGCGGTGGCGGAGTTCGCCGCGTACGGCGTCGCGGGCGCCCGCATCGACCGCATCGCGGCCGAGGCCAAGGCCAACAAACAGCTGATCTACGCCTACTACGGCAACAAGACGGAACTGTTCGCGACCGTCCTTGAGCACAAGATGCTCGACCTGGCCATCTCGGTCCCCTTCGACCCGGACGGCATCGAGGGCTGGGTCGACCGCCTGATGGACTACCACGCCGCCCACCCCGAACTGCTGCGCCTGCTCTTCTGGGAGGGCCTGGAGTACGGCGCCGCCGAACTCCCCCACGAGGCCGAACGCCAGGAGCATTACGCCCGCAAGGTCGCCGCCGTACGGGACGGACAGCGGCGCGGGGTGGTCACCGACGCGATCCCCGCCCCCGACCTGCTCTTCCTGCTGATCGCGATGACCAACTGGGCGATGGTCGTCCCCCAGATGAAACGCATCCTGGTCGGCGGCGAGACCCCCGACGCCGCCCGCCTGCGCGACTCCATCAAGGAGGCGGCGCGCAGGATCGTCGCGGTCGGCGCGAACGACAGGGCCTAGTTGGTCCCGATCCGGGCGAGCAGTTCCACGATCCGGGCCTGCACCTCGGGGCTGGTGGACCGCTCCGCCAGGAACAGCACCGTCTCGCCCGAGGCCAGCCGGGGCAGGTCGGCCTGGTCGACGGCGGCGGTGTAGACGACGAGCGGGGTGCGGTTGAGCTGCCCGTTGGCCCGCAGCCAGTCGATGATCCCGGCGAACCCAGCACCCGGCTCCCGGCGCTGGGTGCGCATCAGGTCCATCACGACCAGGTTCGGCCGGAACTGCCCCGCCAGCGTCACCGCGTCCGCGTCGCTCGCGGCCCGCGCCACCTGCATCCCGCGCCGCTCCAGCGTCGCCGTCAGGGCCAGCGCGATCTCCGCGTGCTCCTCGATCAGCAGCACCCGCGGCGGATGCTGCTCACTGTCCCGGGGCGCGAGCGCCTTGAGGAGTACGGCGGGATCGGCACCGTAGGCGGCGTCCCGCGACGCCTGCCCCAGCCCGGCGGTGACCATTACCGGCACCTCGGCCGCGACGGCTGCCTGCCGCAGCGACTGGAGGGCGGTCCGGGTGATCGGCCCGGTCAGCGGGTCCACGAACAGCGCGGCGGGGAACGCCGCGATCTGCGCGTCGACCTCCTCGCGCGAGTGCACGATGACCGGCCGGTAGCCGCGGTCGCTCAGCGCCTGCTGCGTACTGACGTCCGGCGCGGGCCACACCAGCAGCCGGCGCGGGTTGTCCAGCGGCTCCGGGGGCAGCTCGTCGTCCATCGGCTGCGGACGCGGCGGGTCCGCCACCTCCACGGCACCGCCGGGCCCGTCCAGCGGCTCGGGCCCCTCGGCGGCGTTCTTGTCCGGCGCCCCTATGGCGTACGACCGCCCGGTGCCCTCGGTCGGCTGCCCGATCCGGGGCGGCGGCTGCTCGGGGTGCGGCCGGGCCGTGCCCTGCGCCGGCTGCTCCGGGCGCCCGGCGGCCGGGTCGGGCGGCGTACCGAGCTTGCGGCGGCGGCCGGAACCGTTCGGGTGGTGCGGGGCGGGCGTGGCCGTCGGCTGCTGCACCTGGGCCGCCTGCCGGTTGAACGGCACGCCCTGCCCGAGCGTCCGCACGCTGATCGACCGGCCCTGCGTCGAGTCCGGATCGACCGGGGCGGCGGCCTCGGCGGGCAGCGGCTGCGCCGCCCGGGGCGCGTTCTCCGGCGGCAGCGGGGTGCCCCGCCCGGAGGTGACGGAGGACTCCGCGGCGTTCGGGGCCGCGGGGGCCTGGTGCGGTACGGGGAGGCCGGCGCCGGACGTGTCACCGGCGGCGGGCCACGGCTGGGGCCGGGCGTGCGCCTGCGGCTGCGCCGGTACGTGCGCCTGGGGCTGGAGTTGCGGCCGGGGCAGGGGCTGACCGGCCGCGGACTGCGCCCCGGCCGCGTCCGCCGCGGCCTCCGTCGGGGCCAACGCCTCCGGCGGCGTGCCGACCGCCCGGCGGCGACGGCCCGTCGGCGCGGTGGTGGGGTGCGGCTGCGGCGGGGTGTGGTCCTCGCCCTGGTCCTGCGGAACGGCGTCGTGCCGACCACCGTCCACCGGTACGTCGACGGGACCGGGCGCAGGCGCGACCGGGGCGGGAGTGGGAGCGGGACTGGGTACGGGGGGCCGGCCCGGGGCCGGTACGGCGGGCTGGCCGACGGCCTGGACCGGCAGCTGCCCGGGAACCTGGACCGGGGTCTGACCGCCCGCAGGCGGTACGGGCGTCTGGGCGGAGGCGGGCGTCTGGGTCGGCGGCTGCTCTGGAAGCGGCGACGCGGGCCGGCCCGCGGCGGGTACGGGCGCCTGGCCCGGGTTCTGGCCCGGGGCCTGGACCGGCATCTGCCCAGGGACCTGAACCGGCATCTGCCCGGGGACCTGAGCCGGGGCCGGGGCTTGGGCCGGTGCCTGACCGGCGGCCGGTACCGGTGCCTGACCGGCGGCCGCAACCGGCGGCTGACCCGCGGCCGGTACCGGAAGCTGACCTGGACGCTGCTCCACGGCCGGTACCGGCATGTGGCCCGCAGCCGGCACGGACAGCTGTCCCGGCACCTGACCTGGCACCGGCACCGGCACCGGTACCTGACTCGGCACCTGACTCGCACCCGCACCAATACCCGCGCCCGCGCCGGCACCAACACCAGCGCCGGCACCAACACCCGCGCCCGCGCCTGCACCCGATCCCGCACCGGCATCCGACCCCGCAACCGGCACGGAAGCCCGCCCAGCCTCCGGAGCCAGATGCCCCCCCGGAGCCACAGGAGTCCCCGGAGCTACATGCCCCCCCGAGGCCACATGAGTGCCAGGAGCCCCCGAAGCACCCGAAACCCCTGAAGCATCCGAAGTACCTGAAGTATCTGAAACACCCGAAGCCGCCGAAGCCCCTGCGCCCCCCGCAACCCCCGCAGTCCCAGGAGCCGCACCCTGTTGCCCGGTCCCCGACGCGGCCGGGCGGTCCGCCTCGGCCGGGGGCAGGGCGAAGACCTGCCGCGGGCCGGTCTCCTGCGCGGCGGCGCGCTCGGCCGCCGAGGCCAGGGCCCGGCGCCGGCGTCCGGTCGGCTGGTCCGCCTCGGCCTGCGCGGCGGCCTCACCGCCCTGCGCGGGAAGCGCCGGCGGCAGCGCGTGCTGCGCACCGTCGGCGCCGAGGGCGCGTCGGCCGGAAGCCTCGGGGGCGGGAGCCCCCTGTGCCGGCGCGGGAACCCCGCGCGGCGGAACCGTCCCGCCCAGGTTGTTGCCCGTGGCCGCGGTCCCGGCGGCGTGCTCGGCCGCGGTGACGACGGCGCCCTCGGAGACCCCGGGCAGCCCGGCGGCCGCCTCCAGGGCGGCCGGGCCGCCGCCCGCGTCCTCGGCGGGCCGTCCGCGCCGCCGCCCGGTGCCACCGGCGCCCTCGGCCGACGCCGGGGCCGGGAGCGGCACGGGGGCCGGCGCCGGTGCCGCCTCGGGCTCCGGAGCCGCGCGGCGCCTGCGCCGGCCGGTCGGCGTGCCGGCTTCCGTGCCGTCGCCGCCGCCGGCGGGGCCCCCGACCTCGCTCTCCAGGAAGGCGTCGACCGAGGCCCGCCGGGCCCGTCGCCGCCCGCCGCCACCGCCCGGCCCCTGTTCGCCGGGCACGGTCCCGTCCGCCCCGGGAACCGGACCGTCCTGCGCCGCTTCCCGCGCCGCCTCCGGCACGGCTGCCGCTTCCGGCACCGCGACGACCCCGCCAGGAGCCGGAACGGAGGCCGGAACGGCCCCCGCCCCGCCCCCGATCGGCACTTCGAGGACGTACGCGCTGCCGCTCATCCCCGGCACCTCGTGCGTCTGGAGCACGCCACCGTGCGCCCGCACGATCCCGCGGACGATCGGCTCGTGCACCGGGTCCCCGCCGGCGTAGGGCCCGCGCACCTCGATGCGGACGACCTCGCCGCGCTGGGCGGCGGCCACCACGACCGTGTTGTCCATGTAACCGCCCGCCGAGACGGGCGCGTTGCCGGTCGCGTCGACCCCGGCCACGTCGGCGACGAGGTGGGCGAGCGCGGTGGCGAGCAGCCGGGCGTCGACCTCGGCCTCGATGGGCGGCGCGTGCACGGCGAACTGCACCCGCCCAGGACCGACCAGCTCCACGGCCCCGTCGACCCCGGCCGCGACGACCGCGTCCAGCATGACCTTCGTACGGGTCACCCCGCCGCCCCCGCCGCCCTCGGCGTCGAGCCGCTGGTACCCCAGGACGTTGTCGATCAGGGTGGTGATCCGGGAGTAGCCCGCCGAGAGGTGGTGCAGCACCTGGTTGGCCTCGGGCCACAGCTGGCCGGCGTCGTCGGAGGCGAGGGCGCCCAGCTCCCGCCGCAGTTCCTCCAGCGGGCCGCGCAGGGACGTGCCGAGCAGCGTCAGCAGCTGTTCGTGCCGGGCGGAGAGGGCCTCGTAGCGGTCCTTCTCGCGCTCACCGAGGGCGGCGTACCGCTCCTCGTTGGCGGCCAGCGCCTCCTCGTGCTTCTCGGTCAGCTCCTCCAGCTCGGCCACGTGCCGCTGGCGCAGCGCGGTCAGCTCGGAGGCGTGCTCCTCGGCGAGCCGCTCCAGCTCCTCGGCGTGGCGCCGGTCCGCCTCCTCCTTCTCCTTCACCAGCGCGTCGATGGGCCGCCGGTCGGTGAAGGTCATCACGGCGCCGACGAGCTGGTCGCCGTCCCGGACGGGGGCGGTGGTGAGGTCGACCGGCAACTGGTCGCCGCTCTTGGTGAACACCACCTGCCCGCGCACCCGGTGCTTGCGCCCGGAGCGCAGGGTGTCGGCGAGCGGCGACTCGTCGTACGGGAAGGGGGAGCCGTCGGCGCGGGAGTGCAGGACGAGGGTGTGCAGCTCGCGTCCGCCGAGGTCGCTGGCGCGGTAGCCGAGGGTCTGGGCGGCGGCCGGGTTGACGAGGACGATCCGCCCGTCGGTGTCCGTGCCGACGACGCCCTCGGACGCGGCCCGCAAGATCATCTCGGTCTGCCGCTGCGAGCGGGCCAGCTCGGCCTCGGTGTCGACGGTGCCGGACAGGTCGCGAACGACGAGCATCAGCAGTTCGTCGCCGGGATAGCCGTAGGCGTCGTAGGCCTGCTGGCCGGAGTCGAGGTTGGCGCTGGCGACCTCGACGGGGAACTCGGAGCCGTCCGTCCGCCGTGCCACCATGCGGGTCGGCTTGGTCCGTGCCCGGGGGTCTACGTGGTCGGGGCGCCGCATGGAACCGGGGATGAGCTTGGAGTCGAACTCCGGGAGCAGGTCCAGCAGCCCGCGTCCGACCAGCGCGGTGCCGGGCGCCTCGAAGGCCTCCAGCGCGATGGTGTTCGCGTTGACGACGGTTCCGTTGGCGTTGACCAGGACCAACGCGTCCGGCAGCGCGTCCAGTATGGCTGCGAGGCGAGCAGCGCCCCGGGATGGCCTGCCGCTCACGAAACGCCTTCCTCCCTGTTACCGCACCTTGCCGACCGCTCGGGCCATCTTGCCAACCGGCCCGCGGCGTGTCACCCGAGGGAGTCTAAGGGCTGAGGTCCCGCCCGCGGCGCCGGATGGGAGGGACGTCGCACGCCGAAGTGACGGAGAACGCGTGTCCGTACGCCCTGACGTCGCGGGACCTTTGCGAGACCTTCGCGGAACCGTTCCGCTCCCTGTCCCCGGCCTGTCCGGGCGCCCCGGGCGTGTCCCGGAGCGCCCTCGGGAGGCGGGTGTCAGGAGGCGGCCTGCCCCAGGTCGGGCAGGAGCGGGACCAGCCGGTTCCAGCGGGCGATCCGGCAGCCGTCGCGCCGGTCGTACGTGGCGTCGACGCGCTGTCCGGCCCAGACGCCGGTGACGTGGGCGGTGGCCGGGCCGCCGTACTGCATGGTGCAGAAGCTGCCCTCGGGGACGGGGGCGAAGGCGTCCTGGCCCGCCCGGGTGCTCCGGTCCACGGCGGCGCAGGCGCCGGCCGGGTCCGGATGGCTGCCGCGGCCTGGACGGCAGTACAGCTCGTACGTCCCGTCCTTGCCCTCGCCCGCGTCCCGGACGGTGATCGTCAGGTGATGGGCGCGGTCCTCGTCCCGGACCGGCGGCGGGGCGAAGCGGCCGGCTGGGGAGGAGGGGGAGGCGGGAGCGGGAGCCGGAGCGGGAGCGGGAGCCGGAGCGGCGGCCGGGCCGGCCGGAGCGGTGGGCACGGCGGTGGCCGCGGCGGTGGGCGCGGCGGGCAGGGACGCGAGGGCGGCGGCGCAGAGGGCGGTGGCGCCCAGGAAGCGGGTGACCTGGAACATGGCCTGTTCAACGCGTCAACCCGCCGGACGTTGCGCTCCCTCTGCGGACGGTAAGGGCTTTGCCCTGCGGGCCGCCCGCCTAGTACCGTGGGAGCCGATTGGTGACACCGCACTCGGCTGTGTCATCATCGGCAAGCACCGCTCGCGCTCACGCGAGAGGGTGTGTTGTCTGGAGGCGTCGCCTAGTCCGGTCTATGGCGCCGCACTGCTAATGCGGTTTGGGTCTTAAAGCCCATCGAGGGTTCAAATCCCTCCGCCTCCGCACAAGAACACGAAGCCCCGGCCCCCGGCCGGGGCTTCGTCGTGTTCCCCGCGCCCCGGTGGTACGTGTTTCCGCAGGTCACATGGGGTGGGGGGAACGGATTTCACATGACGGCGGCAGTCATGTAATGTTCTTCCTGTCGCCGCGAGCGGGCCGAAAGGACGAAAGCGGAGACGACAACAGAACAACGCAAGACAAGCACTCGTAGCTTAACGGATAGAGCATCTGACTACGGATCAGAAGGTTGCAGGTTCGAATCCTGCCGAGTGCACAGCAGATCAGAGGCCCCATGGATCAGTCCACGGGGCCTCTGGCGTGTGTGCCGACGTGTGTGCGACGAAGGGAAACCCGCAGGGCGCGGTCGGGATCGAGTTCATGGTGGTCACCGGGGCCTCCGGTCCCGGCCCGGTCGCCTGCCTGGTGCCGCTCACCTACCGCGGCGCCCCGCTCGACGGGGCGGAACACGCCCTCGTCGGCACGGCGGAGCACGGGGTGCTCGGGCGCCGCTGGGTCTACGACGGCTGCCACGATCCGGGTGCTGCTCGCTCAGTTGACGGCGCTGATCGAGGGCCGGGTCGGGGCCCAGGACCAGAACATCAGCGACACCCCCGATCCGGAGGTCACCCGCTCCTACGCCGGCGCGGGCCTCGCTCCCTCGGACTTCACCGCCGGGGCCGTCGAGGCCGTCGACGACCAGGAAGGTACGCAGCTGTCCGCGCCCTACGGGTACGACCCTGCGCCTGCGGCGGGTGCCGCGTCCCGCTCCGGCCGACGGGCCTCTCCTGCCCCCGGACCCGGGCCCGCCCCGGGCCCGGACCCGGGCCCGGAGTTCGAGGCCGGTGGCGTTGTCAGTGGTGCCCTCTACTCTCGTCAGAGATGGCACGGATGTGGCGGTGCACAGGGCTCCGGTGGTCGGCGCGGGGGCCCGTGCTGGGCTGGGACGGTGGGCGGCGCACCGCGCTGACCCGGGGTAAACGGGTGGCCTTCAAGGTCGCGGAAGGGGAAGGGGGTGGGCGGACGTGTGGCGGAGCGCGGGGGAACGCCTGCCCGCTGGGGGCGGCCGTACCGGGACGGAGTACGGGGGGCCGGTGCGAGGAGTGCGCGCGGCTGGACCGGGCGCACTCCGTGGCCGCCGACACGGTCGCGGACGATCCGCGTCCGTACCGGGTGTACCTGGCGTGGTTCGGGCCGGGGCTCGTGAAGGTGGGGATCACCGCGCTGGAGCGCGGACCGGCCCGGTTGCTGGAGCAGGGGGCGGTCTGCTTCAGCTGGCTGGGCAGCGGACCGTTGATGGCCGCCCGGCGCAGCGAAGAGCTGCTGCGGACCGCGCTGCGGGTGCCCGACCGGATTCCGTACGCCCACAAGCGGGCCGTGCGGGCGGTGCTGCCGGGGACGGCGGCGGAGCGCGCGGCGGAGATCGAGGAACTGCACGGGCGGGCGGTGGGGCTGGGCGGCTGGCCGGAGTCGTTGACGCCGGAGCCGTTCCGAGCTGTGGATCATGTCCGGGTGTTCGGGCTGGGGGGAGAGTCCGGTGCGGCGGCTGTGGTCGGGGCGTCCGGTGCCGCGGCTGGGGCGGTGGCATCCGGTGTCGGGAGCGGGGCCGGTGCGGGGGCGTTCCGTGCCGGGGTCGTGGGAGAGGTGACCGAGCTGGTCGGGGGAGGGACGGTCAGTGGTGAGCTGGTGGCCGCCGCCGGGCCGGATCTGCATCTGGCGACGGAGCGCGGGATCGTCGTACTGGATACCCGGCTGATGACCGGCTGGGGGCTGGAGCCGGCCGGCGGTGACGAGCGGTTCGACGTACCGGTGCGGGCACTGCGGGCGCTGCCGTCCTCGCGGGCGGGGGCGGGCGGGGGGCGGCAGGACGGGCTGTTCTGACCCGTGTGACCCCTGTGATCGGCGTGACCGATGTGGCTCGCGTGACTCGGTGCCCCCTGTGCCCCTGTGCCCGGTGTGACTCGCGTGAGCCATGTGCCGGGAGCTTGTGCGGCTTACTGAGAGGTGTCTGTGTTTCTCAGAGAAATCACAGGTTGGGGAAAGCACGTTCTCAGAGGCTCCCGACATGGTGTGAAGCATGACCACGACCTCGCCCCAGGGGCGCACCGAACTGCTGAGGCCGGACGGGAGCCCCGTCCGAGTGCTTGTGGTGGACGACGAGTTGTCGATCACCGAACTGCTGTCCATGGCCCTGCGCTACGAGGGCTGGCAGATCCGCAGTGCCGGGGACGGACAGGGCGCGATCCAGATCGCGCGCGAGTTCCGCCCCGACGCCGTGGTGCTGGACATGATGCTGCCGGACATGGACGGGCTGAGCGTGCTCGGCCGGCTGCGGCGGGAGCTGCCCGACGTGCCGGTGCTGTTCCTGACCGCCAAGGACGCGGTCGAGGACCGTATCGCCGGACTGACGGCCGGCGGGGACGACTACGTCACCAAGCCGTTCAGCCTGGAGGAGGTCGTCGCGCGGCTGCGCGGGCTGATCCGGCGCTCCGGTGCGGCCGACCGCCGGTCCGACTCCGTGCTCGTGGTCGGTGACCTCACCCTGGACGAGGACAGCCACGAGGTGACGCGGGGCGGCGACAACATCCACCTCACCGCCACCGAGTTCGAGCTGCTGCGCTTCCTCATGCGCAATCCGCGGCGCGTGCTCAGCAAGGCGCAGATCCTCGACCGGGTGTGGTCCTACGACTTCGGCGGCCAGGCCAACGTCGTCGAGCTGTACATCTCCTACCTGCGGCGCAAGATCGACGCCGGCCGCGAGCCGATGATCCACACGCGGCGCGGCGCCGGTTACCTGATCAAGCCCGCGGTGTCATGACGGGCCGGCGACCGCGCCGGCGCCCGCGTCGCCCGCGTCCGCGCACCCTGCGGACGCGGCTCGTCGTCGCGTCGGTGGCGCTGATCGCGGTCGTGTGCGCGGTGATCGGCAGTGTCACCACGCTGGCACTGCGGTCGCACCTGTACGAGCAGTTGGACGGGCAGCTCAGCGAGGTCGCCATGCGGGCCTCGGGCGACTTCACGCCGCCGGGCGGCCCGAAGGACGGGGACGAGGGCGGCGTCACCGGCGGAGGCATCGGTGGCGGCGACCAGAAGCGCGATGAGCAGCCCACCGTCACCCAGTTCGTCTCCGAGGGCCCCCAGCCGCCCGGCACCATCGCGGGCAAGGTCGTCGACGGCGAGATCACGGAGGCCGCGTACGGCAAGAAGTCCGACGAGGACCTGTCGCTGAACGGCACGGAGCTGGACACCGCGCAGATCGCCGTGCTCGCCTCGGTCGCCCAGGACAACAACAAGCACACCGTGGAGATCCCCGGCCTCGGCGACTACCGCGTCACCTACAAGTCGGGCCCCGACGGCGCGTACTACGTCGCCATCCCGACCGCCGACGTCGACAACACCATCAACACCCTGATCCTCGTCGAGGTGAGCGTCACCGTCGCCGGTCTGATCGCCGCCTCGCTCGCCGGACTGATCATCGTCGGTGTCGCCACCCGCCCCCTGCGCAAGGTCGCCGCCACCGCCACCCGCGTCTCCGAACTCCCCCTGCACACCGGCGAGGTCAACCTCAACGAGCGGGTCCCGGAGTCCGAGTGCGACCCGCACAGCGAGGTAGGGCGGGTCGGTGCCGCGCTCAACCGGATGCTCGACCATGTGCACGGCGCGCTGCACGCCCGCCAGGAGAGCGAGACGCGGGTGCGGCAGTTCGTCGCGGACGCCAGCCATGAGCTGCGTACCCCGCTCGCCTCCATCCGCGGGTACGCCGAACTCACCCGCCGGGGACGCGAACAGGTCGGCCCCGACACCCGGCACGCGCTCGGCCGGATCGAGTCGGAGGCCGGGCGGATGACCCTGCTCGTCGAGGATCTCCTCCTGCTGGCCCGGCTGGACGCGGGACGGCCCCTGCAGTTCGAGCAGACCGACCTCGTCCCGCTCGTCGTGGACACCGTCAGCGACGCCCGCGCGGCCGGCATGGACCACAACTGGCGCCTCGAACTGCCCGACGAACCGGCCCTGGTCTCGGCGGACGCCGCCCGGCTCCAGCAGGTGCTGGTCAACCTGCTCGGCAACGCCCGCAACCACACCCCGCCCGGTACGACGGTCACCGCCCGGGTGCGCCGGCAGGAACCGTGGCTGTGCCTGGACATCGAGGACAACGGGCAGGGCATCCCGTCCGATCTGCTGCCGCACGTCTTCGAGCGGTTCGCGCGCGGCGACTCCACCCGCTCCCGGTCCACCGGTTCGACGGGCCTGGGCCTGGCCATCGTGCAGGCCGTGTCGACCGCGCACGGCGGCGCGGTGACCGTGGACAGCGTGCCCGGACGGACGGTGTTCACCGTCTATCTGCCCGCGCTCCCCGCCCCGGCCGCCCCCTTGGCCGCCCGGCCCGACCCCCGGACAAACCGGGCATCGCACTCACAGGTGTAACACAGCGCCACCACACGGGCGCGACAGGGCAGTTGAGAAGAGTCGAAGCCATGCGAACCGACTCTTCTCCGGGCACCCTGCCGGCGCGGGAGCACCTCCCGGCCGCGGGGGCCGGTACGCCTGTCCTGGACGTAGTGATCCCCGTCTACAACGAGGAGAAGGACCTCCAGCCGTGCGTGCGCAGACTGCACGAGCACCTCGCGCGCACCTTCCCGTACGCCTTCCGCATCACGATCGCGGACAACGCGTCTACGGACACCACCCCGCAGGTCGCCGCGCGGCTGGGAGCCGAGCTGGCGGAGGTACGGTCCTTCCGGCTGGAGCAGAAGGGCCGTGGCCGGGCCCTCAGGACCGTCTGGTCGGCGTCCGACGCCCCGGTCCTCGCCTACATGGACGTCGACCTGTCCACCGACCTCAACGCGCTGCTGCCGCTGGTGGCCCCGCTGATCTCCGGCCACTCGGACCTGGCGATCGGCTCCCGGCTGGCCCGTTCCTCCCGGGTCGTGCGCGGCGCCAAGCGGGAGTTCATCTCCCGCTCCTACAACCTCATCCTGCGCGGTTCGCTCCAGGCCCGCTTCTCCGACGCGCAGTGCGGCTTCAAGGCGATCCGCCGGGACGTCGCCCAGGTGCTGCTGCCGCTGGTGGAGGACACCGGCTGGTTCTTCGACACCGAGATGCTGGTGCTCGCCGAGCGGGCGGGGCTGCGTATCCACGAGGTCCCGGTCGACTGGGTCGACGACCCCGACTCCACCGTGCACATCGTCAAGACGGCGACCGACGACCTCAAGGGCGTCTGGCGGGTGGGGCGGGCGCTGGCCACCGGTTCGCTGCCGCTGGACCGGCTGGCGCGGCCGTTCGGGGACGACCCGCGCGACCGGGACCTGGCCGGCGTGCCGCGCGGACTGGCCCGGCAACTCGTCGGGTTCTGCGTCGTCGGCGCCCTGTCCACCCTCTTCTACCTGCTGCTCTACAGCGGCTTCCGGACGTTCTGCGGCTCGCAGATCGCCAACGCCCTCGCCCTGCTGGTCTCGGCGGTCGCCAACACCGCCGCCAACCGGCGGCTCACCTTCGGGGTACGCGGCCGGGGCGGTGCCGTCCGGCACCAGGCCCAGGGGCTGGTCGTCTTCGGCATCGGGCTCGTCCTGACCAGCGGATCGCTCGCCGCGCTGAACGCGGCCACGGACGGCGCGGCGCACTCCACCGAACTGGCGGTGCTCATCGCCGCCAACCTCGCGGCCACGGTGCTGCGGTTCCTGCTCTTCCGGGCGTGGGTCTTCCCGGACCGGCAGGACGAGGCCCAGCCCCAGCACCAGCCCCACACGCAGGCCCACATGCAGCCCAATGTGCAGGCCCGCATGCAGCCCAATGTGCAGGCCCACAATCAGGCCCACAACCAGGCCCACACGCAGGCCCACACGCAGCCCCCGTCCCAGGCCCGGCCGTCCACCGTCGTCGCCGCGCACCCGCCGGCCGCCGACACCTCCGGCCCGTACGGCCACCCGCCCCTGCCGCACCGGCCCACGGCACCGGCCCCGACCGACCCGAGGGACCCGCGATGACCACCCCCTACGACGCGACCACCGGGCAGGGGAGCGCCGACCCCGCCACCTTGGGCCCGCCCCCGACCGCGCCCCCCGAGCCGGCGCCGAAGCGGCCCTTCGCCCGAAGGCTGTGGCGCGGCCGGCCCGAGGACCCGCGCTGGGCGCGCCCGGCCTTCCTCGGTCTGCTGCTGGTCACCGCGGTGCTCTACCTCTGCAACCTGAGCGCCTCCGGCTACGCCAACTCCTTCTACTCGGCGGCCGTGCAGGCGGGCAGCCAGTCCTGGAAGGCGTTCTTCTTCGGCTCGCTGGACGCGGCGAGCGCCATCACCGTCGACAAGCCCTCGGCGTTCCTGTGGCCGATGGAGCTGTCGGTCCGGATCTTCGGCCTCAACTCGTGGGCGATCCTGACTCCGCAGGTGCTGATGGGCGTCGGCACGGTCGCCGTCGTCCACGCGGGCGTACGGCGCCGGTTCGGCCCCGCCGCCGGTCTGATCGCGGGCACGGTGCTCGCGCTCACCCCGGTCGCGGCGCTGATGTTCCGCTTCAACAACCCGGACGCGATGCTGGCGCTGCTGATGGCGCTCGCCGTGTACTTCGTCACCCGCGCCCTGGCGGACGGCCGCACCAAGTGGCTGCTGTGGGCCGGTGCGGCGGTCGGGCTCGCGTTCCTCGCCAAGACGCTCCAGGCGTTCCTGATCCTGCCGCCGCTGGCCGTGGTGTACGCGGTCTGCGCGCCGGTGAAGGTGCGCAAGCGGTTCGCCCAACTGGGCCTCGCCGCCGTCGCGATGGTCGTCGTCGGCGGCTGGTGGGTGGCGATCGTCGAGCTGTGGCCGGCGTCCTCGCGGCCGTACATCGGCGGCTCGCAGAACAACAGCTTCCTGGAGCTGACCTTCGGCTACAACGGTCTCGGCCGCCTCAACGGCGAGGAGACCGGCAGCGTCGGCGGCGGGGGCGGCACGACCGGCACCGGGCAGTGGGGCGAGACCGGCTGGGACCGGATGTTCAACTCCGAGATCGGCGGCCAGATCTCCTGGCTGCTCCCGGCGGCCCTGATCCTGCTGGTCGCGGGCCTGGTCCCGACCCGCGGGGCGCCCCGTACCGACGTGGCCCGCGCCACCCTGCTCGCCTGGGGCGGTTCGCTGGTGACGACGATGGCCGTCTTCAGCCACATGGCCGGCATCTTCCACCAGTACTACACGATCGCCCTCGCCCCCTACCTGGCCGCCGTCGTCGGCATCGGCGCCGCGGCCCTGTGGGGAAGGCGGCGCGAGCTGTGGGCGTCGCTCGTCCTCGCCGGGGCCGTCACGGCGACCGTGGCCTGGGGGTACGTACTCCTCAACCGCACGCCCGACTACCTCCCGTGGCTGAAGTGGCTGGTCCTGGTCGGCGGCCTGGTCGCCGCGCTCGGCCTGGTCTTCGCCGGCCGGGTCTCCCGGCGGCTCGCGCTCGCCGCGGCGGCGCTGGGCCTGGCGGCCTCGCTGGCCGGTCCCACGGCGTACACGCTCAGCACCCTCGCCGAGGGCCACACCGGTTCCATCGTCACGGCCGGTCCGTCCGGCGCGAGCATGATGGGCGGCGGTGGCGGTCCGGGCGGTGGCGGCGGGATGCCGGGCGGCGGCATGCCCGGTCAGGGTCAGGGCCAGGGCCGGCAGAACGGCACCGGCGGCTTCCCCGGCGGCGGCACGCCCGGCCAGGGCCAGAACCAGAACGGCGGCGGACAGCTGCCCCAGGGCGGCGGCATGCCCGGCGGCGGCACGGCCGGCGAGTCCGGCGGCCCCGGCGGCGCGGGCGGCGGCATGGGCGGTCTGCTCAACGGCGCCGACGTCGACTCCGAGGCCAGGGAACTGCTGGAGACCGACGCCGACGACTACACCTGGGTCGCGGCGGCGATCGGCGCCCAGAACGCCGCCGGCTACCAGCTCGCATCCGGTTCCCCGGTGATGGCCATCGGCGGTTTCAACGGCACCGACCCCTCACCGACCCTCGCCCAGTTCAAGAAGTACGTGGCGGAAGGAAAGATCCACTACTTCGTCTCCAGCGGTACCGGAGGCGGCACGGGCGGCGGCACGGGCGGCGCCTCCGGCGACGCCGACAGCGGTACGTCGTCGCAGGTCTCCTCCTGGGTCGAGGAGAACTTCGAGCAGGTCACGGCCGGTTCGGCCACCTTCTACGACCTCACCCGGCCGATCAGCGGAAGCTGACGGCGCCCGCGCCCCGGCGCGGCGGACCGGAGCAGGGCGTCAGCCCTCCTCCACCAGCCGCGCCGGGAAGCCGCCCGTGGCGACCGGCCCCCACTTCTCCGGTGTGACCCGGATGATCGACTTGCCCTGCTTGAGCATGGCCGCCCGGTACTCGTCCCAGTCGGGGTGCTCGCCCGCGATGTTGCGGTAGTACTCGACGAGCGGCTCCACGGAGTCCGGGCTGTCGATGACCTCGGCGGTGCCGTCGACCTGCACCCAGGGACCGTTCCAGTCGTCGCTGAGCACGACCAGGCTCACCCGGGGGTCGCGCCGGGCGTTGCGGGTCTTGGCCCGTTCCGGGTACGTGGAGACCACGATCCGGCCCGAGTCGTCGACCCCGCAGGTCAGCGGCGAGGCCTGCGGGCCGCCGTCGGCCCGCCGGGTCAGCAGCAGCGCCCGGTGGCGGGGACGGACGAAGTCGAGCAGCTCGTCCAGGGAGACACGGGTGTTCGTCGCGATGTTCGGTGCCATGCCCGCAAGACTAGGCCGCGACCTACGCCGTGGCCCCGCTCTGCCTCCCCAACGCCTCGACGAGGTTGTCGTGGACCGGTATGTCCCGGCGCAGTCCGGAGAGTTCCAGGACCCGGCTGGGCACCCCCCGCGGGTCGGCGACCAGTCGCAGCCGGACCCCGTCGGGCAGCCGGTGGCGTACCTCGTCGAGCAGCCGGACGCCCTGGGAGTCCATGAAGACGGTCCCGGTCAGGTCCAGGACGAGCAGCCGCAGCGGTTCGTCGCGGGCGCCGGCCGCTTCGAGGACGAGAGGGAGCAGCCCGGAGGCGTTGCAGAGGTCGATCTCGGCGGGCAGCGCGAGCACGACGCAGCCCGGCGGCTCGTACGGCGCACCGGGTGGGGGGAGGAAAGTCACGTCGCTCACCTGACAGACATTCGTCCGGCTTCCGAGAAAGGGGTGGCCGCTTCCTGACCCGGCACCCATTCCACCATGCCGGGGTCCGGGCGCGGAAGGCGGCCGGTCGGACCGTCAGCCGGGCGTCACCGGCGCGCAACCGAGCAGCTAGAGTGCTGTACGTCCTGTGCTCGCAGTCGGGAATGTGCTGCGGAGCTCTCCTGCGCACGGCCGTACGGCCGTGCATGCCGAAGAGGTTCGTGGTGACTGCGCCCGATTTTACCGATGTGCCGCGTTTTCCGGCTGGGTTCGAGCTGGCCGAGGTCCTGACCGCGGCGGCTCGGGAGCTGCACGCGACCGTCACCCCGGGCGGCACCCTGCGCACCGCGGTCAGACTGGCGGTGACCCTGGTACCCGGAGCCGAGCAGGCGGGCATCTCCGTGGTCGAGCGCGGCAGCCAGCGCCGCGTGCTCGCCTGGACCGACGAGGCCGTACGCACCGCGGAGTCCCGCCCCGGCGGCCGGGAACCGCACCCGCTCCTGGACCGCCTGTGGACGGTGCCCGTGGCCCGGCTGGCGGACAGCCTGGCGGAGGCGCCCGGTACCGCCCTGTCCGACTCCGGGCTGCGGTCCGCGCTGTCGCTGCGGCTCCGCGCCGACCGGCGCAGCCTCACCGTGCTGACGGCCTACGCCAGTCGCCCCCGCGCCTTCGACGACGACGCCGCCCGCGTCGGACGGCTGTTCACCGCGCACGTCAGCCTGGCCCTGGACTCGGCGACCGAGCGCGAGCAGCTCACCG
The DNA here is from genome assembly GCF_055562815.1 of Streptomyces sp. NPDC016677. NCBI lineage: Bacteria > Bacillati > Actinomycetota > Actinomycetes > Kitasatosporales > Streptomycetaceae > Streptomyces > Streptomyces sp. NPDC016677. The sequence goes on along the minus strand of NZ_JBVHEO010000005.1, from coordinate 83,991 downwards.
AGGCGATGCGCACCCGGGACCTGATCGGCCAGGCCACCGGCATCCTGATGGAGCGCATGGAGACCGACGCCGCCGGTGCCTTCGAGAGCCTGGTCAAGGCGTCCCAGCGGGAGAACGTGAAGCTGCGCGACCTCGCCCGCCGCATCGTCGACGTCCACGACGTGCCGGGACCGCGGAGCCCCGGCGAGCGGTGAGCCCGGCCGGTGAGCCGGGTACGGGGGGCCAGGTATGGGGGACCGGGTATGGGGGACTGGGTACGGGGCCGAGGCGTCAACGGGCGGCGACGGGATATCCGTACGGTCATGACCGCCGAGACGCCCGACACGCTGGACCACGCCTTGGTGCGCAGCCAGGGCCTCGACACCCTGCTGCGCGATCTGACCGACCGCGCGGTGCGCGAGGTGCCCGGCACCGCGGCGTGCAGCATCACCGTGCGCCGCGCCGACCGGCTGCTGACGCTGGCCGGCAGCCGGGGCCTGCCGCCCGGCCTGGACCTGAGGCAGTACGAGAACGGTTCCGGCCCCTGCGTGGACGCCGCGGCGACGGGGAGCCCGCGCTACGTCCCCGATCTGGCCGCCGAGACCCGCTGGCCGACGTACACCGAGTACGCGCTCGCCACCGGGGTGCGCTGTGTGCTGGCGCTGCCGCTCGCCCTGGAGGGCGAGACGGGGGCCGCCCTCAACCTCTACGGCCTCCAGCCGGGCTCGCTGGCCGGGGGACGGGAGACGGCCCACGCCTTCGCGGAGCGGGCCGCCGGCGCGGTCGACGCGGCGCTGCGCATCGAACGGCAGCGCTCCTCGGCCGCCGACGTGCGCACCGCCCTGCTGTCCCGCAGCGTCATCGACCAGGCGATCGGCATCCTGATGTCCCGCGAGCGGGTCGACGCCCGGGCCGCGCTGGACCGGCTGCGCCGCGTCTCCCAGAACCGCAACGTCAAGCTCCGGGACCTGTGCCAGGACCTGGTGGACCGGGTCGGCCGGGCGGGCCGCTCAGACGGCCGGCAGTGAGTCGCCCTGGACGGCCTGGATGTCCAGCTCCACCCGGAGCGTGGTGCCGATGGCGGCGATGCCGGCCTGGAGGACCTGGTTGTAGTTCATGGCGAAGTCCTCGCGCCGCAGCTCCGTGGTGGCCTTGAACGCCGCCCGGGTGCCGCCCCACGGGTCGGCGCCGGTGCCCAGGTAGGACAGGTCCAGATCGACCGGGCGGACCACGCCGTGCAGGCCCAGCTCGCCGTGGACGGTCCAGCGGTCCCGGCCGGCCTCCGTCACGCCCGTGGAGCGGAAGGTGATGTCCGGGAACCGCTCGACGTCCAGGAAGTCCGCCGACTTCAGGTGCGTGTCCCGCATGCCGTTGCCGGTGTCGATGGACGCGGCGCGGATGACCGCCTCCACCCGTGACTTGGTGACGTCGTCCGGGGCGATCTCCACCAGCCCGCCGAACTCCGTGAACCGGCCGTGCACGCTGGAGATGCCCAGGTGCTGGGCGACCGCGCCGACGCTGGAGTGCGCCGGGTCGATGGTCCACGGTCCCGGCGGCGGCAGTTCGGTGCCGCCCTGCCGGGCCAGCGTCACCGTGCCGACCTCGGCCCGGCCGCCGGCGGTCACGATCGCGCTGGACGCGGCCGGCGCGTACCCGACCGCCGTGACGATCACGGTGTACGCCCCCGGCCGCAGCTCGGTGGTGTCCCGTACGGCCCCCTCGGCGTCCGCCTCGGCACGCAGCACCTGCGCGCCGGTCATGTCGGTCACCGTGACGACCGCGTGCGACACGGCCCATCCGTCCCGCGTTCGGATCTTCGCGGTCAGTCCCATCCCGTTTTCTCCCTGCAAAGGCGTAGAAACTGCTGGTAAGTGGTCAAAAAAGAACCGGCCCGCGGCGGCGTGCGCACCTCCGCTCAGAGCGCGCACGCCACCACGGGCCGGGGTCTCGCTACTCGCCGGGGTGGGCGAGTTCGATGTCGTGGCCGTCGGCGCCCTGACCGTTGACGGTCAGGGACGTCGCCACCGGCGGGTAGCCCGTCGCGATGACGGTGTACTCGCCGCTGTCCAGGTCGGTGAAGGCGTACGCCCCGTCCGAACCGGTGGTGGCGGTGCCGACCACGTTGCCGGCCGCGTCGACCAGCGTGACGCGGGCGTCGGCCAGCGGGCCGTGCGGCGCCTTGACGGTGCCCTGCACGCGGGCGCCGGCCTCCAGGTCGACCTCGACCCGGGTGACCCCGGTGCCGCCGACCTCGACGGGCAGCGCGCGCGGCCGGAACCCGGCGGCGTTGACCGCCACGGTCACCGTGCCCGGCACCAGCTCGGCGAGGGTGAAGTCGCCGCCCTCGCCGGTGGTGGCCGTGGCCAGCAGGTCGCCGCGGACATCGGTCACGATGACCATGGCGTCCTTGACGGGCTGCCCGTCCGCCGCGGCCCGGACCAGGCCGGTCAGGCCGCTGGTGCCGCTGAGCAGGACGTCGTAGGCGACCGGCTCGTCGTTGACCACGATCGTCGACGCCTGCGGCTGGTAGCCGTCGGCGGAGGCGATCAGGACGTAGGACCCGGCACCCGGCGCGTCCACGCCGTAGGAGCCGTCGGCCTGCGCGACCGAGCGGCCCAGCTGCCGTCCGCCGAGCGAGATCAGCGTGACCGCGGCCTGTGCCACGGGCGCGCTCTCGGCACCGCGGACGAAGCCGCGGACCGGGATACCGCCGGAGACGGGGGCCGGGGAGTCACCGGCGCCGGTGGCCGCCGTGGCGACCGCGGCGAGCCGCTGGGTCTGGGCCGCGCCGGGCTCGGAGACCGAGGCGGCGGCCACACCGGCCGGCACCGGCTCGGCGGCCGGGGCGGCGGCCTCGGCGGGGGCCGGGGCGGCCGGGGAGGAGGACCCGGCGGCGGCCTCGGCGGCCTGGGCCAGGGCGCCGGAGGTGCGCAGCGGGACCTCCTTGATGAACAGCGTCACGAGGAAGGCGAGGAAGGCGATCGGCGCGACGATCAGGAAGATGTCGGCGATGCCGTGCCCGTAGGCGCTCTCCAGCCATTCGCGGATGCCCGGGGGCAGCAGGTCCATGTCCGGGATCGAGCTGCCGCCGGCCGCCTTCGCGGCAGCGGCCTGCTCCTGCGGGCTGAGCTGTCCGATGGTGTCGGAGGCGTAGTGGCTGATCCGGGTGGACATGATCGAGCCGAGCACGGAGACGCCGACCGCACCGCCGAGGGACCGGAAGAAGGTCACGGTGGAGGACGCGGCGCCCAGGTCGTTCGGGGCCACCTGGTTCTGGGTGCAGAGCACGAGGTTCTGCATCATCATGCCGACGCCGAGACCCATCAGCGCCATGTAGATCGCGATGTGCCAGTACGGGGTGTCGTACCGCATGCCGCCCAGCAGACCCAGGCCCGCCGTCAGCAGCACGCCGCCGGCCAGCAGCCAGCCCTTCCACTTGCCGGTCTTGGTGATGATCTGACCGGAGACGGTGGAGGAGACGAACAGGCCGCCGATCATCGGGATGGTCATGACGCCCGACATGGTCGGGGACTTGTCCCGGGCCAGCTGGAAGTACTGGCTGAAGTAGACGGTGCCCGCGAACATCGCGATACCGACGAACAGCGAGGCGATCGACGCCAGCGTGATGGTGCGGTTCCTGAACAGGCGCAGCGGGATGATCGGCTCGCTGGCCTTGGTCTCGACCAGGCAGAAGATCAGCGTCAGCACGATCGAGCCGCCGACCATGACGCCGGTCTGCCACGACATCCAGTCGTACTTGTCGTCGGCGAAGGTGACCCAGATGAGCAGCAGGCAGACGGCGGCGGTGATGAAGAAGGCGCCGGCCCAGTCGACCTTGACCTTGCGCTTGATGACCGGCAGGTTCAGCGTCTTCTGCAGGACGAACAGCGCGATGAGCGCGAAGGGCACACCGACGTAGAGACAGTAGCGCCAGCCGAGCCAGCTGGTGTCGGTGATGACACCGCCGAGCAGCGGACCGCCGACGGTGGCGACGGCGAAGGTCGCGCCCAGGTAGCCGGAGTAACGGCCGCGCTCACGCGGGGAGATCATCGCGGCCATGATGATCTGCGCCAGGGCGGACAGACCGCCGGCGCCCAGACCCTGGATGACACGGGCGCTGATCAGCATCGCCGGGTTCTGCGAGAGACCGGCGACGATCGAGCCGACGACGTAGACGATCAGGGCTATCTGGACCAGGGCCTTCTTGCTGACCAGGTCCGCGAGCTTGCCCCACAGGGGGGTGGAGGCGGTCATCGCCAGCAGTGAGGCCGTGACGACCCAGGTGTAGGCGCTCTGGCCGCCGCCCAGGTCACCGATTATCTCGGGCAGGGCGTTGGTGACGATGGTCGAGGACAGGATGGCGGCGAACATGCCGAGCAGCAGCCCGGACAGCGCCTCCATGATCTGCCGGTGCGTCATAGGAGCGCCTTCGGCGGAGCCTCCCCCGTGCTTGGCATGAGCCCGCACACCGGCTGGTGTGGTCGTTGCCATGGACTTCCTTTGCTTACGTGGTGATCGCGGGTGTACGGGTGGACTGCTCGGCCGCGGACGGCGCGGCGGGCCGCGGCGGTACCGCCGACCGGCAGTCGTCGAAACTCGCCCTGAGCCGGGCCATGAGCCCCGCGAGCTGGCCGACCTCGTCGTCGGTCCAGTCGCTCAGTCGGTGGGCGAGCAGCTGTGTGGTCCGTTCGGACAGCTCGTCGAGCTGCGACTGGCCCTCGGGCGTCAGACGCAGGATGCGCGAGCGCTTGTCGGCCGGGTCGGGGGACCGTTCGATCCAACCCCGATCGGCGATGTGGGCGACATGGCGGCTGGTCACCGACATGTCCACGGCGAGCAGCTCCGCGAGCTTGCTCATGCGCATGTCGCCGTGGCGGCCGAGCAACGTCAGTACGGCGGCGGAGCCTCCGGGGCAGTCGGCCGGCAGGATGCGGCCCAGCTCCCGTTTCACGGCGCCGAAGGCGCTGAACTGGCGGATCAGCTCCTCGTACTGCGCCTTCTCGGCCATCTGCACCTCCTGATTTGTTGCTTAGGGCAACCATAGGAGCTGTTGGTTGCTGAAGGCAAATAAAGAAGGTAAGAGGGCACTAAAAGGTTGGCAAAGGCAAGTATTGCGATCGTAAACGCGCAGGTGACGGCTGGGGGGGGGGCGGCAGGGGGCGGTGGCCGGGTGGTGGCCGAGCGGTGGCCGAGCCGTGCTCGGGTGGTGGCCGGCCGGTGATCGGCGTGTGACCGGGGGGAGGGGGGATCCGGCCGGTGGCCGGCAGGCGGGTCCGGTGGGCGGTGGTCCCGTGGCGGCCCTGTGGTGGTCCCGCGGTGATCCGCCCGGCGGACCCGCGCTTGGGACCTTCCGCCGGATTCGCTAATGTCTCGGCCCATGGCTAACACCCAGGGCCCCCAGGGCAATTACGACCCCGCTGGCAGCACCCAGATGTTCCGCGCGTTCGTCGACGAGGAGGGCCCGGGTACCCGGCAGACGGCGGCCGCCGGCTCGTCCGGCCCCCGCGTCGGACTGATCATCGGCGTCGTGGTGGCCGTCGTGGTCGTCGCGGCCGTGGCCTGGCTCGCACTGAAGTAACCCGCCGCCGCGTTCCCGTTCGGCTCAGGCGCCGCTCCACCGTCTTCACGGGGGGCGGCGCTCGACGTTCGGCGAGGTGCCCGGACGGGACGTGACGGCGGGGCGGCGCAGCAGGGTGCGCGGTGGGGCGTCGCCCCGGCCGTCTTGTCCGCCGTCCCCCGGAAGGGATCGCTCAGTCGGAGATGAGGCCCTCGCGGAGCTGGGACAGGGTGCGGGTCAGCAGCCGCGAGACGTGCATCTGGGAGATGCCGACCTCCTCGCCGATCTGCGACTGGGTCATGTTGGCGAAGAAGCGGAGCATGATGATCCGTCGCTCCCGGGGCGGCAGCTTGGCCAGCAGCGGCTTGAGGGACTCGCGGTACTCCACACCCTCCAGCGCCGTGTCCTCGTAGCCCAGGCGGTCCGCCAGCGAGCCCTCGCCGCCGTCGTCCTCGGGGGCCGGGGAGTCCAGCGAGGACGCCGTGTACGCGTTGCCGACCGCGAGGCCGTCGACGACGTCCTCCTCGGACACCCCGAGGACGGCGGCCAGCTCGGTGACCGTGGGCGAGCGGTCCAGCTTCTGGGACAGCTCGTCGGAGGCCTTGGTCAGCGCCAGGCGCAGCTCCTGGAGGCGGCGCGGGACGCGCACCGACCACGAGGTGTCCCGGAAGAACCGCTTGATCTCGCCGACGACGGTCGGCATCGCGAACGTCGGGAACTCCACGCCCCGTTCGCAGTCGAACCGGTCGATCGCCTTGATCAGGCCGATGGTGCCGACCTGGACGATGTCCTCCATCGGCTCGTTGCGGGAGCGGAACCGCGCGGCGGCGTACCGCACGAGCGGGAGGTTCAGCTCGATCAGCGTGTCCCGGACGTAGGCGCGCTCCGGGCTGTCCTCGTCGAGGGCGGCGAGCCGCAGGAACAGGGAGCGGGACAGGGTGCGGGTGTCGATGGCCTCCGTCACCGGGAGAGCCGGAAGAGGCTGGGCCGGCACTGCGTCGAGCGCAGAGGTCTCATCGATGGAGCCCAGCGCGTCGAGCGCGTCGGGCGCGGTCTCGCTCTCGGCGAGCGCGAGCACCTTCGAGCTGCCCTGGTCTGCGGACATGCCACCCCCTTTGGGTCGCGGGACGGTCGTGGCGTCGCGCTCCCACTTCAGGAGCGCAGCCCTCACCTGAATACCGGAGCCGAAGCCCCGGCAAACGCGTCTCACGCAGAATGTCACATGTCGGCAACACGCTGTAGTGACATGTCGACATCCGAGACGCGAAAACCCCCTGGAAACAGGGGGTCTGACGGTCTTTCGACCCTGAATCACCCACAAAGGCCCTGGTGAGCGATTCGCTCTCCCTGGTTAGAGCCCGATCGTACGTGCGATTACGCGTCGATCCGGTTCGCGGACCTCAAACGCTGGAAGCTACGCGCCAGTAGCCGTGAGACGTGCATCTGGGAGACGCCGAGTTCCGCGCTGATCTGCGACTGGGTCAGATTGCTGTAGTACCGCAGCAGCAGGATGCGCTGCTCCCGCTCGGGCAGCTGGACGAGGAGGTGGCGGACGAGGTCGCGGTGCTCGACGCCGTCGAGGGCGGGGTCCTCGTAGCCGAGGCGGTCGAGGAGTCCCGGCAGTCCGTCGCCCTCCTGGGCGGCCTCCAGCGAGGTGGCGTGGTACGAGCGCCCCGCCTCGATGCAGGAGAGCACTTCCTCCTCGGTGATGCGCAGCCGTTCGGCGATCTCCGCCGTCGTCGGGGAGCGCCCGAAGGCGGTGGTGAGGTCCTCGGTGGCGCTGTTCACCTGGACCCACAGCTCGTGCAGCCGGCGCGGTACGTGGACGGTGCGGACGTTGTCGCGGAAGTACCGCTTGATCTCGCCGACGACGGTCGGCATCGCGAACGTCGGGAACTGCACGCCCCGGTCCGGGTCGAAGCGGTCGATGGCGTTGATGAGTCCGATCGTGCCGACCTGGACCACGTCCTCCATCGGCTCGTTGCGGGAGCGGAAGCGGGCGGCGGCGTAGCGCACGAGCGGGAGGTTGGCCTCGATGAGCGCCGCGCGTACGCGGGTGTGCTCCGGCGTGCCCGGCGTCAGGTTCTTCAGCTCGGCGAAGAGCACCTGGGTCAGCGCCCGGGTGTCGGCGCCCCGGCTGCTGCGCTGGGGGGCGGGGGCAGGGGCGGGAGCGTTCTCCGGGGTGGGTTCCGGCGCGGGGGCCGGGGCCGTTTCCGGCGCGGGGGTGTCGGCGGCGTCCTGGGGTCCCTGCGGCGGTGCTTGAGGCGCAGTACTGGCCGGCACGGTCAACTCCACCTCGTGATCTGTTCAAACGCATCCGTCGACTCATCCGTCAAAAGCGGTCATAGCATCACAAGACATGTGCACTGTGTGCAAGCACCGCATAAAGCCGTGTTGAGCGTTGAACGGTGGCCGAACGGCCCGTACGACGCGGATCGGCCCCGCACCGGAGAGGTGCGGGGCCGGACGTGCCGTCGGGCAGGCCCTAGAACTCGTAGTCGGCCATCACCCAGGTGGCGAACTCGCGCCACAGGGCGACGCCCGTCTGGTGCGCCGGGTGCTCCAGGTAGCGCCTGAGGGCGTCGGTGTCGTCCACGGCCGAGTTGATGGCGAAGTCGTAGGCGATGGGGCGGTCGCTGATGTTCCAGGCGCACTCCCAGAAGCGGAGTTCGTCGATCTGGTCGCCGAGGGCACGGAACAGCTCGACGCCCTTGACCACGCGCGGATCGTCGCGCTCGACGCCCTCGTTCAGCTTGAACAGGACCAGGTGCCGGATCATCGCCGTCCTCCGTTGTCCTTACTGTCCACCGTGGGCGACCCAGGACATGAAGTCGCCGATGGCCTTGGCGGCGTCGGAAATGCCCTCGAACCCTATCTGGACGTAGTCCGCCGCCTTGGCGGGGTCCGTGATGATCAGGTACAGCACGAAGACCACGACCACATAGACGGCGATCTTCTTCGCGTTCACCGCCACCGCGGCCTCCCCTGTCGCTGACGCCCCTGCCGGACGCCTCGGCTGTCCCGAGCGCTGCTCATGATCGCACGAAGGGCCCCGTCTTTCGACGGGGCCCTTGCGAAGAAGCGGTAGCGGAGGGATTTGAACCCTCGGTGACTTGCGCCACACTCGCTTTCGAGGCGAGCTCCTTCGGCCGCTCGGACACGCTACCGAGGGAGACCCTACCGCACGGTGGGGCGTGCTTTGAAATCGGTATCCAGGGCCGGTGCCCGGCCCGGCGCCCGGCCCTCAGCGGTGGCGGAAGAAGTCGGTGAGCAGCCCGGCGCACTCCTCGGCCAGGACGCCCTCGATCACCTCGGGCCGGTGGTTGAGCCGGCGGTCGCGCACGACGTCCCACAGGGAGCCGGCCGCGCCCGCCTTCTCGTCGCGGGCGCCGTAGACCACCCGGTCCACCCGGGACTGCACGAGGGCGCCCGCGCACATCGTGCAGGGCTCCAGCGTGACGACGAGGGTGCAGCCGGTCAGCCGCCAGGCGCCGAGGCGTTCGGCGGCCCGCCGGATCGCCAGGACCTCGGCGTGCGCGGTCGGATCGCCGCCGGCCTCACGCTCGTTGTGCCCGGCCGCGAGCACCGAGGTGCCGTCCGGGGACAGCACGACGGCGCCCACGGGGACGTCGCCGCCCAGCGCGGCCCGGCGCGCCTCGTCCAGGGCGAGCCGCATCGGGGCCCGCCAGGGGTCGCGCACCGGGTCCGGGGCCGGCTGCGGAAGGTGCGGTGCGGTCAGCGGACGGTCTCCAGTACCTCCGAGGCGCCCAGCGACTCGGCGATCTCCATGAGCGCGTCCTCGGTCATCGCGCGCAACTCCTTCTCGCTCACCCCGAGGTCGTCCAGGACCCCGGGGTCGCCCACCGGCCCGTGCGGCACGTCGGCGGACGAGGTGTCCGCGGCGGCGTCGGGTCCGTCGTCGCCGGGCTCACCGTCCTCCGTGCCGTCGAGGTCGAGGGCGTCCAGGTCGGGGCCGTCGGCACCGGGATCCCTGCCGAGCAGTTCATCGGTGAGCAGGATCTCGCCGTAGCTGCTGCGGGCAGCGGCGGCGGCGTCCGATACGTAGATGCGGGGGTCCTCCTCGCCGTCCACGCGGACGACACCGAACCACCCGCCCTCCTGCTCGATCAGGACGAGGACGGTGTCCTCGTCGGGAGAGGCTTCCCGGGCCAGGTCGGCCAGATCCGCCAGGGTCTCCACATCGTCGAGCTCCGTGTCGCTCGCTTCCCACCCGTCTTCGGTGCGCGCGAGCAGTGCGGCGAAGTACACCGTGACTCTCCCACTGGTCATAGGCGTGCCGGTTGGGGGTCCCCCCGGCGGAGGTCTCGGGCGGGCCAGGAGCGGGCTCCGAGCCCCACCCACTCGGAATCGTGGCAGAAACATGGCCGTCAGGGGACGTCTTCGGCTCCCTGTGTCCGGCCGTTCTGATCGTGGGTCCGTCCGCGGCACGGTCCCGTCCGCAAGCACGCCGGAACCGCGTCACGAGGGGCCCAACAGCACAGTCGTCGCCGCCACGTGCGGATCGTACGCGGCTTTTCCGTTGCTCCCGCGCACACCCGCACGGGAGCAACACCGGCGCGGCGCCCGATCTTCCCCGCGCCGCGCGTACTTTCCGGCGCGCGGGCGGGCCTACCAGCGGAACGTGCGCATGCGCATCGCCCGCCGCAGCCGGGCGGTCCGGGCCCGGCGCGGCTGCACCCGGTCCCGCAGCTCCCGGGCCTCGCGCAGCTCGCGCAGGAACCGCTCCCGGCGCCGCCGCCGCTCGGCGTCCGATTGCTCCGCCCGGCCCCCTTCCGCCCGGCCCCCTTCCGCTCCGCCTCGTTCCGCTCCGCCTCGTTCCGTACGGCTCTGCTCCGTCCGGCCCTGCGCAGTCCGGTCCCGGCCTTGCTCCGCCCCTCCTTGCTCCGCCCGGTCCTGCTCCGCCCGGTCCTGCTCGGCCCGGCCTTGCTCCGCCCGTGGTTCCTCACCCCGGGACGGCGTGTCGTGGAATTTCCGGTCAGGCACAGTCTCACCACCCCGCGTCCGTCTCCTCCCTCTTCCCCCGTACGGACGGTTCGACGCGGACCGGGGAGTGTCCGCCAGCGGGTGAAGGTCCCGGTCGGGGCGGTTGCCGGGCGCGGGGACGCCGGGGGCGCGGGCCCCGGTTACTGTGGGGGACATGCGTCTCCACGTCGTCGACCACCCCTTGGTCGCCCACAAGCTCACCACGCTGCGCGACCGCCGCACCGACTCCGCCACCTTCCGCCGTCTCGCCGACGAGCTGGTCACCCTGCTCGCCTACGAGGCCACCCGCGACGTGCGGACCGAACAGGTCGACATCCAGACGCCGGTCGAGCAGACCACCGGCGTCAAGCTCTCCTACCCGCGCCCGCTGGTGGTGCCGATCCTGCGGGCCGGGCTCGGCATGCTCGACGGCATGGTCCGGCTGCTGCCGACCGCCGAGGTGGGCTTCCTGGGCATGGTGCGCAACGAGGAGACGCTCCAGGCCTCCACCTACGCCACCCGCATGCCGGACGACCTCTCCGGCCGTCAGGTGTACGTGCTGGACCCGATGCTGGCCACCGGCGGCACCCTGGTCGCGGCGATCCAGGAGCTGATCCGGCGCGGCGCCGACGACGTGACCGCCGTGGTGCTGCTGGCCGCCCCCGAGGGCGTCGAGGTCATGGAGCGCGAACTGGCCGGCACCCCGGTGACGGTCGTGACGGCCTCGGTCGACGAGCGCCTCAACGAGCACGGCTACATCGTGCCGGGCCTCGGCGACGCGGGCGACCGGATGTACGGCGCGGCCGAGTAACCGCCGCGCCCCGCTTCTCTCAGCAGCCCTTCCCGGCACTCGGGGAGGGCTGCGGCGCGCTCAGCGCGGCCAGCGCGGTGTCGGCCGCCGCCTTCTTCGCCAGCCCCTTGAACCCGTCGCCGATGATGAGGTCGACCGCGGCGCCCTTGCGGGCCGGGTCGGTGCGGCGCTCGGCGGCCGGGAGCTGGGTGCCGAGCACGGGCAGGGTGCTCTTCAGGGCCGCGGCGGGGCCGAGCAGCACCCCCGTACCGTCGACCTTCTTGTCGTACGCCGCGGGCGCGTTGCCGACGTCCCCGATCCGGAAGCCGCGCTTCTTCAGCTCGTCGGCGGTCTTCTTGGCGAGGCCGCTGCGGGTCGTGGCGTTGAGGACGTTGACGGTGACCGTCCCCGGCTTCGGTACGGCCGCGGGGGAGGGGGAGGTGTGCGTCCTGGCGGAGTCGGCCGGGGTGCAGCGGCCCGGCCTGGCGCCCGCGGCGGCCGACGCCTCGTCGCTGCCGGTGAAGACGCCGACGAGCTGCCAGACGCCCCAGCCGAACAGACCGAGGACGGCGACGCAGGCGACGCCGAGGAAAGTGAGCCTGCCGCGCCGCCGGGAAGGCCGCATCCGCGGGTATTTGTCACCCGTGATCCGGTACTTGCCGCCCATGCCGGGGGGAGTCAGCATGCTCATGCACGCAGCGTAGTGCGACTCGGCGGCAATACCTACTAGATGATCATTCGACAGCGCGGGGCGATATCCGAATGCAACCCGAACGGGCCAGGCGCCGCGTGCCGGGGTGTCGGCCGAGGGGCGGTCAGGTGTCCGGCGGGTGCCCGCCGGGCGCGCGTCAGTCGAGTTCGAGAACGCGGGCGTGCAGCACCTGGCGCTGCTGGAGCGCGGCGCGGACCGCGCGGTGCAGGCCGTCCTCCAGGTAAAGGTCGCCCTGCCACTTCACGACGTGCGCGAAGAGGTCGCCGTAGAAGGTGGAGTCCTCGGCGAGCAGGGTCTCCAGGTCGAGCTGGCCCTTGGTCGTCACGAGCTGATCGAGGCGGACCGGGCGCGGTGCGACGTCCGCCCACTGCCGGGTGCTCTCCCGGCCGTGGTCGGGGTACGGCCGGCCGTTTCCGATGCGCTTGAAGATCACACGGAAAGCCTACCGGCCCAGACGTTCCGGGCGCAGCCATGGAGGCGGAGTGCAGGGGTCGAAAAAGACGGATCAAAGGGAGGGTAAGGGGAGAAACAGGGCAACGGTCGGGCGGGGGAGAGGGAGGCCCGGCGGCCCTCCCTCTCCCCCTGCCGTGGGTGCTGCCGCCCGTGCGGTCAGCCGCGTTCCCGGTGCGGTGCGGGGCGGCGCCGTTCCTCGGGGGCGGCCGGTACGGGCTTGGGGGTGCGTCGGCTGGCCTCCGCGCGCAGCAGGGCGCGCAGGACGGCGTACGGGTCCTTGAGCATGGGGCGTCTTCCTCGGTCCGTGCGGCAGGGATGCTGGTCGGTCGCGGGGCCGGCGGGAGGGGCCGGCCGGGCGGTCCGGTCAGCAGCGCAGGACGACGGAGCGCGTGGAGCGCGGGAGGGGCGGGGGCGGGGATGGGCGCGCGGGGTGGCGGGCGGTGAGCGGACGCGGTGGGCGCGGGAGGGAAGAGAGGAGCGGTGCGGGGTGCCGGGGCGCGGCAGGGCGGCGGGTGACGCGGGCCGGGGTCCGCAGGGCGGTGTCGAGGAGGTCGTACTCCGCCGCCGTACCGCCACCGGAACCACCGGAACCACCGGGGCCACCGGAACCACTGGGGCCGCCGATGTCGCCGGTCACCGCCGTGGGTGGCAGTGCCAGTGCCTGCGCCTGCGCCTGCGCGTGCGTGCCGGGGACGAGCAGGGCGAGCAGCAGCACCAGTGCCCGCGCCCAAGCGCTCCGGCGCGCGGCAACGGTGGCGGTGGCGGCGTGCGGTACGGGGCTCACGTCAGGGGTGTCCCCGCCGGGCGCGTGACGTCGCGTGACGTCGTACGGGAGCCGCTCGGTGACTCGGCCATGCCTCATGCTGGGGACGGGCGGGCCGGATGCGCACGCCGGAGTGGTCCACTCGGGCGCCGGGCGGGGCGAGCGGTCCGCTGCCGGGCGGTGCGCTGCCGGGAGGCGGTGCTCTGCTTCCCTTTGGCTGCTACTTCCCCTTGGCCGCCTTCGCCGCCGCCTTCATCTCCTGCTTGTGGGCGCGGACCTTGGCCAGGGACTCCGGGCCGGTGATGTCGGCGACCGAGCGGAAGGCGGACGGCTCGCCGTAGGGGCCGGCCGCCTCGCGCCAGCCGTCCGGGCGGACGCCGAGCTGCTTGCCGAGCAGGGCGAGGAAGATCTGTGCCTTCTGCTTGCCGAAGCCGGGCAGGTCCTGGAGGCGTTTGAGCAGCTCACGGCCGTTCTCGGCGTCCCGCCAGACACCGTCGGCGGCGCCGTCGTAGTGCTCGACGAGATACCGGCACAGCTGCTGGACGCGGCCCGCCATCGACCCCGGGTAGCGGTGCACGGCCGGCTTCTCGGCGAGCAGGGCGGCGAACCGCTCCGGGTCGTACGCGGCGATGTCCCGCGCGTCCAGATCGTCCGCGCCCATCCGGCGGGCGATGGTGGCGGGGCCCTTGAACGCCCACTCCATCGGGATCTGCTGGTCCAGCAGCATCCCGACCAGCGCGGCGAGCGGACTGCGGCCGAGCAGCGCGTCGGCCTCCGGGTCCTGGGCGAGGTGAAGGGTGACGTCCATGTCCCGATGATCGCGCGTCGGGCCCCGGGACGCGCGCCCGGCCGCGGTCCGCTCGCCGGGGCGGGCGTGCGGTACCGCCACGACGGCCGAGGACGGGCGAGGCTGTACGGCGCCGACCGTACGGCCGCGCCGCGCGCCGCCGTCGAGGAGACCGCCGCCGCCCTCGACCGGCCCGTCGGGCGGGGTGACGCCTGACCGTCCGCGTACGCTGCCGGGATGAGCAGTCCGCCGACCCCCGAGGACCTCGTCGCCCACTACGGGCTGGAGCCGATCCCGCGCGAGGGCGGCCTGTTCCGGCGCACCTGGGCCGGGCCCGAACGTCCCGACGGCCGCCCGGCGGGCACCGCGATCGTCGCGCTGCTGACCGCCCGCCCGGACGACTTCTCCGCCCTGCACCGCCTGCCCACCGACGAGATCTGGCACCACTACCTCGGCGACCCCCTCGACCTGCTCCTCCTCGCCCCCGACGGCACCGCCCGTACGGCGGTCCTGGGACCGGACGTCCTGGGCGGCCAGCACGTCCAGCTCACCGTCCCGGCCGGCACCTGGATGGGCGGCCGGGTCGCGGCGGGCGGCGCGTGGACCCTCTTCGGCTGCACGATGGCGCCCGGCTTCACCTACGCGGACTACGAGCACGGCGACCGGGCGGAACTGACGGCGCGTTACCCCGCCGAGGCGCCCCGGATCGCGGGACTGTGCCGCCCATGAGCCTCCTCCACGGACAGACCGCCCTGGTCACCGGCGCCGGTGGCGGCATCGGCCGGGGCATCGCCCTGCGCCTGGCCGAGGAGGGCGCGGCGGTCGCGGTGCACTGCCGTACGTCGGCGGCGGCGGCCGGTGCGGTCGCGGACCTGGTGCGCGGACGCGGCGGCCGGGCCGTCGTGCTGCGGGCCGACCTCACCGACGCGGACGCCTGCCGCCGGCTGGTCGAGGAGGCCGCCGACTGGGGCGGCGGACGGCTGGACGCGCTCGTCAACAACGCGGCCGTACAGCCGGTGCGGGAACTGCCCGGGATGACGGCCACCGAGTGGCGGACGGTGGTGGACACCGACCTGACCAGCGTCTTCGCCTGCACCCAGGCGGCGGCGGAGGTGATGCGCCGCACCGGCACCGGCGGCACCGTCACCCACATCGCCTCGATCGAGGCGCGCGCCCCCGCCCCCGGGCACGCCCACTACGGCGCCGCCAAGGCGGCGGTCGTGGCGCACGCCCGCGCGGCGGCCCAGGAGTACGGCCCGTGGGGCGTCCGCGTCAACACCGTCTCCCCCGGCCTGACCGACCGGGAGGGCCTGGCCGAGTCCTGGCCCGAGGGCGTACGGCGCTGGCTCGACGCGGTACCGGCCGGCCGGCTCGGGCGCCCGGAGGACGTCGGCGACGCGTGCGTGTTCCTCGCCTCCCGGCTGGCCTCCTTCGTCACCGGGCACGACCTGGTGGTGGACGGCGGGGTGTCGGCACGCCCGTCCTGGTGAGCCGGCCCGCGGCTCGGTGAGCAGCCGGTCCCTCACGTCCGTACGTATCCCCGAGCCGGTGAGTCACAAGACGGGGTGGAGACGTGCGGAGTGGTGGACGCCTTGGAGCTGAGGGACGTCGTCGACTTCAGGGGTTGGTGCCGCTCGGCACGCGTGCTGGTCCTGTTCTTCCTCTTCCTCTTCCTCTTCCTCCTCTTCCTCTTCGGCGCCGGACCGGCGTCCGCCCACGCCGCCCTCACCGCCACCGACCCCGCCGACGGCACCGTCCTCCCCCGCGCACCCCGCCATCTCACCCTGACGTTCAGCGAGTCCGTCGGCCTGCGCGACGACTCGTTCCGCGTCCTCGGCCCCGACGGGCACCGCGTCCACACCGGGGAGGCGGAGAGCGCCGGCGGCCGGCCGGGCACCGTCCGCGTCTCCCTGCCGGGCACCGACCGGCTGGGCAAGGGCACGTACACGGTCGCCTGGCGGGTGGTGTCCGCCGACAGCCACCCGGTATCCGGCGCGTTCACCTTCTCCGTGGGCGCCCCCTCCAGCACGGCAACCCCGGTGGACCCCGGCCCGGCCGAGGACCCGCTCACCGGCGCCCTGCACGGCACCGCCCGCTACCTCGCCTACCTCGCCGGTGCCCTGCTCGTCGGCACGGCGGCGTTCGTCGCGGTGTGCCGTCCGCCGGACCCCGGGCGGCTGCGTCCGCCGGCGGTGACGGGGTGGTGGACCCTGCTGGCGGCCACCGTCGCTCTGCTGATGCTGCGGGGCCCCTACGAGGCGGGCACCGGCCCGGCCGCCGCCGTCGACCCCGGCGTACTCCGCGACACCCTGACCACCCGGCCGGGGGCGCTGCTGCTGGCCCGGCTGGTGCTGCTCGGGGCGGTCGCGTTGCTGGCGGCCCGGCTGCCGCGTCCCGGCGGCGGGACCGGGCGCGGTGTGCGGGCCGCGGGCGCGGCGCTGGCCGTCGTACTCGCCCTGACCTGGGCCGGCGCCGAGCACGCCGCGGCCGGCGTCCAGGTCCCGGCGGCGCTCGCGTCGGCCGTGCTGCACCTGCTGGCGACGGCCTGCTGGCTGGGCGGCCTCGCGGCCCTGCTCACCCTGCTGCGCCGTACCCCGGGGGGCCCGACCCTCCCGGCCGCCGTCGTCACCCGGTTCTCCTGGCTGGCCCTGACCTCGGTGGGCGTCCTGACCGCCACCGGCGTCTACCAGTCCTGGCGCGGCCTCGGTTCCTGGACGGCGCTCACGGGCACGCCGTACGGCAGGCTGCTGCTGGCCAAAGGGGCCGCGGTGATGGTGCTGGTGGCGGCGGCGGGGGTGTCGAGGCGGTGGACGGCGAGGCTCACCTCCGCACCCGAGGCTCTACCTCCGTCTCCGTCTCCGTCTCCGTCTCTGTCTCTGCTGCGCCGCTCCGTGCTCGTCGAGACGGTGGTCGCGGCCGGGGTACTGCTGATCACCACCGTGCTCACCGGCACCGCGCCGGGCCGCGCCGAGGCCGAGGCGGCCCGCGCCGTGCCAGTGGGGGCGCCGCAGCCCGCGTCCGTCACCACGATCCCCTTCGACATCGGCACCCCGGGCGGCCGGGGAACCGTACAGATCACCCTGGACCCCGCCCGCAGCGGCGACAACGCGGTGCAGGCCGTGGTCTTCGGCCCCGACGGCGGCCTGACCGCCGTACCCGAACTGCGCCTCTCCTTCTCCCTCCCCGCCCGGGACATCGGCCCGATCGACGCCCGGCTGACCGACCGGGGCGGCTACTGGAGCACCAACTCCGTCACCCTCCCCCTCCCCGGCACCTGGACGGTGCGGGCGACGGTGCGGGTGTCGGAGGTCGACCAGACGACGGGGACGGGACGGGCGCGGGTCACGCCGTAGTCGTCGTATCCGCTCTGCGCGAAGCGGGCCGGGAGGTCTTCGAGACCGTGATGGCGGCGGACGCGTACGTCCTCTGCCGTCAACTCCCGGTGAACTGACCGATGGTGCGCGAGGTCACATCTGAGACGGACGACATCTGAGACGGACAACGTCGAAGGGCCCCGCCGCGAACGGTGGGGCCCTTCGACATCGTGCCCGGTGAGGCACTGGCGGAGGATACGAGATTCGAACTCGTGAGGGGTTGCCCCCAACACGCTTTCCAAGCGTGCGCCCTAGGCCTCTAGGCGAATCCTCCGCTGGAGACATTACATGACGTCGGAGGGTGCTCGCGAACTCGTTCCGGGGGTCGGCGATCAGGTAGGCTGGGCGCAGCCCCTCACGCGGCGCTATCTGACTGAACTCCCCCAGGGCCGGAAGGCAGCAAGGGTAGGTCGGCTCTGGCGGGTGCGTGGGGGGCGTCTGCGTTCCCGGGTTTTTCGCGGGGCGTCCGGAGGGATCTTCGCGTCGGGCCGGTTGTCAGTCGTCGCCTATAACCTCGTATGCGTGTCGTCTCTCGCGCTCTACCGCCGCTACCGCCCCGAGACCTTCGCGGAGGTCATCGGGCAGGAGCATGTCACCGACCCGCTGCAGCAGGCGCTGCGGAACAACCGGGTCAATCACGCGTACCTGTTCAGCGGTCCGCGCGGCTGCGGCAAGACGACCAGTGCCCGCATCCTGGCGCGGTGTCTGAACTGCGAGCAGGGGCCGACGCCCACGCCGTGCGGTGAGTGCCAGTCGTGCCGTGACCTGGCGAGGAACGGGCCGGGTTCGATCGACGTCATCGAGATCGACGCCGCTTCGCACGGTGGCGTGGACGACGCGCGTGACCTGCGGGAGAAGGCGTTCTTCGGGCCCGCCGGCAGCCGGTACAAGATCTACATCATCGACGAGGCCCACATGGTCACGTCGGCCGGCTTCAACGCGCTGCTCAAGGTCGTCGAGGAGCCGCCGGAGCACCTCAAGTTCATCTTCGCGACCACCGAGCCCGAGAAGGTCATCGGGACGATCAGGTCGCGGACCCATCACTATCCCTTCCGGCTGGTTCCGCCCGGCACGCTGCGGGAGTACCTCGGTGAGGTGTGCGGGAAGGAAGACATCCCGGTCGAGGACGGTGTGCTGCCGCTCGTCGTGCGGGCCGGTGCGGGGTCGGTGCGTGACTCCATGTCCGTCATGGACCAACTGCTGGCCGGGGCCGGTGCGGACGGTGTGACGTATGCCATGGCGACCGCCCTGCTCGGCTACACCGACGGCTCGCTGCTCGACTCCGTCGTCGAGGCGTTCGCCTCGGGGGAGGGGGCGGCGGCCTTCGAGGTCGTGGACCGGGTCATCGAAGGGGGCAATGATCCGCGGCGGTTCGTGGCCGACCTGCTGGAGCGGCTGCGGGATCTGGTGATCCTCGCCGCCGTTCCGGACGCCGCCGAGAAGGGGCTCATCGATGCTCCGGCCGACGTCGTGGAGCGTATGCAGGCCCAGGCGCGGTCCTTCGGCGCCGCCGAGCTGAGCCGCGCCGCCGACCTCGTCAACGAGGGGCTCACCGAGATGCGGGGCGCCACCTCGCCGCGGCTGCAGCTGGAGTTGATCTGCGCGCGCGTGCTGCTGCCGGCGGCTTACGGCGACGAGCGGTCGGTGATGGCCCGGCTGGACCGTATCGAGCGTGGCGTGAACTTCTCGTCGGGGGCGGGGCTGCCGGCCGCCGGGTACGTGCCGGGGCCCGACGCCCACGCCCACGCCGGCGCCGCGGCCGCGCCGCCGGTCGCTCCGGTGCCGCCGGGCGGCGGTGCCGCCGCGGCCCGGGCCGCGGTGCGGGGGCCTGCGGGGCAGGGCGCGGGCATGGGCGGGCCCGGGGGTGGCGACGCAGGCGGCGGCCCTGTCGTCCAGCGCGGGCCCGCGCCTGCGCCGGTGCCCTCGGCGGCGGAGGGGCAGGGGGGTGGTTTCGGTCCGTCCGGTGCGTCCAGTGGATCTGGTGGGTTCGGTGGGTTCGGTGGGTCCGGTGGGTCTGGTGACGGGGCCGCTGCCGCTACGGCTGCTCCCGCCCCCGCCCCCGCCCCGGCTCCCGCTGCCGCTCCGGCCGCGCCCGCTGCTCCCGTTGCTCCCGCCCAGCCCTCCGCGCCCGGCGCCTGGCCCACCGCGACCCCCGCGGGAGGCGGTCGGCGGCCGGGTGGCTGGCCGACGGCGACACCGGCGGGGGGCGCCGGGCAGCCTGCTGCCCCGTCGGCGCCTGCTCCGGCGGGCGGCCCCGCCCGCCCCGACGGCAGCGCCCCGAGCCCTGCCCCCGCCCCCGCCCCTGGCCAGGCCGCTCCGGGCGGCGCTTTCACCGCGCCCGGTGGCCTCGACCCCCGTACCCTCTGGCCGAACATCCTGGAGGCGGTGAAGAACCGCCGTCGGTTCACCTGGATCCTGCTCAGCCAGAACGCCCAGGTCACCGGCTTCGACGGCACGTCCCTCCGGCTCGGCTTCGTCAACGCCGGTGCCCGGGACAACTTCGTCAGCAGTGGCAGCGAGGACGTACTGCGGCAGGCCCTGAGCGAGCAGTTCAACGTCCAGTGGAAGATCGACGCGGTCGTCGACCCGTCCGGCGGCTCCGCACCCCCGCCCCCGGCGAGCCCCTCCGGCGGCGGCCCCTCCGGCGGGTACGGCGGAGGCGGCGGTTACGGGGGTGGCAGCGGCGGCGGCTACGGCGGTGGCGCCCCGGCGGCACCCTCACCCGCGGCACCCGCGCCCTCCGCCCCCACGCCGCCCCCGGCGTCCTCGGGGCCCGCGTCCGCGTCCGCTTCGCTGTCGTCCGGCCCCGCGCCACAGCCGCCGAGGCCACCGGCTCCCGAGCCGCCGCCCGTCTCCATCGAGGACGACATCCCCGAGGACGACGACCCCGACCTCGACGAGTCCGCCCTCTCCGGCAAGGAACTGCTCGTCCGGGAACTGGGCGCGACGGTCGTGGAGGAGATCGCCAACGAGTGAGCGCCCACGGTGTCAGGGGGTTCAGTGGCGTTCAGTGGCGTTCAGTGGTGTCCGCCGCCCGGGAATCCCGTGCGCGTGAGCGCGCGCTCTCGGAGGATCCGACGAACCGCCGGCGCCCACCCGCTCGGCGGCCCGCACAAACCACGCCCGTCCGCTCCCGTTAGGCTGACCCCGTGAAGGTCCTCGTCATCGGCAGCGGTGCCCGCGAACACGCCCTGTGCCGTTCCCTGTCCCTCGACCCCGACGTCACCGCGCTGCACTGCGCCCCCGGCAACGCAGGCATCGCCGAGGTCGCCGAGCTGCACCAGGTCGACGCGCTCGACGGCGCGGCGGTGACCGCGCTCGCCACGCGGCTCGGCGCCGAGCTGGTCGTGGTCGGCCCGGAGGCCCCCCTGGTCGCCGGGGTCGCCGACGCCGTGCGCGAGGCCGGCATCCCGGTCTTCGGCCCCTCCAAGGAGGCGGCGCAGCTGGAGGGTTCCAAGGCGTTCGCCAAGGACGTGATGGCGGCGGCGGGCGTGCCCACGGCCCGCTCCTACGTCTGCACCACCCCGGAGGAGGCCGACGCGGCCCTCGCCGCCTTCGGCGCGCCGTACGTCGTCAAGGACGACGGTCTCGCCGCCGGCAAGGGCGTCGTCGTCACCGACGACCTCGAAGCCGCCCGGGCCCACGCGCGCGCGTGCGATCGCGTCGTCATCGAGGAGTTCCTCGACGGCCCCGAGGTCTCCCTCTTCGCCATCACCGACGGGGACAACGTCCGCCCGCTCCAGCCCGCCCAGGACTTCAAGCGCGCGCTCGACGGCGACGAGGGCCCCAACACCGGCGGCATGGGCGCGTACTCCCCGCTGCCGTGGGCCGACCCGAAGCTCGTGGACGAGGTCGTGCACACCGTCCTCCAGCCGACCGTCGACGAACTGCGCCGCCGCGGCACCCCCTTCTCGGGTCTCCTCTACGCCGGACTCGCGATCACCTCCCGCGGGATCCGCGTGATCGAGTTCAACGCCCGCTTCGGCGACCCCGAGACCCAGGTCGTACTGGCCCGCCTGCGCACCCCGCTCGCCGGGCTGCTGATGGCCGCCGCCACCGGCAACCTCGCCGACCTGGAGCCGCTGCGCTGGAGCGACGACGCCGCGGTCACCGTCGTCATCGCCTCGCACAACTACCCCGGCACCCCGCGCACCGGCGACCCGATCACCGGGCTCGACGAGGTCGCGGCCGAGCACCCCGCCGGGGACGCCCCGCACGCGTACGTGCTGCACGCCGGCACCAAGCGCGAGGGCGACGCCGTCGTCAGCGCGGGCGGACGCGTCCTGTCCGTCACGGCCACCGGCGCGGACCTCACCGAGGCCCGCGACCGTGCCTACCGGGCCGTCGCCCGCATCGGCCTCGACGGCTCCCAGCACCGCACGGACATCGCGGCGAAGGCGGCTGCCGAGGCGGCGGCCGAGGTGTAATACGGCACCGCACGGTCACAGATCCCGCAGGCCCCGGTTCTCCAGGAACCGGGGCCTGACGCTTGCCGTCCGTCACTCACCTCTCCCCAAAGCCATTCCATCGAGTGACCGATGCCCCATACGGCTGACGAGCCCCGAGCCCCCAACTAGGGTGCGGCGCAAGCATTCCGGCACTTGGCCCACCGCGCATTGCGATGTCAGTGGCGGGTGCCACAGTGGGGGAGAGAGCACTACCGGCACGGGACTACCGGCAACGGCACGACAGGCAGGCGCGTCAGGTCAGTGAGGGGATGAGGTCCGGGCATGAGCGGCATGGGCGTGGAGGAGCGGGGAGAGCAGGGCGCGCGAGCCCGGGCCCTGGCCGTGCTGCGGGTCCGCAGCCGGGCCCTCGCCGTCGCGCTGCTGCCGACCGCCGCCGCGGTCATCCTGCTGGTGGGCGGCTCCACCGGCCACCTCGTGGGCGCGGGCTGGGACGCCGCGCGCTGGGCCGTGTCCGTGCTCGCCCTCCTCGTACTGGTCGCCGCCGCCGGTGTCGCCGCGGTCGTCGTCCGCGCGCGTCCCGCCGTCACCCCGACGGTCGCGATCGCCGAGTCGTCGGCGCCGGACCTGTACCGGATGGTGCGCGACCTCGCCGAGCGGCTCGACGTCCCCGCCCCGTCCGCCATAGCGCTCACCCCGGACTGCGACAGCTGGCTGGAGGACCGCACCCACCGCACCCACCGGGCGCCGCACGGCCGTCCCCCGCCCCCGGCGGACCACGCCGACCCGGCGGCGACCCCGGCCGGCGCGCCGAACCGCCGGCCCGCGGCCTCCTCCGCTGCCCCCTCCGGCCCCTCCGGCCCCTCCGCGCCTTCCGCTTCCTCCACCGCCCCCGTCCTCGTCATCGGCTCCCCCTTCCTCTGGTGGATGCGCGTCGGCGAACTGCGCGCGGTCCTCGCCCCGGTCGTCGCCGGTACGGGACCGTCCGCGCACCCCGACATAGCCGCGGCCCGGCGTTTCGTACGGGGCCTGGACGCGGCGGTGGCGGTGGCCTCGGAGCCGAGCCGCCAGCCGCTGTCCCGTGCCGCGCGGGCGGGCGTCGGCTGGGTGGCCCGGCTGCTGCTGCGCGGTTGCCGTACGCACGCCGCCGAGATGGAGCGCGGCGTCGCGGCCGCCGCCGCCGAGCGTGCACAGGCTGTGGATTACGGACTGCGGATCGTCGCGCAGGAACAGGTGGGCCTGGCCTACGCGGGCTGGGACCGGCTGCTGACCCGGGTGGCGCTGCCCGCCTGGCGGACGGGCCGCTGGCCCACCCGGCTGGACGCGGGCGTCGTCGCCGCGCTGACCGAGCTGTCCCGCCGCGACCGGCTGGCCGAGGGCTTCGCCTCCCGGCTGGGCGAACGCCCCGCCTGCGACCTGCTGGAGGAGCCCGGCGCGATGGACGAGGCCACCTCCCTCCTCGCCGCGCGCCTCTTCCACGGGGGCCCCGCCGAGCCCGGCGCGGACTGGGCGCCGCTGGAGTGGCACGAGTACCCCGAGGAGGTCGTCGACCGCACCTGGCGCACCGACGCGGCCCGCCTCCACCGCGTCCTGGACTCTCTCGGCGTCCGCCGCACCGCCGACGGCACCGCCCCGGAGACCGACGCCCCCACCCTGGCCCGCGTCCTCGACCACCTCACGGCCCCGTCCGCGCCCCACGCCCCCGACCCGTCCCCGGCCACCCCGCCGCACGGCACGCCGTCCACCCCGCCCACCACGACCGACGCCGCCCCGCCGGAGTACGAGGCCGAGGACGACGACGACCTCGCCGGCACCACTCCCCGAGGTGCCGCCCTCGCCGCCGGCCTCACCGCCGAACTGGCCCGCGAGGAGGCGGCCACGGCAGGGCCCCGTCCCACCGACCCCGCACTCGCCCCTGCCGCGACGGCCCTGTGGGACGACCGCCCCCTCCCGCTCCTCCCGCTGCGCCCCCCGCGCACCGGGCGCGAGATCCTCACCGATCACGTCACGGCGATGGTGTGCTGCGCGGCGATGGACACCGCGGGCGCGGCCCCCGGCCTCGACTGGCTCGACGGCCCGTCCCTGCTGATCCACGGCGAGCGCGCCGCCGACCTGGCCCCCCGCATCCTCGCCCTCGTCGAGACCGGCGACCCGGCCCCCCTGCGCGCCTGGCTGGCCGACCTGGGCATACGCCCGGAAAAACCGGTACGCCTGGTCTGACCGCCCCGAACTCCCCCACGACCGCCCCGTTTCCTCAGTCCCTGCTCTCCTCTCAGTCCCCCCAACCCACCACACCCCTCCGTCATTGCGGACCCTCTGATTCCACTTTGGCCCAGTTCGCGACGAACCGTGACAGCCTGCGTGCGAAATGTGATGTGCTGGGACCGATCGCGCACATGGCAATCGCGTACGTCATACGCACGACCACGGGGGTTCGAGGGAGGGGAATGACCCATGGGGTCCGAGCAGATCCGCCGATGGGAATCCGGAGCACTCGCCCACGCCGTCACGGACCCCTTCGGCCAGGGGCCGGTGCCGTGGCTGCGCGGCGGTGAGACGTACTTCGGCGACAGCGGCCAGATCGTCCCCTGGTACGCGGAGCAGGACCCCGCCCAGGAACCGGGCGGCGACGAAACCCGCCGGAAGACCTCCCGGAAGACCTCCCGGAAGGCCCCGCACCGCTCCGGCGGCGGCCCCCGCGCCGCCGACGACGTGCACCTGCAGATCAAGGGGTTCACCTCCACCGGCGCGGTCGCACCCGGCGACGCCATCGACTTCCGCATCACCGTCGACCCGCCCCAGCAGTTCTCCGTGGACGTCTACCGCATCGGCCACTACGGCGGCGACGGCGCCGCCAAGATCACCAGCAGCCCCCGCCTCTCCGGCATCGTCCAGCCCCCGCCGCTCGCCGCCGACCGCACCGTCTCCTGCCACCACTGGTGGCTGTCCTGGCGGCTCCAGGTCCCGACGTACTGGAACATCGGCGCGTACGTCGCCGTCCTCACCACCGCCGACGGCTACCGCTCCCACGTCCCCTTCACCGTCCGCGACAACCACCCCGCCGACCTCCTGCTGCTCCTGCCGGACATCACCTGGCAGGCGTACAACCTCTATCCGGAGGACGGCCGCACCGGCGCCAGCCTCTACCACGCCTGGGACAAGGACGGCCGGCTGCTCGGCGAGGCCGACGCCGCGACGACGGTCTCCTTCGACCGCCCGTACGCGGGCGCCGGCCTCCCCCTGCACGTCGGCCACGCCTACGACTTCATCCGCTTCGCCGAGCGCTACGGCTACGACCTCGCCTACGCCGACGCCAGCGACCTGCACGCCGGCCGCGTCGACCCGACCCGCTACCGGGGCCTGGTCTTCCCCGGCCATGACGAGTACTGGTCCACCGCCATGCGCCGCACCACCGAACTCGCCCGCGAGCAGGGCACCTCCCTGGTCTTCCTCTCCGCCAACACCATGTACTGGCAGGTGGAGCTGTCCTCCTCCCCGTCCGGCGTCCCCGACCGCCTGCTCACCTGCCGCAAACGCAAGGGCCCCGGCAAACCGGTGCTGTGGCGGGAGATCGACCGCCCCGAGCAGGAGATACTCGGCATCCAGTACGCGGGCCGCGTCCCCGAGCCGCATCCGCTGATCGTCCGCAACGCCGACCACTGGCTGTGGGAGGCCACCGGCGCCCACGAGGGCGACCCGATCGAGAACCTGGTCGCGGGCGAGGCCGACCGCTACTTCCCGCGCGCTCCGCTCCCCCCGTACGACGAACGGGTGCTGCTCGCGCACTCCCCGTACGAGGACGCCGACGGCGCCCGGCGCCATCAGGAGACCTCCCTGTACCGGGCGTCGTCCGGCGCCTGGATATTCGCGTCCGGAACGTTCGCCTGGTCCCCGGCCCTGGACCGCCCCGGCCACGTCGACCCCCGTGTACAGCGCGCCACCGCCAATCTGATGGACCGCATCTGCAAACGCGAGTGACAGCCACCGCCCCCCTGTCCCCCCGCTCCCCGCCGTACGGGAGAATGCGGAGGCATTGGACAGAACCACGGGGAGGAACCGTGTCCGGATTCGTCGAAAAGCCCGAGCCGCTTGAGGTCCCGGGCCTGGTGCATCTGCACACCGGCAAGGTGCGCGAGCTGTACCGCAACGAGGCGGGCGACCTCGTGATGGTCGCCAGCGACCGCATCTCCGCCTACGACTGGGTGCTGCCCACCGAGATCCCCGACAAGGGCAGGGTCCTCACCCAGCTCTCCCTGTGGTGGTTCGACCAGCTCGCCGACCTGGTGCCGAGCCACGTCCTGAGCACCGAACTCCCGCCCGGCGCCCCCGCCGACTGGGCGGGCCGCGCCCTGGTCTGCAAGTCCCTGGACATGGTCCCGGTGGAGTGCGTGGCCCGCGGCTACCTCACCGGCTCCGGCCTGGTCGAGTACAACGCGTCCCGTACGGTCTGCGGCCTCGCCCTCCCCGAGGGCCTGGCCGACGGCTCGGAGCTGCCCGCCCCGATCTTCACCCCGGCCACCAAGGCCGAGGTCGGCGAGCACGACGAGAACGTCTCCTACGAGGAGGTCGCCCGCCAGGTCGGCGCCGACACCGCCGCCCGGCTGCGCCAGGCGACCCTCGCCGTGTACTCCCGCGCCCGGGACATCGCCCGCGACCGGGGGATCATCCTGGCCGACACCAAGTTCGAGTTCGGCTTCGAGGGCGAGGAGCTGATCCTGGCCGACGAGGTCCTCACCCCTGACTCCTCCCGCTTCTGGCCGGCCGACCGGTGGGAGCCGGGCCGGGCGCAGCCGTCGTACGACAAGCAGTACGTCCGTGACTGGCTGACCTCGGCCGAGTCCGGCTGGGACCGCAGGAGCGAGCAGCCTCCGCCGCCCCTGCCGCAGCAGGTCGTGGACGCGACCCGCGCCAAGTACACCGAGGCGTACGAGCGCCTGACGGGCCTCAGCTGGAGCTAGGACCCGAAGAACCCCGAAAAGAACTCCCAAGAACCCCGAAGATCCCCGAAGATCCCCGAAGATCCCCGAAGCACAGCGAAAAGCCCCCGGCCGAAACCGGGGGCTGATCGAACTGGAGCGAACGACGAGGTTCGAACTCGCGACCTCAACCTTGGCAAGGTTGCGCTCTACCAACTGAGCTACGTTCGCAGGTGCTCCGCTCCGTGCGGTGCGAGCACCACTATACCCAACCCCGCTCGCGCGCGAGACGCACCGCGGCATGACGGTTCTCCGCCCCGAGCTTCATCACCGCCGACGACAGGTAGTTCCGTACCGTCCCCTCCGCGAGCGCGGCCCGCTCGGCGATCTCCGCGACCGGCGCCCCGTCGGCCGCCAGCTCCAGCACCTCGGCCTCGCGGGCGGTCAGCGGCGAGTCCCCGGCGGAGATCGCGTCGGCGGCCAACTCGGGGTCGACGTAGCGGTTTCCGGCGTGCACCGTGCGGATGATCTCGGCGAGCCGCTGGGCGCTCACGGTCTTCGGCACGAACCCGCGCACCCCGGCCGCCAGGGCCCGCTTCAGATGTCCGGGCCGCCCGTGACTGGTCACGATCAGCACCTTGCAGCCGGGCAGCTCGGACCGCAGCGATGTGGCCACCCTCACACCGTCCGCCCCGGGCATCTGGAGGTCCAGGACCGCCACGTCGGGCTCGTGCGCCCGGGCCATCGCCAGCGCCTCCGGTCCGGTGGCCGCCTCGGCGATCACCAGGAGGTCGTCCTCCAGGGAGAGCAGCGCGGCCAGCGCCCCGCGGATGAGGTGCTCGTCGTCGGCGAGCAGAACCCGTACGGCGTCGCTCACGGCGTGACCTCCACTCCGGCGCCCGCCCCCAGCGGCACCCGCGCCACCACCCGGAACACACCCCCGTCGGCCCGCCCCGCCTCCAGCGTCCCGTCCACCGCGCTCAGCCGCTCCCGCAGCCCCGCCAGCCCCGAGCCACCGCGCCCGCCGGCCACCCCGCCGGCCGTCCCGGGCGCCTCCGCCGCGCCGTCGTTCTCCACGGTCAGTACCACTCGCTCTCCGGTCGTCCGAACCGTCACGGCGCACCGCTCCGCCGCCCCGTGCCGCAGTACGTTGGTGGTGGCCTCCCGCACCACCCAGCCGAGCGCCGACTGCACCCGGGCGGGCAGTCCGGCCGTCTCGCCGCTCACCTCGCAGGCGATGCCCGCCGCGTCCAGCACCCCGCGCGCGCCGGTGAGTTCGGCCTCCAGGTCGGCCTCCCGGTACCCCCGTACGACGTCCCGCACCTCCCGCTGCGACTCCCGGGCGATGCGCTGCACCTCGATCATCTGCTCCACGCCCTCGGGCCGCTCGCGCCGGGTCAGCTGGACGGCCAGTTCGCTCTTGAGCGCGATCACGGCCAGGTTCCGCCCGATCACGTCGTGCAGGTCCCGGCCGAACCGCAGCCGCTCCTCGGCGACCGCCAGCCGGGCCCGGGTCTCGCGGGCCTCGTCGAGTTCGAAGACGGCGTTGAGCAGCCAGACGGAGAAGACCGAGGTGAAGGCGAGGAATCCCGCGCCGCACAGCACCGTGCCCACGGTGACCGCGGCGGCGGCCAGGGGCGCGCCCAGCAACAGCGCCCCGGCGCCCGAGCCCAGCGCGAAGCCGCAGACCAGCACGGCCACCTGCCGCCGGCGGTCCAGGCCGAGCGTCATGATCCCGACGCCGAAGGTGACGATGACGCCGAAGCTGCTGCCCACCGCGGTGGCGGCCTTCTCACCGGGCCGGAACTCCGCGAACGCGAGCGCGCCGGCGGCCAGCGCGGTGGTGAGGCCGCCGAGGGCCCACAGCAGCCGCACCGGCCGGGCCCGCCGTCCGCGGGTCCAGTCCAGCGCCTGCGAGGCGGTCACCAGGCAGAGCGCGGTGTGCGCGACGACCGCCACGCACAGCACCGCCGCCAGCTCGGCGCCGACCTGGGCGAAGCCCGTCAGCCCGGCCACGGTGACCTCGATCACCCCGAAGAAGTGGAACGACCAGCGGGTGTACGTCTCCACCTTCGCCGGCGTGGTCTTCCGCCGCCACCAGCCGCCCGGCCTGCGCATCCGTCGTCTCCCCCGTCCTGTCCCGGTCTCCGCCCGTGCCTCTGCCCCGAATCTCAGCGCCGCGGTTCCCAGCGGAACCACCGGCGTACAGCAAACACCGCGAACACGGTCCAGGCCACCGCCGTCGCCGCGGCGCCCAGCGCCTCACCGGCCGGCAGGTCACCGGTCCAGCCGCCGCGGATCAGCGTGACGACCGGGGTCAGCGGCAGCAGCTCGCAGACGGCGGCCACCTTGTCGGGGAGCAGCTCCAGCGGGACGAACATGCCCGAGGCCATCATCGAGACGAACGTCAGCGGCAGCGGCGTGACCTGGGCGCTCTCGCCGGTGCGGGTGAAACTCGCGGTGACGGCGGCGAGCGCGGCGCACATCACCAGCCCGAGCAGCAGCCCGAGCACGGCCAGGTGGGGCGCGGACGGCGCGGACAGGTCCAGGAGCACCGAGCAGCCCGCCGTCAGCAGCAGGGACTGCACCAGCCCGGTGAGGACGGACGGCAGCGCGGAGCCGGCCAGGATCTCGGCGTCCCGCGGTTCGCCGGTGCGCAGCCGCTTGAGGACGAGTTCCTCGCGCCGTACGACGAAGACGCCGACCAGGGCCGAGTACACGGCGAAGACCAGGGAGAAGCCGATCGCGGCGGGCAGCACGACGGTGCCGATGGTCAGCCCGGTCTCGGCGAGGTCCATCTCCTTCGCCGCCTGCCGCACGCTGAACGGCAGCACCAGCGGCACGAACACCGCGGCGAAGAGGGTGCCCCTGCTCCGCCCGAGCAGGGTCAGTTCGGCGCGGGCGAGGGCGGTCATGCGCCGCGCCGGCGTGGTGAGGGGGGCGTGCGCCCGGGTCTCGGTGGTGCCGGTGGCGCTCATGCCGCGTACTCCTTCGTCGTCGTGCCCGCGGCCGGGTCCGCCGCCGCCTCCTTCGCTATGCCGAGGAACGCCTCCTCCAGGGAGGCCGACCGCACGTCCAGGCGGCGCAGCCGCACCCCGGCGCGTTCGGCCCACACCAGCAGTCCGGTGGCCGCGCGCTGGAGGTCGTGGGTGCGCAGCCGGACGAGCCGGCCGTCGACCTCGTGTCCGCTGACGCCGAGTTCGCCGAGCGGCGGCAGGTCGCCGGGGAAGTACCCCTCGGGCAGCTCGAAGGAGATCCGGGACGGCCGGGAGGCGGTCACCTCGTCGGGGGTGCCGGTGGCGGCGATCCGGCCCTCGTGCATGATCGCGAGGCGGTCGGCGAGGTTCTCGGCCTCCTCCAGGTAGTGCGTCGTCAGCAGCACCGTCGTACCGCGGTCGCGCAGCGCGCTCACCAACTCCCAGGTGTCCCGCCGGCCTTCGGCGTCCAGGCCGGTGGTGGGTTCGTCGAGGAAGAGCACCTCGGGGGAGCCGAGCAGGGCCAGCGCCAGGTCGAGGCGGCGCCGCTGGCCGCCGGAGAGCTGCTTGACCCGGGTACGGGCCTTGGCCTGGAGGCCGACCAGTTCCAGCACCTCCGCCTCGGGCCGGGCCCCGCTCACGCACCCCGCCCACATCCGCGCGGTCTCGGCGACGGTCAGCTCGGAGGGGAAGCCGCCCTCCTGGAGCATCACCCCGGTACGGGGCCGTACGGCGGCCCGCTCGGTGTAGGGGTCGTGCCCGAGCACCCGGATCCGCCCGCCGGTCGGCGCGGCGAGGCCCTCCAGCAGTTCGACCGTGGAGGTCTTGCCGGCGCCGTTGGTGCCGAGCAGCGCGAAGACCTCGCCGCGGCGCACGCTGAAGCCGATGCCGCGC
Source organism: Streptomyces sp. NPDC016677 (assembly GCF_055562815.1). Classification (NCBI taxonomy): domain Bacteria; kingdom Bacillati; phylum Actinomycetota; class Actinomycetes; order Kitasatosporales; family Streptomycetaceae; genus Streptomyces; species Streptomyces sp. NPDC016677. The sequence goes on along the minus strand of NZ_JBVHEO010000005.1, from coordinate 53,402 downwards.
ACCGCCTCGAACCCGCCCCCGTACACACGCCGCAGGTCGGTGACCTCAATCACGTGTTCGTGTTCGTTCGCATCCATGCCCCAAGGCTCCCCGCGGAACGGGCCCGAGGGCAGTGCGCGGCGTCATCGCTCGCCATGACAAATGTCAGACGGGACCGGGCACTTGCCCGAGGCACACGGAAAGACCAGGGTCCAGCGGCGCACGGCGCACGAAAAGACCCCGGTCCCTCAGGACCGGGGTCTCATTCCCGAGCGGACGACGAGGCTCGAACTCGCGACCTCAACCTTGGCAAGGTTGCGCTCTACCAACTGAGCTACGTCCGCATTGCCTCCGATCGGCTCTCACCGACCGGCGCGGGCACCAGCCTACCCGATCGACGTACGTGACCGGTATGGCGGTGCGGAGCGGGTGACAGGGATCGCACACTGCGTCTTCCCCCTGGAAGGGGGATGTTCTACTACTAAACTACACCCGCAAGCCCTCGTGAGCTGGGCTTTTTCGGCCCCGCCCCCTCGGCGTGCTCCAGACTTTAGCTGATCGCCGGGGGTGTCGCGCAAGTCGGTTGACGCGAGGGCCCGCTGAGCGCCCGTCGGACCGCCCCGGCCGGGCGGTGGATCACCGGGCGGCCGCGAACGCCTCGTAGACCTTCTTGGGGATGCGGCCCCGGGCCGGGACCTCCATCCGGTTGGCCTGCGCCCAGGCCCGCACGGCCGCCGGGTCGGGGGCGACCTCCGTCTGCCGGTAGGCCTTGCCGGATCTCGACCGCTTGCGGCCGGCCTCCACGTACGGCTCCAGGGCCTCGCGGAGTTTCCTGGCATTGGCTTCGTTCAGGTCGATCTCGTACATCCTGCCGTCGAGACCGAAGGCGATCGTCTCCGCCGCTTCCGAGCCGTCGATGTCGTCGAAGTAAGTGACCACGACACGCTGCGCCACGAATATCGGTCCCTTCGTGCGGCATCTCCGCACCGACGTGCCAGGACGTCGCGGAGATGCCGACTGTTCGCCAGTAATTGGGCAAAGTATCGGCTAATGACATTTCATTTGTACAGTGCCCGCATTGCATTGTGAAGCCCGACTAAATCTCTCCGCGTGTCCGTTGCGCAATAGACATCCGGGCGTACCGCGCGATCTTTCCCGAAGCTTTTCATGTGACCCTCCCCCGATGCGCAATCGTGACAGGGCTCACGTAGTTTCCTACAACTCTACCCGCGTAGAAATTTCGGCGGCTTTGACCAGGTAGTCTGAAGGAACCTGCTCAGCACCACACACCGGGAGTGCCAGTGGCACGCGTCGTAGTCGACGTCATGCTCAAGCCGGAGATCCTCGACCCCCAGGGCCAGGCGGTGCAGCGCGCACTGCCGCGGCTGGGTTTCGAGGGGATCTCGGACGTCCGTCAGGGAAAGCGTTTCGAACTGGAAGTTGACGGGCCCCTCGACGAGGCCGCCCTCGCCCGCATCCACGATCTTGCGGAATCCTTCCTCGCCAACACCGTGATCGAGGACTTCACCGTCCGGGTCGAGGAAGCGGCGGAAGCGGCGGGAGTCGCGAAGTGACCGCTCGGATTGGCGTCGTCACTTTCCCCGGCAGCCTCGACGACCGGGACACGCAGCGCGCGATCCGGGTCGCGGGCGCCGAGCCGGTGGCGCTCTGGCACAAGGACAAGGACCTCAAGCAGGTCGACGCCGTGGTGCTGTGCGGCGGTTTCTCCTACGGCGACTACCTGCGCGCCGGGGCCATCGCCCGTTTCTCGCCGGTGATGGACACGGTCATCGACCAGGCCAGGGCGGGTCTGCCGGTGCTCGGCATCTGCAACGGCTTCCAGATCCTCACCGAGGCCCACCTGCTGCCCGGCGGCATGCTCGGCAACGACCACCTGCACTTCATCTGCCGGGACCAGAAGCTGCGGGTGGAGAACGCCGAGACCTCCTGGACCAGCGACTACACCGCCGGCCAGGAGATCCACATCCCGCTGAAGAACATGGACGGCCGCTACGTCGCCGACCAGCGCACGCTGGACGAGCTGGAGGGCGAGGGCCGGGTCGCCTTCCGCTACCTGGACGTCAACCCCAACGGCTCGCTCAACGACATCGCCGGCATCACCAACGCGGCGGGCAACGTCGTCGGCCTCATGCCGCACCCCGAGCACGCCGTCGAGCCGCTGATCGGCACCGGCCGCACCGACGGCCTCCCGTTCTTCACCTCGATCCTCAAGAAGCTGGTCAACGCATGAGCCGGACGCCTCTGGACACGGTCGAGCACGCGGCCGCGACCCCCGACGTCGAGCTGCCCTGGGCCGAACTGGGCCTGAAGAAGGACGAGTACGAGAGGGTCGTCGAGATTCTCGGCCGCCGCCCCACCGGGGCCGAGCTGGCCATGTACTCCGTGATGTGGTCCGAGCACTGCTCGTACAAGAGCAGCAAGGTCCACCTGCGCCAGTTCGGCGAGAAGGCCCCCGAGTCCGACGCGATGCTCGTCGGCATCGGCGAGAACGCCGGTGTCGTCGACGTCGGCCAGGGCTACGCGGTCACCTTCAAGGTCGAGTCGCACAACCACCCCTCCTACGTCGAGCCCTACCAGGGCGCGGCCACGGGCGTCGGCGGCATCGTCCGCGACATCATCGCGATGGGCGCCCGCCCGGTCGCCGTCGTGGACCCCCTGCGCTTCGGCGCCGCCGACCACCCCGACACCAAGCGCGTCCTGCCCGGCGTCGTCGCCGGCATCGGCGGCTACGGCAACTGCCTGGGCCTGCCCAACATCGGCGGCGAGGTCGTCTTCGACGCCTGCTACCAGGGCAACCCGCTGGTCAACGCCGGTGCCATCGGCGTCATGCGGCACGAGGACATCCACCTCGCCAAGGCGTCCGGCGCGGGCAACAAGGTCATCCTCTACGGGGCCCGCACCGGCGGCGACGGCATCGGCGGCGCCTCGATCCTGGCCTCCGAGACCTTCGACGACGCGAAGCCCTCCAAGCGCCCCGCCGTCCAGGTCGGCGACCCCTTCCAGGAGAAGCTCCTCATCGAGTGCACCCTGGAGGCGTTCCAGGAGAAGCTGGTCGTCGGCATCCAGGACCTGGGAGCCGCGGGCCTGTCCTGCGCCACCAGCGAGCTGGCCTCCAACGGCTCCGGCGGCATGCGCGTCACCCTGGACGACGTACCGCTGCGCGACTCCACGCTCTCGCCCGAGGAAATCCTCATGAGCGAGTCGCAGGAACGCATGTGCGCGGTGGTCGAGCCCGAGAAGGTCGACCGCTTCCTGGAGATCTGCGAGAAGTGGGACGTCATCGCCACCGTCATCGGTGAGGTGACCGACGGCGACCGCCTGGAGATCTACTGGCACGGCGGCAAGATCGTCGACGTCGACCCGCGCACGGTCGCGCACGAGGGCCCCGTCTACGAGCGCCCCTACGCCCGTCCCGACTGGCAGGACGCCCTCCAGGCCGACGACGCGAACAAGCTGCCCCGGCCGGGGACCGGCGAGGAGCTGAAGGACCAGGTCCTCAAGCTGGTCTCCTCCCCGAACCAGGCCAGCAAGAAGTGGATCACCCAGCAGTACGACCACTTCGTGCAGGGCAACACCGTCCTCGCCCAGCCCGAGGACTCCGGCATGATCCGCGTCGACGAGGAGACCGGCCTCGGCGTCGCCATCGCCACGGACGGCAACGGCCGGTACACCAAGCTGGACCCGTACCACGGCGCCCAGCTCGCCCTCGCCGAGGCGTACCGGAACGTGGCGACGACCGGCGCCAAGCCGCTCGCCGTCTCCGACTGCCTGAACTTCGGCTCGCCCGAGGACCCGGCGGTGATGTGGCAGTTCGCGGAGGCCGTGCGCGGCCTGGCCGACGGCTGCCTCCAGCTCGGCACCCCGGTGACCGGCGGCAACGTCTCGCTCTACAACCAGACCGGCGAGGCCGCCATCCACCCCACCCCCGTGGTGGCGGTGCTGGGCGTCATCGACGACGTCGCCCGGCGCACCCCGGTCGCCTTCCAGGAGGAGGGCCAGCTGCTCTACCTCCTCGGCGACACGGCGGAGGAGTTCGGCGGCTCGGCCTGGTCCCAGGTGATCCACGACCACCTCGGCGGCCTGCCCCCGAAGGTCGACCTGGAGCGGGAGCGGCTGCTCGCCGAGATCCTGATCTCCGCCTCCCGCGACGGCATGATCGACGCGGCGCACGACCTGTCCGACGGCGGTCTGGTCCAGGCGGTCGTCGAGTCGGCGCTGCTCGGGGGGAAGGGCGCGCGGCTGGTCGTACCGGACGGGCTGGACGCCTTCACCTTCCTGTTCTCGGAGTCGGCGGGCCGCGCGGTCGTCGCCGTCCCGCGCTCGGAGGAGATCCGCTTCACCGACATGTGCGGCGCGCGCGGCCTGCCCGCCACCCGTATCGGTGTCGTGGACGGGGACACGGTCGAGGTGCAGGACGCGTTCACGCTCACCCTGGCCGAACTCCGGGAGGCCCACGAGGGCACCATCCCGGCCCTGCTGGCGTAACGGCCCCGGCCGTCCGGGCCGTCGCCGCGGCACCCTCCTGTGTCCGCGGTGACGGCCCGTCGTCATCCGTGCCGCCCGGGTTTCCTGAACCGTCCTGACGGGCACGGTGGTTGTGCCAACCTGAAGGCGTACGTGCGACGGGGACACCTGGGTGGGGACCGATGGGTGAGCGGTTGCGGATCAGGTTCGAGGCGGCGGGGCCGGGGCGGGAAGAGGAACTCCGTTCGCTGCTCGGCTGGCTCATGGACGACAGGGCACTGCGCGGGCACGTGGAACTGGAACCGGTCGTCGCCGACGGCCCCGGACGGATGAGCCCGGAACCGGAGCTGATCCTCGCGGCGATCTCGACCGCGGCCGGCGTACTGCAACTGCCCCTGTCGTACCTGGCCTGGCGGCAGAGCCGCGGCAGCCGGGCACCCCAGGTCACGGTCCAGGTCCTCGGCGCGGACCCCGCCGAGGCGGAGGAGCTGCTGCGCAGGCTGCGCGGCGAGACCCCGGACGACGCGGGGGAGACGCCGGCATGACCGTGGACGGTTCCACCGAGGCCACCGTCGCCTCCCCGGCCCGGATCGACCCCGCCCGTTCCGCCTGCGTGCTGATCGGCGTGGACGACTACACGCACCTCGACCCCCTGCGCAGCGTCCGCCACAACCTCGTCGAACTGCGGGCCGCGCTCACCGATCCCGAGATCTGGGGCATCCCCGAGGAGCGGATCTTCACGGTCCCCAACCCGACCACCCCGGCCGGCCTGGTCGGCCCCATCCGCGAGGCGGCGGACCTCACCGAGGACACGCTGATCGTGTACTACGCGGGCCACGGCCTGCTCGACCGCCACGACGGGCAGCAGCTCCTGCTCACCCTGCCCGGATCGCTGGAGGACTGGCCGGACACCTGCGTGCGCTCCGGCGACGTACGCCGGGCCATCCACGGCGTCGGGCCCGCCCGCCGCCGCGTACTGATCCTCGACTGCTGCTTCAGCGGCCGGGTGCTCACCGAGATGGCCGGCACCGACCGCGGCGAACAGGGCGGCGAGATGGCGCTGCGGACACTGCGCGGCGTCGAGGGCTCGTACGTCATGACCTCCGCCGCCAAGGACCGCCCCTCGCACGCCCCCGACCCGGCGCGCTGCACGGTCTTCACCGGCGCGCTCGTGGACGTCCTGCGGCGGGGGCTCCCGGACGGCCCCGAGATGCTGGGCCTGCATGCGCTCTTCGAGGCGGTCAAGCAGCGCATCGCGGACATGAAGCCGGTGGTCCCGCAGGAACCGCAGGACGAGGACCGCAACGGCGTCGGCGGGCTGGCCTTCGTCCGCAACGTGGCGGTGCTGCCGCCCCTGACCCCGCCGGCCGGCCCCGCCGCCGCGCCGCCCCGCAGCCGCACCGGCGTCACCGTCCTGGCGCTGGCCGCCGCGGTGGCCGGTCTGGTCGCCGGCCTCGTCCTGCCCGGCGCCGTCGACTGGTGGCACGCCGCGCACCCCGCGCCCGCGACCGGCGTCTGCGGCGGCCACCCCGCCGACGCCGAGGCGCCCCGCGCGGTCCTCCTGGACCACTCCGACGCGCTCGACAAGAAGAACGTCGACTACGAGGAGATCAAGGGCCTCTCCGCCCTCTCCCTGGTCTCCGAGGGGGAGAGCGGCGCCGAGGCGCTCGCGCTCGCCGACAACATGCCCGGCCTGCTCTTCCCGCTCCGCCTCGGCACCCCCTTCGACCTGGACCCCGTCGCCGACACCGCGCGCACCCTGCGCCACGCGGACGGCACGGAGTTCCCCGGCTGGTACGACGGCGAGGGCCTCGTCATCGAGGAGGGCGGCCGGACGGTGCTGGTCGCCGCCGAGACCGGCCCGGCGATCCGCCGCTTCGACATCGCCACCGGACGACAGCTCGGCGAGGACCTCCCCATCCCCGGACGCCTGCGGTACTGGCCCAAGGGCAGCGCCCAGACCGGCCGGACCATCGAGTCCCTCGCCCTCTCCCCGGACGGCCGCCACCTCTACGCCGGCTGGGAGGCCCCCCTGGCCGCCGACGGCGACCAGCGCGGCCGGCCCCTGATCCGCATCCAGCGCTACACGGGCGAACCCGGCGGCAGCTACGAGCCGGACGAGCAGTACGTCTACCTCGCCGGCGACGGCATGAACCTGGTCGAGCTGGTGGCCCTCGACAACGAGGGCGGACTCCTCGCCCTGGAGCGCGAGTTCACCTCCGGCCTCGGCACCTCCATCCGCGTCGTCCAGGTCTCCCTCGACGGCGCCCGCGACGTCAGCGAGATGGACTCCCTCTACGACGTCCCCGCGGACGTCTTCGCCGAGGAGACCCCGGTCCTCTCCCTGGCCGCCTGCCCGGCCGGCGGCCCCGGAGCGGTCGCCACCCCCGGCTCCAACCCCGCCAATCCGCTGGTGGACAACGTGGAGGGGATGGCCGTCGGCAAGGAGTGGACCAGCGGCGAGTACAAGGGCTGGCGCCCGCTGTACCTGATCTCCGACGACAACGGCAGCGGCGACCAGATCACCCGCCTCTACTCGCTCGCCCTGCGCCTGAAACCCTAGGAGGGCCCCACCCGGAGGCGCATAGGCTCACCCTATGCCGACGCCCCCCAGGAAACGCCCCCGCGCCTACGACCCCGTCAAGACCCGCGACGCCGTCCTCGCCCAGCTGGGCAACGTACGGGAAGCCGTCCACACCCTCACCCCCGAGCAGCTCGCCCTGCCGACCCGGCTCGGGGACTGGACCGTGCGGGAGCTGGTCGCGCACATCGGCATGGCGGTCACCGCCGTGCACCGCGCCCTGGACCGCCCGGCCCCGCCCCGGCAGGACGTGCAGGTCACCCAGTGGGCGTTCGCCACCGGCGGCAAGGCGGCGGCGATCGCCGACTTCACCCGGCGGCTCGCCGCCGACCACCCCGACCTCGACGCCTACCTCGCCGGCGTCGAAGGCAGCCTGCGCGCCCTGCTCGGGGAGCACCCCGGCGGCCGGCTCCTGGACACCAACGCGGGCGCCCTGCCGCTCGACGACTACCTGGTCACCCGTACCGTCGAACTGGTCGTCCACACCGACGACCTCAACGCCGCCGTGCCCGGCTTCGACGTCCCCTGCGACCGGCAGGCGCTGGCCGCCGCCACCCGGCTGCTGGTCGACGCGCTCGCCGTGAAGGCGCCCGGCGGGGCGACGGAGGTGCGGATCCCGCCGTACGCCGTCGTGCAGTGCGTCGAGGGCCCCCGGCACACCCGGGGCACCCCGCCCAACGTCGTCGAGACCGACCCGCTCACCTGGCTCCGGCTCGCGACCGGGCGGCTGACCTGGGCGGACGCGGTCGCCGGTGCCAAGGTCAGCGCCAGCGGGGAGCGGGCCGACCTCAGCGGTCTGCTGCCGATCCTCAGCTGACGGGAACCGGTTCCTCCGCACGCCCGTCGAATCGGCATGTACAGGCAGAAGCGCACGATCATGACGGTGGCCGCCGCCGCGCTCGTCCCGCTCGCGGCGGCCTGCGGCACCGAACGGACGGACGGCGGCGGCGACAGCGGCTCGGCGGGCGGCGACGCCCGGCCCGTGACCGGCGTCCACTGGAGCGTCGACAGCGTCACCGCCGACGGCGAGAAACACACCGTCCCGGACGGCGCCCACCTGACCATCACCGCCGACGGCACGGCGGAGGGCAGCTACGGCTGCAACGACTTCCACGCCAAGGCGTCCGTCGACGGCGACCGGGTCCGGCTCAGCGACGCCCGGTCGACCGAGATCGCCTGCGCGGACCGGCCCGTGGAGGTGGAGAAGTCCCTCGCCCACGCCCTCACCGCCGGCCCCCTCACCACCGAGGTCGACGGCGGCCGGCTGACCCTCACCACCGCCGACGGCGACACCGTCCGGCTCAGCGAAGAGCGGGACGCCGCGCTGTACGGCACCAAGTGGAAGGTCACCGACCCCGGCACGGCCGGCCGCGCGCACCTCACCCTCGACCGCGAGGCGGGCACCCTCACCGGCAGCCTCGGCTGCAACCGCGTCCAGGCGCGGGCCACGGTCCGCGACGGACATATCACCGTGGGCGCGCCCACGACCACCCGAATGATGTGCGAAGACTCACTCATGGACACCGAGAAGGCCCTGACGCGTTTCCTCGACCAGCCGATCGACTATCGCATCGAACAGCGGGCCCTCACGCTGACCAGCGCAAACGGCACGACCGTCCGGGCCGTCGCCGACCGGTGAACCGGTGAGCCCGCACCATCCCCCATTCGGATCAGCCGCCGACCTCGCCTACACTCGGAGACGTGCCACGTGGTGACGGTCGACTCAATCACGATCTGCTTCCCGGCGAGAAGGGCCCCCAGGACGCATGCGGCGTCTTCGGTGTCTGGGCTCCGGGCGAAGAGGTCGCAAAGCTCACGTACTTCGGGCTCTACGCCCTCCAGCATCGGGGCCAGGAATCCGCGGGAATCGCGGTCAGCAACGGCTCCCAGATCCTCGTCTTCAAGGACATGGGCCTGGTCTCCCAGGTCTTCGACGAGACCTCGCTCGGTTCGCTCCAGGGTCACATCGCGGTCGGACACGCCCGCTACTCGACCACCGGCGCCTCCGTGTGGGAGAACGCCCAGCCGACGTTCCGGGCCACGGCCCACGGCTCGATCGCGCTCGGCCACAACGGCAACCTCGTCAACACCGCCCAGCTCGCCGAGATGGTCGCCGACCTGCCCAAGCAGGAGGGCCGCACCCCGCGCGTCGCGGCGACCAACGACACCGACCTGCTCACCGCGCTCCTCGCGGCCCAGGCCGACGAGGACGGCAAGCCCCTGACCATCGAGGAGGCCGCCCACGCGATCCTCCCCCAGGTCCGCGGCGCCTTCTCCCTCGTCTTCATGGACGAGCACACCCTCTACGCCGCCCGCGACCCGCAGGGCATCCGCCCGCTGGTCCTCGGCCGCCTGGAGCGCGGCTGGGTCGTCGCCTCCGAGTCCGCCGCCCTGGACATCTGCGGCGCCTCCTACGTCCGCGAGATCGAGCCGGGCGAGTTCGTCGCCATCGACGAGAAGGGCCTGCGCTCGTCGCGATTCGCGGAAGCGAAGCCCAAGGGCTGTGTCTTCGAGTACGTCTACCTGGCCCGCCCGGACACCGACATCGCCGGCCGGAACGTGTACCTCTCCCGCGTGGAGATGGGCCGCAAGCTGGCGAAGGAAGCCCCGGCCGACGCCGACCTGGTCATAGCGACCCCGGAATCCGGCACCCCGGCCGCGATCGGCTACGCCGAGGCCTCCGGCATCCCCTTCGGCGCCGGTCTGGTCAAGAACGCCTACGTCGGCCGTACGTTCATCCAGCCCTCCCAGACCATCCGCCAGCTCGGCATCCGCCTGAAGCTGAACCCCCTGAAGGAAGTCATCAAGGGCAAGCGGCTGGTCGTCGTCGACGACTCCATCGTCCGCGGCAACACCCAGCGGGCCCTGGTCCGCATGCTCCGCGAGGCCGGCGCCGCCGAGGTCCACGTCCGGATCTCCTCGCCGCCGGTGAAGTGGCCCTGCTTCTTCGGCATCGACTTCGCCACCCGCGCCGAGCTGATCGCCAACGGCATGACCATCGAGGAGATCGGCACCTCCATGGGCGCCGACTCCCTGGCGTACATCTCCATCGACGGCATGATCGAGGCGACCACCATCGCCAAGCCGAACCTGTGCCGCGCCTGCTTCGACGGCGAGTACCCGATGGAGCTTCCCGACCCCGAGCTGCTCGGCAAGCAGCTCCTGGAGACCGAGCTGGCCGCCGGGCCCGCCGGTACGGCCGCCACCGACGCCATCCGTCGCCCGTAGCCGTCCGTCCGCACTCCCTGCCGTACGACACAAAGGTCAGAGGTTCTCATCGTCATGTCTGACACAACCGGTGCCAGCTACGCGGCCGCGGGCGTAGACATCGAGGCGGGCGACCGCGCCGTCGAACTCATGAAGGAGTGGGTGAAGAAGACGCGGCGCCCCGAGGTCCTCGGCGGCCTCGGCGGTTTCGCCGGCCTCTTCGACGCCTCCGCCCTCAAGAAGTACGAGCGCCCCCTGCTCGCCTCCGCCACCGACGGCGTCGGCACCAAGGTCGACATCGCCCGCCGGCTCGGCGTCTACGACACCATCGGCCACGACCTGGTCGCCATGGTGATGGACGACATCGTGGTCTGCGGCGCCGAGCCGCTGTTCATGACCGACTACATCTGCGTCGGCAAGGTCCACCCCGAGCGGGTCGCCGCGATCGTCAAGGGCATCGCCGAGGGCTGTGTGCTGGCCGGCTGCGCCCTGGTCGGCGGCGAGACCGCCGAGCACCCCGGCCTGCTGGGCGCGGACGACTTCGACGTCGCCGGCGCCGGTACGGGCGTCGTGGAGGCCGACCGGCTGCTCGGCCCGGACCGTATCCGCACGGGTGACGCGGTCGTCGCCCTCGCGGCCTCCGGGCTTCACTCGAACGGGTACTCCCTCGTCCGGCACGTCCTGCTGAACGAGGCCGGTCTCGCCCTCGACGCGCACCACGACGACCTCGGCCGCACCCTCGGCGAGGAACTCCTGGAGCCGACCAAGATCTACTCGCTGGACTGCCTGGCCCTCACCCGCACCACCGAGGTGCACGCCTTCAGCCACATCACCGGCGGCGGACTCGCCGCCAACCTGGCCCGTGTGATCCCCGACGGCCTGCACGCCACCGTCGACCGCGCCACCTGGACCCCGGCCCCGATCTTCGACCTGGTCGGCCGGACCGGCCGGGTCGAGCGCCTGGAGCTGGAGAAGACGCTGAACATGGGCGTCGGCATGATGGCGATCGTGCCCCAGGAGTCCGTGGACGTGGCCCTGGCGACCCTGGCCGACCGCGGCGTGGACGCCTGGGTGGCCGGCGAGATCACCGAGCGCGGCGAGCACGCCGAAGGAGCCGCGCTGGTCGGTGACTACGCGGCCTGAGAGTGACTGCGAACCGCCGGGCCACGAGGTGACCCGGCGGACAGCACAGAAGCCGGTCGGTGACACAGGTCACCGACCGGGCACATGTTCAGTACAAGGTCAAGCGCCGCGACGCTGCGGTGAGGACTGTCCGTCCTCGTCTCCCTCGTCGTCGTCCTCATAGAGGTCGGCGTACTTGGAGTACAGATCGTCGTCGTCCTGCTCATCGTCCTCGAACCGCTCGCCGTTAGGCGGTTGCGGACTCGACGTCGATGCGCCCAGCTCCTCGGCCAGGCGGGAGAGATCAGTCCCACCGCTGTTGTACTTCAGCTGGCGGGCGACCTTCGTCTGCTTGGCCTTGGCCCGGCCGCGCCCCATGGCTCGACCCCCTCAACGACGGGGCTCGACGGCCCCAGAGTCTTGACACGCGTTCATGGTCCGGAACGGGCTCTCCGCAGAGAGACCGGTCCGTAGGGCTTCCACGGTACCTGAGCCCACGCCCATACGGTACGTCGCCCGCAGGACGTGCCCATGTCCGCCACCGTCGAGGCGCCCCGTCCTCGCTGGTCAACGGCGATTTTAACCACTTCCGCACGGTCGACCCGCCGGAAGAAGTGAGAGTTCTCTCCAACCGGCCCTCCGGCGGTACCGCGCGGCTCTCCCGACCGGCTCTCCCGGCCCGGCCCGGCCCGGTCAGTCCCGGCCGCGGGCCCGGGCCATCCGCTGCTCGGCGATCCGGTCGGCCGCGGCGGCCGGCGGGATCCCGTCCTCCTTCGCACGTGCGAATATGGCGAGCGTGGTCTCGTAGATCCCCGCGGCCTTCGCCTTGCACCGGTCGAAGTCGAAGCCGTGCAGCTCGTCGGCGACCTGGATGACCCCGCCGGCGTTCACCACGTAGTCCGGCGCGTAGAGGATGCCGCGGTCCGCGAGGTCCTTCTCCACGCCCGGGTGGGCGAGCTGGTTGTTGGCGGCCCCGCAGACCACCTTGGCGGTGAGCACCGGCACGGACGTGTCGCTCAGCGCGCCGCCGAGCGCGCAGGGGGCGTAGACGTCCAGCCCCTCGGCCCGGATCAGCGCGTCGGTGTCGGCGACCACGCGGACCGAGGGGTGCTCGTCGGTGACCCGCGCCACGGCCTCCCGCCGGACGTCCGTGACCACGACCCGGGCGCCCTCGGCCAGCAGGTGGCCCACCAGGTGGCGGCCCACCTTGCCCACGCCCGCGATGCCGACCGTCCGGTCGCGCAGCGAGGGGTCGCCCCACAGGTGCTGGGCCGAGGCCCGCATGCCCTGGTAGACGCCGAAGGCGGTGAGGACCGAGGAGTCGCCGGCGCCGCCGTGCTCGGGGGAGCGCCCGGTCGTCCAGCGGCACTCGCGCGCGACGACGTCCATGTCCGCCACGTAGGTACCGACGTCGCAGGCGGTGACGTAGCGCCCGCCGAGCGAGGCCACGAACCGGCCGTAGGCGAGCAGCAGTTCCTCGCTCTTGATCCGCTCCGGGTCCCCGATGATCACGGCCTTGCCGCCGCCGTGGTCGAGCCCGGCCATGGCGTTCTTGTACGACATCCCGCGGGCGAGGTTCAGCGCGTCGGCGACCGCCTCCGCCTCGGTCGCGTACGGATGGAAGCGGGTGCCGCCGAGCGCGGGACCCAGGGCGGTGGAGTGGATGGCGATGACGGCCTTGAGACCGGTGGCGCGGTCCTGGCAGAGCACGACTTGCTCATGACCCCCCTGGTCCGAGTGGAACAGGGTGTGCAGTACATCAGCAGGCGCGCCGGTCACATCGGTCACGGTGGTGACTCCTGGGTAAGTAGCGGCTGGTGGAGGCGGTCCCGTACGGGTGGCGGGACTGTGGCACGAGATTAGGCCCTGCCGCGGCCCGCCCGCCGCACAGTGTCGGGGATCACCTCCGCACGGAGTACCGCCGTGGGACGATGCGCCGAGGGTTCCCGCGCCCACCTGCCCGGGCCCGGCAGGTTTTTCCGGCGGTGCGCGGGGGAGGGAGCAGGCGTGCCCAAGGTGTCCTCGCTGATCGTCCCGTACGCCGCGTATCTGCGCGTGTACGAGCCGCTGGCGGCCTTCCCCGAGCCGGAGCGCGGCCACTGGGCGCGTTACGCCCGCCGCACCGACCTGCCCTCGTACCAGGACGAGCTGCGCCGCTCCCTGGCCGACCTGCTGCCCACCCCGCCGGTGCCGGTGGCGGTGCACGAGAGCGCCGACGCGTTCGTGCTGGAGTCCGACGGCGTGGTCTGCGTCTGCCCCTGGCGCACCCGGCTGCGCGGCTGGCAGGCCCTGGAGGAACTGCCCGAGGACTTCCCGGAGCCGGTCCTGGACGCCCTGCTCCCCCCGGTCCTGCGCCGCCAGGCGGCCCAGGACTACGACCGTTGGCTGGAGGGCAACCCCGACGCCCGCCCCTGGATCCGCACGGCGACCTGGCAGGTGCCGATCAACTGGTTCGTCCTAGTCGCCGACGAGGAGCGGGAGTACGACAAGGGCGGCGGCGACCCGCACGAGGCGGCGCCGGTGCTGCGCTACCGCACACCGATGGCACAGGCCCGGCGCCGGGTGGCCCGGGGGCTGCGGGCCCTGCGGGAGGCCATGGACGAGGGGCCGCTGATCGACGGCCTGATGGACGTGGGCCGCTGGCTGGAGGAGTTCCACCCGCGCTCCGTGGTGGAGCTGGACTACGGGGGCCTGGTGCACGCCGTCCCGGCCGACGCGTTGGCCGACGACCACTCCGCGGCGGACGTGGCCGAGGGCATCGACGCCCTGCGGCACGGCGACGGGGCGGCCGCGGGGGCGGCGTACGGGCGGCTCGTGGAGCGCTGGCGGGCGGTCCGTGACCGGCGGTCGGCGAACTGACGTTTGACGTGACGCCCGTTTTGGGGTTTCGTCACTCACTCCGGGTGATCCCCGGTTCTTCCGGATGTCACCTCGGCGTGGGACGTAATTCCCGATCCGGGCGTATGACTCAAGCGTGACGGACCGCACGTACCCCCGCTCTTGCGTCGCTTGCCCCTCCTCGTGCCAAAATAGGACAAGGAGTCCGGGGAGGGCTCCTTCCGTCCTGCTGTGGTGCACTGTGGGCGGATTCTCGGCAATGCGTGCTTTGGGGGGTCTGATGACTCCTGATCGCCAGTGTGACTGATCGTCACACTGGCGTGACTGTCCGCTATGGCATGGTCCATCGGCATCCGTCGCTGATGAACACCTGGGAGGGCAATTCCATCGGTTTGGCCGACGCGGCTGGACAGATGGTGTAGTTGTAGTGCCGAGGACAAGCCGTTCGTCCTATAACCGACTCGACTCGCGTCCGCCATTTCGGGCAACGCGGGTCAAGGTGCAGAATTTAGAGGAAAGAACCGAGAAGGTTCGGTTCTCCCGAGGAGGCCGCTCATGACCGCTCGCACCCCTGATGCCGAGCCGCTGCTGACCCCCGCCGAGGTCGCCACCATGTTCCGCGTCGACCCGAAGACGGTCACGCGCTGGGCCAAGGCCGGCAAGCTCACGTCGATCCGCACGCTCGGCGGGCACCGCCGTTACCGCGAGGCCGAGGTGCGCGCACTGCTCGCGGGCATCCCGCAGCAGCGCAGCGAGGCCTGAACAACCGCATAAACGGACGAAACGGCTGGTCCCCCAACCCGCCACGGCGTCCGGAACCAACAGCTCCACACGACGCGGGATCTGCCCCAACAGGCCCCACGCCGCCTGCTTCATCGATCGCGCTGGACTCCGCCGGGTCCAGCGCGATCTTTTTTGTGCCTGATGGCGGGTGGGGTGGAGGCCACCGGGGGGTTCTGTGAGCGGCCTTGTCGGAGTCTGGGCGGGGCTGTCGGAACGTCTGTGAAGGTCTCCTCAGGTCAGTACAATTGCACATATTAAATTGACCAGTTGTAGGAGAGGTGTAAGCGTCACTGTTTCAAAAATGAGTACAGTGACACCCGTCACATGCCAGGCGGGTTGTTGGCGGTGGCATATGTGCGCTAGAGGAGGGACTGATTCCCATCGGCCCCCCGGCGCACGGGTGTTGACGCCGGCGGCCGGTCACACGCCGGGGGCGTGCTCGCCGCCCTCCGCGCCTTTCTGACGGCCTGTCGGGGACTGCGGGGCGGAATCCATCGCCAGCCGCAGCAGACGGTGGCAGACCGGGCAGTGGCGGGTCCGATGGCCGTAGGACGACGCGGCCGCCAGGTGCGCCCGGAGCAACGCCCGGGTCTCGTGCCTCACCGATGCCGCCATACGCCACCTCCGGCGGGCCACACGGGGAAGGGGGCCCTGCTTCCGGGGTACCCAGTGAATGTGACGGCGTCAAGGGCGGGGCGCGTGGCCGTGTGGGGCCGGTGCGGTACGGCGAGGGCTCTGTGCGCCGCCGCGGTCATGGCGTGACGGAGGGAAGAAGAAAGACCCCGCACCGTTCGGTGCGGGGTCTTCGTTGCGGTCCTGACGGGATTTGAACCCGCGGCCTCCACCTTGACAGGGTGGCGAGCACTCCAAACTGCTCCACAGGACCAGGCTTTGCGGCGCTTCACTCGCTGTCGCTCTGCGTTGCGCTGCGAGAAGGACTGTACAGGAGGGTGAGCGTCCTGGTCGAACTCACCCTCCGTCAGCGGTCCGTCACGGCGCCGCCGCGTCGATCGCCTTCACGATCCGCTTGTCGGAGACCGGGTAGGCCGTGCCCAGCGCGTGCGCGAAGTAGCTGACCCGCAGCTCCTCGATCATCCACCGGATCTCCAGGACCTGCCGCGGCACGGGCCGCCCCCGCGGCAGCTGCTCCAGCAGCCACGCGTACTCGTCCCGCATCTCGTGGACCTTCTCCATCCGGGCCGTGTCCCGCTGGGCGCCCGCCGGCATCTGCTGGAGCCGCCGGTCCGCCGCGATCAGGTACCGCATCAGGTCCGGCAGCCGCCGGATGCCCGCCTCCGTCACGAAGCCGGGCTTCACCAGGGCGTCCAGCTGCTCCCGCACGTCCTGGAGGTTGGCCAGCAGCGCGGGGCTGCGGACGGCCTTCAGGCGGCGTTCGGCGGCCCCCCAGGCGGCGAGGACCTGCTGCACCTGCCCGACCGTGCGGACGGTCGTGTCGACGATCTCGGCGCGGACCTTGTCGTACAGCTTCCGGTAGGACTCCTCGTCCCAGGCCGGTCCGCCGAAGTCGGCCATCAGCTTGTCGGCGGCGGCCATCGCGCAGTCGTCGAACAGGGCCTGGATCGAACCGTGCGGGTTGGCCGACAGCCCCAGCTTCTGCTGGTTGGTGAGCTTTTCGGATGCGAACTTCGCTGGGTTGACCGGAATGTTGCGCAGGATCAGCCGGCGCGTGCCCTTCCACATCGCCTGCGCCTGCTCGGCCTCGGTGTCGAAGAGGCGGACGGAGACGGTGTCCCCGTCGTCGACCAGCGCGGGGTACGCCTTGACCGGCTGACCGGCGCGGCGGGTCTCGAAGACGCGGGTGAGCGTGCCGATCGTCCAGTCGGTCAGGCCGGCGCGCTCCAGGGACTCGCCGCCCTGCCGCTCGGCCGTGGCGGCGGCGGCCTGCGAGAGGGCCTTGCGCGCCTTGGGCCGGAGCTGGAGCTTCAGCGCCTCCAGGTCCTTGTCCTCGGCCAGCTTCCGGCGCCGTTCGTCGACGATCCGGAAGGTGATCTTCAGGTGGTCGGGAACCTTGGACCAGTCGAAGTCCTCCGGCTCGAAGGGCACTCCGACCATCCGCTTCAGCTCGCGCGCCACGGTCGTGGTCAGCGGCTCCTGCAACGGCACCGCCCGCTCCAGGAACTTGCGGGCGTAGTCGGGGGCGGGCACGTAGTTGCGGCGGATCGGCTTCGGCAGGGACCGGATCAGCTCGGTCACGACCTGGTCCCGCAGCCCCGGGATCTGCCAGTCGAAGCCCTCGTCGGTGACCTGGTTGAGCACCTGGAGTGGGATGTGCACGGTCACGCCGTCCGCGTCCGCGCCCGGCTCGAACTGGTACGTCACCCGGAACTTCAGCGGCCCCTGCCGCCAGGCGTCCGGATAGTCGTCCTTGGTGACCGCGCCCGCCTTCTCGTTGATGAGCATCTCGCGCTCGAAGTCGAGGAAGTCGGGCTGCTCGCGGTGCTTGCGCTTCCACCAGGAGTCGAAGTGCGCCCCGGACACGACGTGTTCGGGCACCCGCTGGTCGTAGAAGTCGAAGAGCGTCTCGTCGTCGACCAGGATGTCCCGGCGCCGGGCGCGGTGCTCCAGTTCCTCGACCTCGCCCAGCAGCTTGCGGTTGTCGGCGAAGAACTTGTGGTGCGTGCGCCAGTCGCCCTCGACCAGCGCGTTGCGGATGAACAGCTCGCGGCTGACCTCGGGGTCGATCCGGCCGTAGTTCACCTTCCGCTGGGCGACGATCGGTACGCCGTACAGCGTGACCTTCTCGTACGCCATCACGGCCGCCTGGTCCTTCTCCCAGTGCGGCTCGCTGTACGTCCGCTTGAGCAGGTGGCCGGCGAGCGGCTCGACCCACTCGGGTTCGATCCTGGCGTTGACGCGGGCCCACAGGCGGCTGGTCTCCACCAGTTCGGCGGACATCACGAAGCGGGGCGGCTTCCTGAACAGCGCCGACCCCGGGAAGATCGCGAACTTGGCGTTGCGGGCACCGACGTACTCGTTCTTCGCGCCGTCCTTCACGTCCTTCATGCCGACGTGGGAGAGGAGGCCGGCGAGGAGCGACTGGTGGACGCGGTCGCCGGGGGCGTCGTCCTCGTTGAGCTGGATGCCCATCTGCTTGGCGACCGTGCGCAGCTGCGTGTAGATGTCCTGCCATTCGCGGACGCGCAGGAAGTTGAGGAACTCCTGCTTGCACATCCGGCGGAAGGACGACGAACCGCGCTCCTTCTGCTGCTCGCGCAGATAGCGCCAGAGGTTGAGGAAGGCGAGGAAGTCGCTGGTCTCGTCCTTGAAGCGGGCGTGCTGCTGGTCGGCCTGGGCCTGCTTGTCGGACGGGCGTTCGCGCGGGTCCTGGATGGAGAGCGCGGCGGCTATGACCATGACCTCGCGGGCACAGCCGTTCTTGTCGGCCTCCAGGACCATGCGGGCCAGCCGCGGGTCGACGGGGAGCTGGGCCAGCTTGCGGCCGGTGTCGGTGAGCCGCTTGCGCGGGTCCTTCTGCGCCGGGTCGAGGGCGCCCAGCTCCTGGAGGAGCTGCACACCGTCCCGGATGTTGCGGTGGTCCGGCGGGTCGATGAAGGGGAACTTCTCGATGTCGCCGAGGCCCGCCGCGGTCATCTGGAGGAGGACGGAGGCGAGGTTGGTACGGAGGATCTCCGCGTCGGTGAACTCCGGCCGGGCGAGGAAGTCGTCCTCGCTGTAGAGCCGGATGCAGATGCCGTCGGACGTACGGCCGCAGCGGCCCTTGCGCTGGTTGGCGCTGGCCTGCGAGATCGCCTCGATCGGCAGCCGCTGGACCTTGGTGCGGTGGCTGTAGCGGGAGATGCGGGCGAAGCCGGGGTCGATGACGTACTTGATGCCGGGGACGGTCAGCGACGTCTCGGCGACGTTGGTGGCCAGCACGATGCGGCGGCCGGTGTGCGGCTGGAAGACGCGGTGCTGCTCGGCGTGCGAGAGGCGGGCGTAGAGGGGGAGTACCTCGGTGAACCGGTATTTCTTCTTTTCGAGTGCGTCGGCGGTGTCCCGGATCTCCCGCTCCCCGGAGAGGAAGACGAGGATGTCGCCCTTGCCCTCCGCCATCAGTTCCTCGACGGCGTCGGTGATCGCGGTGATCTGGTCCCGGTCGGCGTCCTCGGAGTCCTCCTCCAGGAGCGGCCGGTAGCGCACCTCCACCGGATACGTCCGCCCGCTGACCTCGATGATCGGGGCGTCGCCGAAGTGCCGGGAGAAGCGCTCGGGGTCGATGGTCGCCGAGGTGATGACGACCTTGAGGTCGGGGCGCCGGGGCAGGAGCTGCGCCAGGTACCCCAGGAGGAAGTCGATGTTCAGGGACCGTTCGTGGGCCTCGTCGATGATGATCGTGTCGTAGGCGCGCAGCTCGCGGTCGGTCTGGATCTCGGCGAGCAGGATGCCGTCCGTCATCAGCTTCACGAAGGTGGCGTCCGGGTTCACCTGGTCGGTGAAGCGGACCTTCCAGCCGACGGCCTCGCCGAGCGGCGTGTCCAGCTCGTCGGCGACCCGCTCGGCGACCGTGCGGGCGGCGATCCGGCGCGGCTGGGTGTGCCCGATCATGCCCTTGACCCCGCGCCCGAGGTCAAGGCAGATCTTCGGGATCTGGGTCGTCTTCCCGGACCCGGTCTCACCGGCGACGATGACGACCTGGTGGTCCCGGATGGCGTCCGCGATCGCGTCCCGCTTCTGGCTGACGGGCAGCTGCTCGGGATAGGTGACGGCGGGCATGCGGGAACGGCGCGTGGCGATGCGTTCCTCGGCCCGGTCGACCTCCGCCTCGATCTCGGCGAGGACGGCGACGCGGGCCTCCGGCTTGCGGATCTTCCGTGCGCCTTCGAGCCTGCGGCCGAGCCGGTGCGCGTCGCGCGGCGACAGCTCGGTCAGACGGGGGGCGAGGTCGCCGAGGGCGGGGGCAGGGTGCGTAGACATACGGAATCCAGGATCTCATCCCGGCGAAAAGAGTGGCGAACGCTTTTCCCGCCTCACCGTTCCGGTGCCAGCAGGGCCGTGAGTTCCGCCGCCGACCAGCGGCCCTCCGCGCCGGGGCAGGCGGCGACGTACTCGGCGACCGCCGGGAGGTCCCACGCCCCCGCGGAGAGCAGGCCGGAGGCGAGGAACCGTACGTAGGGGAGGGAGGGCGCGAGCCAGGGGACGTCGTGCATGCCCCACGGGGCGGTGAAGGTGAGGGCGGGCAGGCCGTCGATCTGGCCGGCGCAGACCAGCGTCTCGTACCGCCCGTCCCCGAGCACGGCCCGCCCCCGGGTCAGTACGCCGGTCAGGTCCAGGCCGCCGTCCCCGCCGGGCTCCCGGTACATCTCCTGGGCGGCGATGTCGGAGAACTGCTCGGCCGACACGAGATGCGCCCGGGCCAGGACCCGGCCGTCCGCGCCGGGGTCGTAGAAGGCCCGGCCGCCCCGCCAGACGGGGGAGCGGGTGGCGAAGTACATCACGCCGTTGAGTTCGACGGGGAGGGAGCGGGCAGGGGGCGCGGGGTCGCGGCAGCCCGGGTAGGTCCGGCCGGCACCGGGCGGGCGCCCGCCCCGGAGGTAGGCGGAGAGCCGGCCGAGGTGGGTGTTGGACCCGTACGACGTGTACCAGACCAGCTCGGGGCGCCGGTCGCGCGGCAGGGCCGGGTCGATGCTCCGCAGGGCTTTCGTCATGCCGGGTCCCTACCCGGGGCGGGCCGGCCGCCCCCGCGCGTCAGGCCGCCCGCATGCCGCCGTCCACCGGGAGCACCGTGCCGGTGACGTAGGAGGCGCGGTCGCTGAGCAGCCAGGCGGCGGCCTGGGCGACCTCGTCGGGGTCGGCCGCGCGGCCCAGCGGGGTGCGCGCGTTGAGGTGGTCGATGACGCCGGGGCTCCGCTCGTCCCACTCCCGCATCATCTCGGTCAGCGTGGTGCCGGGGGCGACGGCGTTGACGCGGATGCCCTCCGGGCCGTACGTGACGGCGGCGGACTCGGTGAGGCTGTTGACCGCCCGCTTCATCGCGCCGTAGGAGGGCAGCGCGGGGTTGCCGCGCAGACTGCCGACGGAGGAGGTGTTGACGATGGCGCCGCTGCCGGCGGTGGCCCGGACGGCGGCGACCTGGGCGGCCATGGCGAGCCAGACGCCCTTGAGGTTCACGGCGTAGACCTGGTCGAAGTCGGCCTCGGTGGTCCGGTCCAGCGGGCCGGGCGGCACGCCGGTCGCACCGTTGTTGAAGGCCACGTCGAGGCGGCCGTACAGCTCCACGGCCCGGTCGACGGCGGCCCGTACGGAGGCCGGGTCGGCCAGGTCGCACACCGCGTACCCGGCGGTGCCGCCGGCCGCCCGTATCTCCTCGGTCACCTCCTTGAGCTGCCGTTCCGTGCGGGCCGCGAGCAGGACGCGGGCGCCCTCCCGGGCGAACAGCCGCGCCGCGGCGGCCCCGATGCCGCGGCCGGCGCCGCTGACGAAGGCGACCTTGCCGGCCAGCAGGCCCCGGTCGGTGGTGAACACATCGCTGGGTGAGTTGTCCATGAGGACGAGCCTGCGCGGGCCGGCGGAGCCCAGCCAGGCACCGGCGGTACCTGGCTGGGCCGCCCGCGCCCGCGCACACTGACGGCATGGACCGACGAGAGCTGGCCGGCTTCCTGCGCGGCCGACGCGAGCGGATCACCCCCGCCGACGTGGGACTGCCCGCCGGGCCGCGCCGCCGTACCCCGGGGCTGCGCCGCGAGGAGGTGGCGCAGCTGGCGTACATCTCGACCGAGTACTACACCCGGCTGGAACAGGCCCGCGGTCCGCGTCCGTCGCGCGAGGTGCTGGCCGGTCTGGCCCGGGCCCTGCGGCTCTCGGACGCCGAGCGCGAGCACCTGCACCACCTCGCCGGTGCCCCGCCCGGCCCTCCGCCCGGACCCTCGCGCGAAGTGCCGCGGAGCATCCTCGACCTGATCCGGCGGCTGCCGCGGACGGCGGCGCTGGTGCTGTCCGCGACCTACGAGGTGATCGCCTGGAACGACCTGGCGGGCCGCCCTCCTGGAGGACTTCTCGGCCGTGCCCCGGCAGGAACGCAACCTCGTCCGCCGGGCCTTCCTCGCGCCGCGGACGCTGGGACGGGAGCGGTACGGACTGTCCGACCCGGAGGCGTTCTCCCACGCCGCCGCCCGCCACCTGCGCGCCGTGGCCGCCCGCTACCCGGACGATCCCGAGGTGGCCGCGCTGGTGGACGACCTGGTCTCCGGCAGCCCGGAGTTCGCCCGCCTCTGGGCCGACCACGACGTACGGGCCATCCCCACCCTGCGCAAGATCATCGACCACCCGATGGTCGGCCCCGTCACCGTGAACTGCGACACCCTCGACATCACCGACCGGGACCAGCACATCGTCCTCTACACGGCCGAGCCCGGCTCCTCGGCGGAGGAGGCGCTGCGGCTCCTGTCGGTGATCGGAACCCAGCGGATGGATGTGCCGCGCTGAGCGCCACCGACCCCGTTCGCCAGGTTTCGCCACCCCCCTCACGGCGCTGACCAGGCCATTTCGGATGATCTACGCGAGAATGCGCGCGCGCCACCCTTCACCGCCATCGTTCGCCACGTGGTCCGCCACCCGTAGTGATCATGGAAATAGCGCGGGATCTTGATGCTCCCGAGGACTTGGGGTTTCCTCGTCGTGGAGCCGAGGAGCCGTGAGGCTCCCGCCCGACGCGTGGGACCTGGCTCCGGGCGACCTCCCGGAGCCAGGCGCACACGCGGGATCACAGGCGGGTCCGGCCGACTAGACAGCGGCCGGGCTCGCTTGCCGCCCAACCGTTCGTCCGGACTTCCCCCGGTGCGTCACACAAAGCGCTCGACGCACCCCGCGATGGCAGTGACCGCCGTGAGGATCAGCGCAGCGAACTGCACCCAGTCCGGTAACTGGCTCGCCCTGCGGCGCCGTCCTCGTCGTGTCGATCTCTGCATCCGGCCCGACCTCCTATCTCTCAACGTCCCCAACCGGGTTGGGACCCGCCCGGTGCGGGCGGGCGCGCGGGAGAGAGATGCGCCGGACCTCTCGCAAGGTAACCGGTACGGCGGTGGCGCACGCTCGGGTTCGAGGGTGGCGAATGCTGGCGAACAGGGAACCGGGCCGCCCGTCCGGCCCCGAGGGCGCACGCACACGTACCCGCACAGGAAAAAGCCCCTCTCCCGTAGTGCGAGGAGAGGGGCTCTGCCCTGGTCAGGGCTGTGGTGGCTGGGGCCGGGGTCGAACCGGCGACCTTCCGCTTTTCAGGCGGACGCTCGTACCAACTGAGCTACCCAGCCACGAGGTTTCACGTGAAACACGTCCACATGTACCTCGGCGGTCCTGACGGGATTTGAACCCGCGGCCTCCACCTTGACAGGGTGGCGAGCACTCCAAACTGCTCCACAGGACCAAGCGTGTGTACGACAGTGTCGCACACGATCTTGCGTGCCCCCAACGGGATTCGAACCCGTGCTACCGCCTTGAAAGGGCGGCGTCCTAGGCCGCTAGACGATGAGGGCTATCGGCCCGCCTGGGCGCTTCTCAGCGCGTCGGGGACGTGAGAAGCATATGGGATGGCGGGAGGTATCGCCAAAACGGTTTACGGGGAGGGGGTCGCGCCCGTCGGCGGGTGCGTGGGTGAGCCCGTGGGGGAGGGGGAGGCGCCGGGCTGGTTCTCCTTCGGGAGGTGGCGGCTGACCTCGGCCGTGGTGAGGCCCAGCCCGCCCAGCTCGATCTCGTCCCATGCCTGGAGGCGGCGGCTGTCCCGGTCGAAGTAGAGGATCGACGCCTGGATCGGGTCGGGGTGCTCGCCCTCGACCGCGCGCAGGCCGCTGCCGCCGGTCGAGCCCTCGATGCGCAGCCGGGTTCCGTACTTCATGACCTCCATCTCCTCGTGGTGCACGTGTCCCGCCAGGACCAGCGGCACGTCACCGTCCACCTCGCGGGCGGCGGACGGTTCGTGGGCGACGGCGATGTCCACCGGGGTGCCCGCCGCGCTCTGGTCGCGCAGGGCCGAGGCCAGCCGGGCGCCCGCCAGCTCCTGGGACGCCTGTGCGCCGGGCCGCGTCGAGCGGTCCGGGGTGAACTGGGGGTCGCCGATGCCCGCGAAGCGCAGCCCGGCCACGGTTTCGGCCCGGCCGTCGTCCAGGACGTGGACGTTCTCCAGGCCCTCCAGATAGCGCTGGGTCTCCATCGAGTCGTGGTTGCCGCGGACCCAGACGTAGGGCGCGCCGAGGTCCTCGATCGGGTCGAGGAAGCCGTTCTCCGCGGCTGTGCCGTGGTCCATCGTGTCGCCGGAGTCGACGATCACGTTCACCTGGTACTGCTCCACCAGCGAGGCGATGATCTTCCAGCTCGCCGGGTTGAGGTGGATGTCCGACACGTGCAGCACGCGGAGCGTGGTCGGGTCCGGCCGGTAGGCGGGGAGGGTGGAGGTGACGTCGTAGAGCTTGGTCACGTTCGTCACTAGGCGGGCCAGTTCCTTCTGGTAGACGTCGAACTCGGTGACGATCGAGCGGGCGTCGCCGACGAGGGACGGCGCGGAGGAGAGCAGGCCGGAGAACTTCGGTTCCAGGACCGAGTCCGGTTTCCAGGTCGCGTACGCCGTTCCGCCGGAGGCCAGCAGCAGGGCGAGGGCGAGGCCGCCGGCGGTCAGGGCGCGGCGGGGGCGGCGGTAGACGGCGAGGCCGAGCGCCGTGGCGCCCGTGACGACGGCGACGCCGGAGCGTACGGCCAGGTCGAGGGTGCCGTGCGCGACGTCGTCGGCCACCTCGTCCTGGAGGCCGGAGAGACGTTCCGGGTGGTCGACCAGGGCCTGGGCGCGCTCCGGGTCGAGCTGGTCGACGTTGACGTCCAGGCGGACGGGGGCGATGTGGCTGTCGAGTTCCAGGGCGCCCAGCGGAGAGATGTTGATCTTCGTACCGCCGGTGAGGGAGGGGCGCAGGGTCATCGTCGTGTTCATGGGGCCGACGGGGGTGCGGACGTCCCCGACGACCAGCAGGCCGAGCCAGGCGCCGAGCAGCACGACCACGACCAGGCCCAGGGCGCGGGTCCAGGGGCGGGGGCGGGGCGTCAGCCCGGTGGTGGTGGTTCCCGGGCGGGCGCGGGCGCGGTGGACGACGTGCAGGACAGCGGCGGGGACGCGGGCCATTGGTCGCGTATGCCCACGTCCCCCGGGGGATATGCGGGCGCCGTGCGGCTGCCGCGCGGCTGTGTCGTACGCGACAGCCGTACCGGACAATGGGGCTGTGCTGGAGATGACGCGCGAGGAGTTCGAGGAACTGGTCGCCGAGGCCCTGGACCGGATCCCGCCGGAGCTGACGCGGCTGATGGACAACGTCGCGGTGTTCGTGGAGGACGAGCCGCCGGCGGACGATCCCGAGCTGCTCGGGCTCTACGAGGGGACGCCGCTGACCGAGCGGGGGGAGTGGTACGCGGGCGTGCTGCCCGACCGGATCACGATCTACCGGGGGCCGACGCTGCGGATGTGCGAGACGCGGGAGGACGTGGTCGCGGAGACCGAGGTGACCGTCGTGCACGAGATCGCGCACCACTTCGGCATCGACGACGCGCGGCTGCACGCGCTGGGGTACGGGTGACGGTTCCCCGGCGGGTGCGGTGACGGTTCCCGGCGGGTGCGGCTGAAGATCCCGGACGGGTACGGGCGTACGGGCGTACGGGGGGGGGTGCGGGCGGGCGGATGTTCGGGTGTGCCGTCCGGTCCGGGCGCGCCGGGCGCGTGTCTTCTTGTGCGCGGCGGGAGTTGGGCACGGAGACCCCCTGACATCCCGGAGGTGGCTGCCCGTGCGCCCCTTGTACGTACCCGTCCGTCTGGCGGCCACGGCCGTGGCCGTCGTCGCCGCCGCAGGCTGCATGAGCGTGGGCGGGGACGAACCGGACGGGAGCGGCAGGCCCTCGCGCTCCGTGGGAGAGCGGGGCGCCGAGGCACCCGACGGCGGCTCGCGGGCGCCGGGCGGTGGCGCCGGTGCCGGCGCGGCGGTGGGCGACGACCGGTCCGGGCACGGCAAGGAGAAGGGCAAGGGCGGGAAGAAGGACGGCAAGAAGGGCGGGAAGGGCAAGGACGAGGACGCCTCCGCCGAGCCGCAGGAGCCGGCCGACGGGTCCGCCCCGGCGCGGGACGAGCCGGACGGGCCGCCGCCGCCCCGGCCCGCCGACCCGGAGCCCACCCGCAGCGCCGAGCCCGAGCCGACGCCGCCCGGCGAGCCGCCCGCCTCCCCGACGCCGGAGCCGACGGTGGCCGAGCCGTCGTCGTCGGCACACGAGCCGCCGGGGCCGCAGCTGGAGCAGCGGGAACCGGCGCCCCAGGCCGGGGCGCCGGCCTGACCGGGCACGCGAGCTGACACGAAAGTGCTGGTCAGAGCAGTGCGCGAGGGTCGGTTTGCCTTCAGGGGGGTGGGGTGCGTATGGTGGTAGATCGTTTGATCCCATTTGCCCGGCGCCAACGCAGAGCGCGCCGTGTGGCGCGTACTCTCTCCCTTGCCGTGGTGGACCGCATTGAGGCGGTCGTATTGCGAATCGCGAATCACGGAGTTGACGGGCGCGTGCCGACGAGACTCCGGAAGGTTTCGCATTCGCATGTCCATCACCAGTACTGATCACGTCGTCGTGCCCGAGAACATCGAGGGCACCGAGGACACCAACCCCGCCGTAGAGACCACCGAGACCGCCGAGGCCGTCGAGGTCACGGAGGCTCCCGAGGCGGCCGCCAAGGCCCCCGAGTCCTCCGGGTCCCCCGAGCCCTCCGGGCCCACCTTCGCGGACCTCGGTCTGCCCGAGGGTGTCGTGCGCAAGCTCGCGCAGAACGGCGTGACCAGCCCCTTCCCGATCCAGGCCGCGACCATCCCGGACGCCCTGGCCGGCAAGGACATCCTCGGCCGCGGCCGCACCGGCTCCGGCAAGACCCTCTCCTTCGGTCTGCCGACCCTGGCCACGCTGGCCGGCGGGCGCACCGAGAAGCACAAGCCCCGCGCCGTCATCCTCACCCCGACCCGTGAGCTGGCCATGCAGGTCGCCGACGCGCTCCAGCCGTACGGCGACGTCCTCGGCCTGAAGATGAAGGTCGTCTGCGGCGGCACCTCCATGGGCAACCAGATCTACGCCCTGGAGCGCGGTGTCGACGTCCTCGTCGCCACCCCGGGCCGCCTGCGGGACATCATCAACCGCGGCGCCTGCTCGCTGGAGAACGTCCAGATCACCGTCCTCGACGAGGCCGACCAGATGTCCGACCTGGGCTTCCTGCCCGAGGTCACCGAACTGCTCGACCAGGTCCCGGCCGGCGGCCAGCGGATGCTCTTCTCCGCCACCATGGAGAACGAGATCAAGACCCTCGTCGACCGGTACCTGAAGAACCCGGCGACCCACGAGGTCGACGCGGCGCAGGGCGCGGTGACGACCATGTCGCACCACATCCTGATCGTGAAGCCCAAGGACAAGGCGCCGGTCACCGCGGCCATCGCCTCCCGCAAGGGCCGCACCATCATCTTCGTCCGCACCCAGCTCGGCGCCGACCGCGTCGCCGAGCAGCTGCGGGACGCCGGTGTGAAGGCCGACGCGCTGCACGGCGGCATGACCCAGGGCGCCCGTACCCGGACGCTGGCCGACTTCAAGGACGGCTACGTCAACGTCCTCGTCGCCACCGACGTCGCCGCGCGCGGCATCCACGTCGACGGCATCGACCTGGTCCTCAACGTGGACCCGGCCGGCGACCACAAGGACTACCTGCACCGGGCCGGCCGTACCGCCCGCGCGGGCCGCACCGGCACGGTCGTCTCCCTCTCCCTGCCGCACCAGCGCCGTCAGATCTTCCGGCTGATGGAGGACGCGGGCGTCGACGCCGGACGTCACATCATCCAGGGCGGCGCGGCCTTCGACCCCGAGGTCGCCGAGATCACCGGCGCCCGTTCGATGACCGAGGTGCAGGCGGAGTCGGCGGGCAACGCCGCTCAGCAGGCCGAGCGCGAGGTCGCCCAGCTCACCAAGGAGCTGGAGCGGGCGCAGCGGCGCGCGAACGAGCTGCGCGAGGAGGCCGACCGCCTCGTCGCCCGGGTCGCGCGCGAGCGCGGCGAGGACCCCGCGGCGGCGGTCGCCGAGGCGGCGGCCACGGCCGGGACCGGCGAGTCCGCCGGGACGGCCGAGGTCTCGCTGCCGGAGCAGCCGGTGGCGCGGGACGTCGAGCGGATCGACCGTACGGAGCGGGCCGAGTCCGGTTCGGCGCCGTACGAGCGGCGTGAGCGGCGCGACGACCGCGGTGGCTTCCGCCGTGACGACCGTGGTGACCGTCGGGACGACCGCCGTGATGACCGTGGTGGGCGTTCGTTCGAGCGTCGTGACGACCGTGGTGGTTTCCGTCGCGATGACCGTCGTGACGGCGACCGTGGCGGCTTCCGCCGTGACGACCGTGGTGACCGTCGGGACGACCGCCGTGATGACCGTGGTGGGCGTTCGTTCGAGCGTCGTGACGACCGTGGTGGTTT
>NZ_JBVHEO010000005.1:0-24846 GCF_055562815.1 Streptomyces sp. NPDC016677 | reverse complement strand
TTCCGTCGCGATGACCGTCGTGACGGCGACCGTGGCGGCTTCCGTCGCGACGACCGTGGTGACCGTCGGGACGACCGCCGTGACGACCGTGGTGGGCGTTCCTTCGAGCGTCGTGACGACCGCGGTGGCTTCCGCCGTGACGACCGCAACGACCGCACGGACCGCACCGACCGCAATGACCGCACCGACCGCCGTGACGGCGACCGCGGTGGACGCTCCTTCGAGCGTCGGGACGGCGACCGTGGCGGTTTCCGCCGCGACGACCGTGGCGGCCACCGTGGCAGCGACCGTCCGTTCAACCGTGACCGCCAGGGCGACCGCCCCGGCTTCCGCTCGGGCGGCAACGACCGTCCCTTCGGCCGCCGCGACGACCACCGGGGTTCGTCCTTCGGCCGCCGTGACGACAAGCCGCGCTGGAAGCGCAACGGCTGACGCACACCGGCACTGAGCGCCGTGGCCCCCACCGACACCGGTGGGGGCCACGGCGTTTTCGTACGCCTCTGTGGCGCATGTCACCCTCAAGGGCTGGGAATCGCTGGGGTCATGACAGATGACGCCCGGGCGAACGGCCCGTCGGACGAGGAACGGCTGGCCCAGCTCGGCTACACCCAGGTCCTGGCCCGCCGCATGTCGGCGTTCTCCAACTACGCGGTCTCCTTCACGATCATCTCGGTGCTGTCCGGCTGCCTGACCCTCTACCTCTTCGGCATGAACACCGGCGGCCCCGCCGTCATCACCTGGGGCTGGGTGGCCGTGGGCCTGATGACCCTCCTCGTGGGCCTGGCGATGGCCGAGATCTGCTCGGCGTACCCGACCTCGGCGGGCCTGTACTTCTGGGCCCACCGCCTCGCGCCACCGCGTACGGCCGCGGCCTGGGCGTGGTTCACGGGGTGGTTCAACGTGCTCGGCCAGGTGGCGGTGACGGCCGGCATCGACTTCGGCGCGGCGTCCTTCCTGGGCGCCTACCTGAACCTCCAGTTCGACTTCGAGGTCACCCCGGGCCGCACGATCCTCCTCTTCGCCGCGATCCTGATCCTGCACGGCCTGCTGAACACCTTCGGCGTCCGCATCGTCGGCCTGCTCAACAGCGTCAGCGTGTGGTGGCACGTGGTGGGCGTCGCGGTGATCGTCGGCGCCCTGACCTTCGCCCCCGACCACCACCAGTCGGCGTCCTTCGTCTTCGGCGAGTTCGTGAACAACACGGGCTGGGGCAGCGGCCCGTACGTCGTCCTCCTCGGCCTCCTGATGGCCCAGTACACCTTCACCGGCTACGACGCCTCCGCCCACATGACGGAGGAGACCCGCGACGCCGCGACGGCCGGCCCGAAGGGCATCGTCCGCTCCATCTGGACCTCCTGGATCGCCGGCTTCGTCCTCCTGCTGGGCTTCACCTTCGCCATCCAGTCCTACGAGGGTGCCCTGACCTCCCCGACCGGCGCCCCGCCCGCCCAGATCCTCCTGGACGCGCTCGGCGCGACCGCGGGCAAGCTCCTGCTCCTCGTCGTGATCGGCGCGCAGCTCTTCTGCGGCATGGCGTCCGTGACCGCCAACAGCCGCATGATCTACGCCTTCTCCCGCGACGGCGCGCTGCCCTTCTCCCACGTCTGGCACACCGTCAGCCCCCGCACCCGCACCCCGGTGGCAGCGGTGTGGCTCGCCGCCCTGGCCGCGCTGGCGCTGGGCCTGCCGTACCTGATCAACGTCACCGCGTACGCCGCGGTGACCTCCATCGCCGTCATCGGCCTCTACATCGCCTACGTCGTCCCGACCCTGCTGCGTGTCCGCAAGGGCGCCGCCTTCGAACGCGGCCCGTGGCACCTGGGCCGCTGGTCACAGGCGGTCGGCGTGGCGGCGGTGGTCTGGGTCGCCGTCATCACGGTCCTCTTCATGCTGCCCCAGGTCTCCCCGGTCACCTGGGAGACCTTCAACTACGCCCCGGTCGCCGTCCTGGTCGTCCTGGGCTCGGCGGCGACCTGGTGGTTCGCCTCGGCCCGGCACTGGTTCCTCGACCCGGACCACGAACGCACCCGCTCCCGCCCGGCCGCCCCCGAGCCGGTCGATCCCTGACAACTCCCCCCTCCGCGCGCCCCCGACGTGGCCGTGTCCCCGATACCCGATCGGCTCGGCGGCCACGTGGGGCTATGCTCGGGGTGGCAACATCGGCAACATCCGCCTGGGCCCTTAGCTCAATTGGCAGAGCAGTGGACTTTTAATCCATTGGTTGTGGGTTCGAGTCCCACAGGGCCTACCGGAAGGACCCCAGCTCAGATACTTATTGAGCTGGGGTCCGGTCGTTTCCGGGGTCCGCCCGGCGGCGGAACCGGCCCGCCGCTGGCCCGACCGCGCCGGACGCCCGCTGCCTGGCCTTCACCGGCGCAGAGGCGCGGTCATCTCCGGTACCGCTCGGCCACGGCCGTGAAGGCGATCTTGGGTTCCCATCCCAAGCCGGGGTAGGTCTGACCCGAGTGCCCTTCGAGGCATTTGACGATGCTCAGGCTGGCCCGGTCCAGGTCGTCCCGTGGGTCACCGCCGGGGCGGTGCGGGTAGCCGGGGAGGGCGAACAGGAACACGAACGCGCTGTCCACGCCCTCCGTCTCGAAGATCTCCAGCAGTTCGCTCAGATAGGTGGCCTGGCCGGCCTCGTCACGCTCGTACACATCGTTCAGTCGTAGGGGGGCTTTGGTCGCCGGGTCGTGCTCGACCACCTCCAGTACCCGTCCGCCGCGGTCGCCCGCGCCCCGGTAGGCCGCGGTGCCGAACCCGGTGACGGCGAGTGGCTTCGGCCCTCGGGTCAGGGTCCGTACCGCGTCCCGGAACCGGTCGGCGACCTCGGCGGAGCGGATCAGCTCGTACGTCACGATGTCGAAGGAGGTCCAGTCGACCTGCTCGAACTGGATGGCGGCATAGGTCAGCCTGCCCTGGAAGTGCTCGCGGACCGTGGCCACGGCGTCGCGGAGGAACGCGTTGACGCGTACGCCGAGGTCGCGTATCGCCTCGGCCCGTCGCTCGGGTCGGCTCATCAGCTGCTCGACCCGCTCCTCGGGGCTTCCTTCGGGCAGGAAGCCGCGGTTCATCACGCTCAGTTCGACTCCTGCGACGAACACGAGGGCGGCCCCTTGCTGCCGGAGCCGTTCCGCTCGCTCGGCGCAGGTGCGGAACAGTGTGAGGATCTGCTCCGGGTCCAGCTCCAGCGGATAGGGCGAGAACCAGACCTCCAGGCCGAGTTCGGCGGCGACACGGGCGGCCATCTCCAGCCGCTCCGGGTCACCGCCGATGATCTGGACCGCGTTGCAGTGTAGGTCGTCGCGGATGATGCCGAGCTCGCGGCGGACGACTGCGGGGTCGAGGTGCTCGCGGGAATCCCGGCCGGCCACGACGAATCCGGTGTCGTACGTCATTCCTCTTGCACGCATGGTGACGTCCTCTTCTCTGGCGCTCCCCGGGTGGGGCGGGACGAGACTGGCAGAAAAAGGTGCGCGCACGCAATATTGCGGGCGCGCATCTGTCTGTGTGACGCTGTCACCGTGACAACACCACCGTCGGGGCTGAGAGAGCGGAAGAAGCAGGCCACGCGTGCGGCGCTGCGTGAGGCGGCCCTGCGCCTGGCCGTGGAGCGAGGGCCGGACCAGGTGAGGGTCGAGGACATCGCCGAGGCCGCTGGGGTCTCGCCGCGCACCTACAACAACTACTTCGCCAGCCGCGATCAGGCGATCGTCTCCGCCGTCACCGCGGACCGCGAGGCGCGCGTCGCGGCGGCGGTCGCGGCCCGGCCGGCGGAAGTGTGCCTCGCCGAAGCGGTCACGGGAGCGGTGATCGAGCAGTACACGGACACCGGTGAGCGTGCCCGTGAGGCGCTGCCGCTGATCACCGCCCGGCCCGCCCTGCGTGAAGCGTTCCTCGCCGCCACCGCCGGCATCGAGTCTCCTCTCGCCACGGTGATCGCCGGACGTCTGGCCGGCGCCGGCGTGCACACGGCGCGCGTGCTGGCGGCGAGCGTGGCCGTGGCGGTGCGTATCGCGCTGGAGAGCTGGCTCCAGCCGGTCGGAACCACAGGGGCCGACGGGAGCGGCGCAGCCGAAGCGCTGGTCGTCCCCTCCGGCTCGCTGCCGGAGCAACTCCGCGCGGCACTGGCCCCACTGGCACCCGCGTTCGACGCCGCCGAACGGCGCACCTCGCACCAGCAGAGCGCGCCGCGCACGCACACCGGATCGGCCAGGTGAGTCCGGGCGGTCGACGGGCCCTCACGACCGGTCAGAGGGCATCTGGGGATGGCTCGCGGGCAAGTCGGCTACGCCAGGGCTCGTCGATCCAGTGCCGGTGGGTGTAGTCGCCGAGCGGCCAGGCGCGGCCGCGGCGTGCGCGTGACGCCCCGCTTCGGGGGTGCGGAGGCGCGGCACGTAGGGAGCCGTCCCCGATATGTATGGAACTTCCAATGATTGGAATTTCCATGTACTGTCCTGGCGTGGATGACACACGCCTGAACGAAGAGCTGATCGACTGCCTGTTCGCGATCCGCACAGAGATCGGCGGTGAGCTGAAGGAACTGGCCAGGGAGGCCGGGCTGACCGATACGCAGACCGATGTGCTTTGGCGGTTGAGTCGGGGGGAGGCGATGACCGCCCGTCGGCTGGCGGACCGGCTGCAGTGTGATGCCTCGACAGCGACGTCGATGATCGACCGGCTGGAGAAGCGCGCCCTGGTCCGCCGCGTCCCTCATCCCATTGACCGGCGCGTGAAGGTCATCCAGCTCACCGACGCCGGCTGCGCGCTGCGTGACCGCATCATCGCGCACACCACTCTGCACTCTCCGTTCGCCCGCCTTGACCGTGAGAGCCGGCTGCGCCTGCACGCGCTGCTGCTCGAAGTGGTCACCGGCACCAGCGAACTGGACTCGACCCCTCCCCCTGCGGGAGACAACGACAAGGAAAAGCGATGAGCAAGACCGCAGTCATCACCTGCGTGAACCGGTTCTTACTCGAAGAGGCTGCTCGATGACTTCCCGTGTGGTACCTCGGACTCGGCAGGCGATCGTGCAGACCCGCTACGGAGCGATGGCGTGCCTGGCTCGTGGCCAGGTCGCGGCCGGAACGCGTGTCGCGGTGATCGGGGCAGCCAGAGGCGTCGGTGACTTCGTCGTCCAGATGGCACGGGCGGCCGGGGCCTTCGTGGTGGGGGTCACCAGCGCACGAAACCGGGAGTTCGTGCGGTCCTCGGGGGCGGACGAAGTCAGCGACAGGCACGAGAGCGATCGGTCGGCCGGCTTCGGCGCGGACTCGTTCGACGTGGTGATCGACCGCGTCGGCGGTCGCGGGCAATGGATCCACGCGCAGCACGTCCTGCGGCCGGGAGGGCGATGCGTCACGATCGCGCGCGACGAGGACAGTGTGGTCACACCCGCCTCCACAACCCGGCTCCTCTCGACGATCACCGCTCGCAGGCTGCGGGGCGCGGGACCGCGAGGAGTGCAGTACGTCCCCGTCTTCCCCAGGGTTTCCGGGGGCCTGCTGCCGCATGTGAACGAACTGGTCGAAGGCGGCCGAGTGCGCGTTCGTCTCGCTCGTTCCTTCCCGCTGACGCCGAAGGGCGCCACCGCGGCAGCCGAGGAGAACCGTGTGGGACGGACCGTCGGAAGGCTGGTTGTTCAGCGATGACGTCCGGGTTTCACACTCACGGGCGAGACACTGCACCGGCGGTCGCCTCGCCCCTGCGACTGTCCTCCGGCATCACTCTGCCCAACCGCCTGGTGAAGGCCGCGATGGAGGAGCAGTTGGCGGGCAGGGGAGGCCATCCCGACGATCGCCTCGTGACGCTTTACCGCACGTGGGACAGGGGAGGTGTGGGAATGATGCTGACGGGACACGTCATGGTGGACCGTTCGGCCGTCGCACAGCCGACCGGCATCATCTTGGACGCCGCCAGTGACCTTGCGCCCTTCCGTGAATGGGCGGCTGCGGCGGAAACGAGCTCATTCTGGATGCAGATCAATCATCCCGGGCGGGTTGTCCGGCGGGACACCGGCTCGCGGGCGTTGGCACCCTCGGCGGTGCCCGTCGACGCCGGCAGGTTGTCGACACTCTTCCCGACACCGGTGCCGATGACAGCGAGCGACATCGAGGAGACCGTGGAACGGTTCGCGGTGACGGCGGAACTCGCGGAGCAGGCAGGGTTCGCGGGTGTCCAGATCCACGCCGCGCACGGGTACTTGCTCGCCCAGTTCCTCTCGCCGCTGGTCAACAAGCGGACCGACCAGTGGGGAGGCGGCCTCCGTAACCGTGCCCGTCTGCTCCTCGATGTCGTGGCGGCTGTCCGTGGGCGGGTACGCCCGGGTTTCGGCATCGCCGTCAAGCTCAACTCGGCAGATTTCCAACGTGGCGGCTTCGACCTTGATGACGCACACCACGTCATCGAATGGCTCGGCGACAGTGTCGATTTCGTCGAGCTGTCGGGCGGGAGCGTCGAATCGCTGGCTACGGCCGGTCATCCGGCAGACGGACGCACCCTGGAGCGCGAGGCCTACTTCCTCGAACTCGCCGGACAACTCGTTGCGGACTCTTCTGTTCCTCTCATGCTCACCGGCGGTATCCGCCGGGCGCAGGTCGCGGAAGAAGTGATAGCGCGCGGGTTTTCGCTTGTCGGTGTCGCGACGGCACTCGCACAACAGCCCGACAGCCCTCTTGGCTGGCTCGTGGGCGAGGACGGCGAGGTCACAGCCCCTTGTTCTGCGATCCGAACCAAATCCCTGCGCGCGGCAGCGATACAGGCAAGCATCACCTTGAGAATCCATGACCTCAGCCGCGGCCGTTCAGGACGAACACTCGCCCCGGTCGCCGCCCTCGTTGTCGATCAATACCGGCGATCCCGTGCGATTCGCCGCTACCGTCAAGAGAGATCGGCCTGATGCCGGGCTCTCGGCCCAGCGGAACGATGTGACGATGCACCGACGGCGGCGCGCACCGCCACTGGCCCGCGTGCGGGCCTGCTCCTGCGCGCGGGCGGGGGCCCGGTTCGCGCGCAGGGGGCCATCCGTTTCTCCTTGTGTGTGATCGCGGAGCGGCCTCGGCCGACAGGACGTCGGCCGAGGCCGCATAGCGCTACGGCACGATTGGATCAGACGGTGGGCTGGCCGCTGCCCGGGCAGGTCTCGCGAGTGCCGGGGGTCTGGTGGTACGCGGCGGGCTCTCCGGGCTCGGCGCCGACCCAGGCGCCGCAGACGGAGCAGGCGGATGAGCACTGGCCGGGATCGAACCGGTGTCCGTTTCGGTGTTCGCACATGATCAGTTCTCCGCTCGACGGGATGGTGCTGATGTGTAGTGCTCTCCGTCGCGCTCGGATTCGGGACGCGCCGGAGGTCTCAGATGCGCCGGACGAATGCCTTGGCGCCGTTGTGGAAGGTGACGGTCACTCCGACGTGGTCGGGACGGCTTCCCTCTCTCGTGGACCACCGGGCGATGGCGGCGATCTGCGGCGCCTCGGCCCGGCCGATCACGGCCGCGAGCCACTCCTCGCCGCCGTCCTGGACGGTGCTGTCCGCCCAAGGGGCAGGGGCGCCGTCGACATCGGCAGTGGGGGTGTCGTGCTTCTCGCCGTCAGCGAGCTGGCCGGTGACCTGCCACTGCACCTCGTTGGAGCCGACGGCCACGACGAAGCCGAACGGGTATGTGGTGATGCCCGCCTCTTCCAGTGTCTGCACGCGCGCCACCCCGGGCGTGTTCTTGATGCAGTCCATGACAAACGGGACAAAGCTTTCAGGGCGCATCGTGGTCCTCTCCGTGCGAAGCGGCCAGTCTAGGCACTCGCCACGCCCCGTGTTCGACGTCTTCGGCAGAGTGCCGCGGGCGCCGTCAAGGCTGCTGGGCGTGGCCTGTGGACGGCAGTGTGGGCACCAGCCGGGCACCGTCGAGTCGGGTGCTGCCCCGGTCAGGTCTGTTTCCGGCGGGTTGGCGCGACGTGAGCGGAGCATCCGCGGGCCATGGTGGCCGGTCTTCATTCAGCTCGTGCACTCCGGCGGCGACGAGGCGGGCGACCGCGAGTGGTCTGCACAGAGAGGCCATCGACTCCATGGGCACTGACCAGTAGGCCCTGGCGCCCACGTGAGGGAAGGACACGGCGTCCAGCCGCGGTACTCCCAGGTACGTGCCCTGCCCGAGGCACTCGACCTCGTGGCTCCGCCAGTCCTCGGCAGCCCGCTGCCACGCCTTCGACGCGCTCGCGGGTACCAACGAGTAGTAGCGCGGGCCATAGACGTCGCAAATGACCGGGCCACCGCCGAGTACCTCGTCCAGGACGGCATCGATATCGAGCGGATCGGTGCTTGCGGCGACGGCCTGGACGAGGCGGCCGGGGATACGCACCGCTGAGAAGAGGGAGCCGAGGGGGAGCATGGCCATGCCGTGGGCCTTCCACTCCGCTCGGGCCCGCTGGTGGGACGGGTCTGCGGAGAGCAGCCAGTTCTCGGCGGCCAGCCGCCGGTAGGCAGTCGTACGTACCGCGGCATCGGTCTGTGTCTCAACGGGCCGGAGGGCTGGTTGTGCGGGGCGCTGGTGCGCGGCTCCATGCGGCATGGTCGAGACCTCCACGGTCGGTGTGCTACGTCTCACACACGCGACCGTAGAAGCCCGGCCGAAGCGGCAGGGGCACAGTTTGTGCCCCCTCGTTCACGCCGCGAGAAGACCCAGCTTCACCGCCAGTTCCGAAGCGCGTCGGCGTCGCGCCGGGCTCTTCGCCTCTGTCTCCTCCAGCACGATCCGCTTCGCGTAGCCGTTGTACTTGATCGTCTCGGGAGCGGCTTCGTGTGCCTTGGCGAGTGTGGCAAGAGCGGCGTCCGGTTGGCCGTCGAGGTGGTAGCCGCGAGCCTCCTCGATCCGGTGGCGGGCCCGGCGAGGCCGGGACGGGATGAGTACAGCGTCCGCTGCGGCGGCCTGCCGAACGGACTCTCCGCCGTGGTGAAGCTCCACTGCGACGGTGACGGCATGGGCACCCATGATGGCTTGGGAGAAGCTGGTGACGGGGTGGTAGTACTCCTCCGGAAGCCGCGTCGCCAGGTCCCGGGCCTTGTCCCAGTGCCGCCACGCTGTGCCCGTCTCACCGCGGCGAGCCGCCGTGTACCCAGCCTCGAATGTCAGCGCACCGACGATCGCCAGGACGTCGTCGGAGGCGTCGGAAAGGAGCGGCTCCAGGAAGGCAAGGGTCTGCTGCGTGACCTCGTCGGCCGCATCGAAATGTGCCGGACCCGAGTCTCGGTGGGCCTGTGCGGCGAGCCACGCGGCGACACCGATGGCGTGTGGGTCCTCAGACTCCTGCGCGGCGATCAGGCCGCGCTCGGCAACGCGCCACAGCAGCGCGGCGTCCGGCTGGTACGCCACGAAGAACTGCGCCAATGAGTAGGTCTCGGCGAGGACTGCGTGCGCTGCCCGCTGGTCCGCGCTCGTCTCGGCCTGTCGCACCGCTGCTTGTGCGTCCCGGATCAAGTCCGGAAGCAACGCGCCGATCACATCGCGGTGGTGGGGAGCCGAGTGTCGGGCAGACCACGCGCGCGCAAGGCGGGCCCGCAGGTGCGCGGCCGACGGGGCCTCCCGCCGGGCGCCGAGGGGAAAGGCATCGACGGCTGCCTTCACCTCGGGCAGGCGAGGGTGGCCGGGGCCAGTGAAGAGATCGACGTGCGCGGATTGGTTCCCCGTGAGGTCGGAGAGGTCCCGGACTCTGAGGATTTCGGCGAGTCGAAGCACTACGTCGAGCTTGGGCGTCTTCAGCCGGCCGGTCTCCACGCCCTTCACCCAGGATCCCGAGCGGCCGGCCAATCCGCCGAGCTGGTCGCGGGTGAGTCCGCGTCGGGTGCGGAGGATCTGGAGTCGCTGTCCGAAGACGAGTGGGTCGGCGTACGGGTCCGGAGCAGCGTCAGACGGCATGGCCTCGCCTCTCTCTGTACGGGTCGCACTGTCCAGAGTAGGGCCGGGGCCGTTCTGCTGTGCCGGTGTCGAGGTGGCTCTGCGCTTTGCAGTAGCCGGGTATGACGAAACGGCCCCGACGGCGACGGGGCCGTGATGCCAGCGGAGGAGGAGTGCGGCGGCGCCGCAGTCCCACAGCGCCTACGGACGCGGATCGGGGCACCGTCAACTGCTGTGCGGGGTCCGGGCCGGATCGGTCGGCCCGGACCCCGCCCCGTACGATCGCCGGCTGTCGGGGCCCTTGCCCGGCCGACGGGCCAGGACAGACTCTCGTCAGGGCTCCGCCCGCCCGGCCCCGCCGATCGGCCGTTCGCGGACCGGAGTTCGCAGGTCCCTTCCGCTTTGCCCAGCCGCTGCCGACCGGCCCGCGTCGGCGTACACGGCTGGGCCTGGCGTCAGGATCAGCCCGCGAACGGCACCGCGTCCGCCTTGGCCGCGTGCCAGTTGGTGGCGATGGGCTGGTCGACCGTGACGGTGTGCGGGAGGGCGAGGGTCACGGCGTTCGACTCGTCGCCCAGGAGGGACAGGTGGATCTGGTCGAACTCGATGCCGCCGTCGGTGTTCGTGGTCTTGGGGCTGATGCCGGCGTAGGCGGCCTTGGAGCCGGAGAGGACGATGTCCTCGCCGACGCTCTGCTCGGCGGGCGACACCGCGGTGGACGCGGAGGAGCCGTAGGACGCGGAGGGGTAGAGGCCCTCCAGGGTGCAGGTCACGCCGCGCTTGGCCTTGGCGGTGACGAGGTCGTAGCCGCCCGCCTGGGTCTCGGCGGTGACCTTGAAGGTCAGGTCGCTGGTCGTGCAGACCCGCGGGGCGGCACTGGCACCCGTGCCGGCGACGGCGGCGGTGGTCGCGGCGCCGGTGAGGGCCACGGCGGCCGCGGCGGCGGCGAGGACGAGACGGGCGGAACGGGTGGCGAGACGCGAGCGCATCGGATTCTCCAGACTGCTGAAGTCGGTCGTTCGGTCGGCGGGTTGCTGACCTGACCGCAGCTTGCGCCGTGATCCGTCCCGGCCGCCACGGATGCCCGCCCTTGAGGGACGCTGGAACGCTGGAACAGCCTCTGACCTGCCAGGACGTCGTCCCTCTGGAATGGGGTGCCGGGACGGGTGGACAGGGGCGGTACGCCCTCCCACCGCCGCCGGACGCTCCCGGCGAGAACGGGGGATGGGCGAGGATGGTGCCGGAGCGGCCGCCGCCGAGCCGAGCCCAGCCGAACCGAACCGAACCGAGCCCAGCCGTCCCCCAGTGCACCGAAGGACCGCGCCGATGTCCCGTCCGTACGTCCTCCTCTCCGCCGCCGTCTCCCTCGACGGCTACCTGGACGACACGGGCCCCGACCGCCTGCTGCTCTCCTCCCCGGCCGACTTCGACCGCGTCGACGGGGAACGGGCCCGTGCCGACGCGATCCTCGTCGGCGCCGGCACGATCCGCGCCGACAACCCCCGGCTGCTGGTCAACTCCGCCGAGCGCCGCGCCGCCCGCCTCGCCGCCGGACGGCCGGAGTTCCCGCTGAAGGTCACCGTCAGCGGTTCCGGCGAGCTGGACCCGGCCGCCGCCTTCTGGCACACCGGCGGGGACAAGGTCCTCCTCACCACGGACCAGGGGGCCGAGCGGGCCCGCGCCCTGCACATCGCCGCCGGCATCGTTCCGCTCGGGCCCGGCATCCACTGGCCCGCCGTACTGGAACACCTGTACGACCACCACGGCGTACGCCGGCTCATGGTCGAGGGCGGCGGAACCGTCCACACGCAACTCCTGCGCGCCGGCCTCGCCGACGAACTCCAGCTCGTCCTCGCCCCGCTGCTGGTCGGCGACCCGGCCGCGCCCCGCCTCTTCGGCCCCGGCGACTACCAGCGCGGACGCCTCCGCCTGGTCGGGACCCGGCAGATCGAGGACGTCGTGCTGACGCGCTACGTCCCCACCGCGCCCGGCACCGGAGCCGCCCCCACCGCCGCCGACCGGCACTGGCTGGCGCTCGCCTGCGAGCTGGCGGCGCTGTGCCCGCCCTCGACGACGGCGTTCAGCGTCGGCGCGGTCGTGGTCGCCGCCGACGGGACCGAGCTGGCGCGCGGCCACTCACGGGAGGGGAGCGACCCCGTGGCGCACGCCGAGGAAGCCGCCCTCGCCAAGATCAGCGGCACCGACCCGAGGCTCGCCGGCGCCACCGTCTACAGCAGCCTCGAACCCTGCGCCCGCCGCGCCTCCCGGCCCACGCCCTGCGCCCGGCTCATCCTCGGCGCGGGCGTCCGCCGGGTGGTCACGGCCTGGCGGGAGCCGGACACCTTCGTCACCGGGGCGGACGGGAGCGGGGTGCTGGCCGCGGAGGGCGCCCGGGTCGTCGTACTCCCCGAGTACGAGGCCCGCGCCAAGGAGCCCAACCGTCATCTGGTGGGCTGACCGCACGGCCGATCGGCCCAACCCGCCCTGCGCCCCGCCGCCCGCACCGGCACGCTGCCAGTGACCGACGACGCGGAGGTGGGCATGAGGACAGCGGTGCGCAGACGGGCGGCGGCGGCGCTGGTGGCGGCGGTCCTGGTCTCGGTGGCCGGCGCCGGGTGCGGTCAGGAGTCCGGCCGGGCGATGGCGCGGGCGCTGCCCGCCGACGCGGAGTTCACCCACCCCGGCGTGCTGGTCAGCGAGGCCCAGCTGGACACCGTACGGAAGAACACGACCGCCGGGCGGCAGCCGTGGCTCTCGGCGTACCTGGCCATGCGGGACAGCCCGTACGGGTCCTACCGGCACCGGGCGCGGCCCTTCGCTACGGTCCACTGCCCCGCCGGGAAGAAGGCGGGCCGGGGGTGCGAGGAGGAGCGCGAGGACGCCATCGCCGCGTACACGCAGGCCCTGCTGTTCTCGGTCACCGGGAAGCGGCCCCACGCGGAGAAGGCCCGGCAGATCATGGACGCCTGGTCCGGGAAGCTCAAGGAGCACACCGGGGAGAACGCCGGGCTCCAGGCCGGGTGGACCGCGTCGACCTGGGCGCGGGCCGCCGAACTGGTCCGGCACACGCCGGGCGCCGGCTGGCCGGCCGACCGGGTGCGGCGGTTCGAGGACATGCTCCGCACCGCCCACCTGCCCCGGCTGACGAAGAAGGTCCCCGACCAGAGCGGCCACCAGGACCTGATCGCCACCGACGGCGCGATCTCCGCCGCCGTCTTCCTGAACGAC
Source organism: Streptomyces sp. NPDC016677 (assembly GCF_055562815.1). Taxonomy (NCBI): domain Bacteria; kingdom Bacillati; phylum Actinomycetota; class Actinomycetes; order Kitasatosporales; family Streptomycetaceae; genus Streptomyces; species Streptomyces sp. NPDC016677. Next base: position 11,734 of record NZ_JBVHEO010000005.1, on the reverse strand, counting down.
CACCAGACCTTCGACCACGCCCTGCGCCGCTTCCGCGACCGCGTCCCCGCCTACTTCTACCTGGAGAAGGACGGCGAGCTGCCGTTCACCCCGGCCGGCAGCGGCATCGCCACCCGCGAACGGCTGGTCTCGTACTGGCACCGGCAGAAGACGTACAAGGACGGCGTCACCCAGGAGACCTGCCGCGACTTCGCCCACGTCGGCCACTCCATCGCCGCCACCGCCCACATCGCCGAGACCGCCTGGCACCAGGGCGTCGACCTCTACGCCGAGGTGAAGGACCGGCTGAAGGCCGCCCTCGCGCTGCACGCCCGCCAGCAGCGGGCGGACACCGTGCCGGCCTGGCTGTGCGGCGGCGAGGCCGAGCGGAACCTGGGGCCCGACCTGGAGGTCGCCCTCAACCACCTGGAGAACCGGCTCGACGTCCCCGTCCCCGCCGCGCACAAGCTCGCCGCCGGCACCCGCCCGGCCGGCACCGACGATCTCTTCGTCTCCTGGGAGACGCTCACCCACGCCCGCAATCCCGGGCGCTAGATACGTATGTGCTGATCACCCCGGACATGGTCTACACTGGTGACACACCGACGCGGGGTGGAGCAGCTCGGTAGCTCGCTGGGCTCATAACCCAGAGGTCGCAGGTTCAAATCCTGTCCCCGCTACTCAGGCCGATGGCCGGGTCCCTTCCGAGGGGCCCGGCCATCGGTGCGTTCGAGCCCCGTCGGCCGTGGTGCTCCGGCGTTCTCCGTCATCCGGACGGCCCCCCACCGCTCGCCGCCCGCCCCCGCTCCGGGAACCCTGGACGGGCGGGACGGCAAGCGGCGGCTACGTACATGGGTGGCGGGAGGCGAGCGGTGCGGCCTGGTGACGTGGACGAGGGACCGTACGCCAGGGCCGGCGGCCGGCTGCCCGGCGACCCGGTGCCCGACCCGGGCCTCGGCGACGCCCCGGTGCCCGTGCCGCCCGCCCCGGGCCGACGGCGCCGGGTCCGGCGCGGCGCCCGGATGACCCTCGTACGCCTCCTGCCCGTCCTGCTGATCGCCGTAGGCGCCGCCTACGACCTGCTCACGCCCCGGTACTTCACCGCCGGCCCCCTCTACACCGCCGCGCCCCTGACCGCCGCCCCGCTCTACTCGCGGCGCGGCACCGTGCTCACCGGGGTGGTCACCGTCGCCGTCGTCATAGCCCTCCAGATCGGCCTCGGCGTCGCCCACCAGGTCGACTCCGTCACCGAGCTGGTCACCATCGCGGTGGTCGCGGTCCTCGCCGTCTTCGTCAACGCCCTGGTCCGCCGCAACGACGAGCGGCTCGCCACCGCCCGCGAGATCGCCGAGGCGGCCCAGCGCGCGGTGCTGCCCGAGCCCGCCGAACGGCTCGGCGGCTTCGAGATCGCCGCCTGCTACGAGGCCGCGCAGGCGGACGCCTTCATCGGCGGCGACCTGTACGCGGTGCAGGACAGCCCGCGCGGGGTGCGGATGATCGTCGGGGACGTGCGGGGCAAGGGGATGGGCGCGGTGGCCGCCGTCGCCGTCGTGATCGGGGCGTTCCGGGAGGCCGCCGAGCAGGAGTCGACGCTGGAGGCGGTGGCGCAGCGGCTGGAGCGGGCGCTGGCCCGCGAGGGCACCCGGCGCGAGGGACTGGACGCCTTCGAGGGGTTCACCACCGCCGTCCTCGTCGAACTCCCGCACGGCGACGGGGTGGCCCGCGTCGTCAACCGGGGGCATCCGCCGCCCCTGCTGTGCCACGCCGACGGCAGCCTGCGCGCCCTGACCACGCGGGACGCGGCGCTGCCGCTCGGCATGGGGGAACTGGGCGTGTGGCCGGACCGCGCGGAGGAGACCGCCTTCCCCGCCGGGGCCACGCTGCTGCTCTACACCGACGGGGTGACCGAGGCCCGGGACGCCCGGGGCGAGTTCTACGATCCGGTGGCGCGGCTCGGTGGCCGGCGCTTCCGGCATCCGGGTGACCTGCTGGACACCCTCGCCGAGGACGTGCGCCGGCACTCCGGGGGCGGGATGGCGGACGACATGGCGCTGCTCGCCGTACGGCGGCCCGATCCGGGCGGCGCCGACGAGTCCGGTGGCCTGGACGAGTCCGGGGGCGCCTGTGGTCACGAAGGGTGATGGGGTGGGAGCCCTCCGCATAACAATTGATGCACGGTCAGTTTCAAGCGGCGGAACCGACCGCTGTGCGGGTGTACTGAAACGCGGTCAACTCGCCCCGTTTTCGCCCTCCGTGCGGCCTTGCTCCCGGCCGAGAAGCTTAATGATCAAGAGGAACGGCTTGGAAACAGCGCCCCGCTTCTATTAACGTTCGATAACGCAGCGCGGTCGTCCCAGCCGTCACAGAAGGCGGCTCCGTGCGCACGCGCCGAATCCCGTAAGGGAACCGGGGAACCACCACCTTGGGGTGAATCGGGCGTATCCGACCGTGGAGACACGGCCTGTATACGCGCGTAGGAGACCTTCCCGCTCCGAACCCGTCAGCTAACCCGGTAGGCGGAGACGGAAGGAAAGGAGCACGCCCACGTGGCGTCCAACCGGCCTGCCCCCGAGGCCCCGTTCGTGCCGAACCAGCACGACCCCGCAACCTTCGGCTACGGCGCCTTCCGCCCCGACGAGGGCCCCTTCGAAGAGTGGAACCCCACCGCCGACACCGTCCGTCCCGTGCGCGGCAAGCACCGGGTCGCCAAGCAGCGCGGCGGACTGGCCCGCAGCTCCACCGTCCTCGGCGTCGGCGTCATAGCGGCCGTGGGCGCCGGCGGCATGGCCAGCGCGCAGACCGGCAAGCCGCCGGTGTCGATCTCCATGCCCGACCTGCCGTCCGTGGGCTCGATCATCTCGGACGACGAGTCCGCCGGAGACACGGCGGACGAGGGGTCGGCCACGCCGCTCAGCAGCATCGCCGCCGTCGCCTCGGACGACACCGAGGAGGGCACGACCACCGCCGGTGAGTCGCTCCGCGCCCGGATCATGGCGCAGGCCGAGCAGCAGCAGAACCAGGTCGAGACCAAGGCCGCCGAAGAGGCTGCTGCCGCCGCCGAGAAGAAGGCCGCCGCTGCCGCCGCCGAGGCCGAGAAGAAGGCCGAGGCCAAGGCCGCCGCCGCCAAGAAGAAGGCGGCGGCGGAGGCCGCGCGGAAGGCCGAGGCCGCGCGGCTCGCCCAGCTGGCCAAGCAGTACGCGCTGCCGACCTCCTCGTACACCATCACCTCCAGCTACGGGCAGGCCGGCGCCTACTGGTCCTCCGGCTACCACACCGGCCTCGATTTCGCCGCGCCCGCAGGCACCCTCATCAAGGCCGTGCACTCCGGGACCATCACCGAGGCCGGGTACGCGGGCTCCTACGGCTACCGCACGATCCTCACCCTCGACGACGGCACCGAGGTGTGGTTCTGCCACCAGTCCTCGATCAGCGTCAGCGTCGGCCAGAAGGTCAGCACCGGCGACGTCATCGGCCGCGTCGGCGCCACCGGCAACGTCACGGGCGCCCACCTCCACCTGGAGGTCCACCCGGACGGCTCCACCTCCGGCATCGATCCGATGGCCTGGCTGCAGAGCAAGGGCCTCACCCCCTGAGCCGTCCCCTTGTCCGGGACACCTGATCCCCGGCGGTCCTGACGGCGACCCCCCGACGTCAGGGCTGCCGGTTCACGGGCGCGTACGGATGGTGCGCGTAGAGCTGGTACTGCTGGTACTGCTGGTACCTGGGGTACTGGTGCGGTGCCGGCGTCGGCGGGGCCGTGGCCCGTGCCGCGTGGGCCAGCGCCGGGCGTGCCGTCTCCCGGCGGCGCCACAGCTCGTGCAGCAACGCCCGCTCCCGTACGACGAAGTCGGCGCCCGCCCGGCCGCGCCGGCCCCGGTGCCGCAGGAACGCCAGCTCGGTCGCGTACGCCTCGTACTCCGCCACCGTCCGTGCCGCCTCCTTCCCGGCGTGGCGCCGGGCGTGCGCACGGGCGAGGCGCCGGGCCCGCATCGAGCCGAGCGCGTACGGCTCCGCCGGGGTCAGCCAGCCGGCCGCCGCGTAGGCGGGCAGTTCGGCGCGTACGGTGACCAGTTCGCGCTGCCGGGACCAGACCGCCAGCCAGGTCAGCAGCCCGAACACCGGCACCATGAACGTCGCGTACACGAGGAAGAAGCCGTACTCCCCGAGGGCCGAGGAGCCGTTCCACAGCGCGTGCATGCCCATCGCGAGCAGCAGGCCGGCCGGCGGGAGCAGGACGCGCCCGGCCCGGCGGCTCTCGCCGCGCAGGGCGGCGAGACCGAAGCCGAGGCCGGTGAGCACCGTGAACAGCGGGTGCGCGAACGGCGACATGACGACGCGGACGAAGAACGTCGCCGCGGTGACGGAGGCGATGCCGCTGCCCCCGGTGAGCTGGTCGGTGCCGAACGCGTTGCCCAGGTAGAGGATGTTCTCGGTGAACGCGAAGCCGGTGGCGGTGAAGCCGGCCAGGACAACGCCGTCGAGGAGCCCGGTGACGTCGTGCCGGCGGAAGAGGTAGACCAGCAGGACGGCGGCGGCCTTCGCGGACTCCTCCACGACCGGGGCTATCACGGTGGTGCCCCAGGTGTCCGCGCCGGCCGGATCGGCGGTGGCCGTCGCTATCCAGCGGGTCGCGAAGCTGTTGGCCACGATGGCGGTCAGCGCCGCCGCGCAGGCCCCCCAGGCGAAGCAGAACACCAGGTTGCGCCAGGGGCCCGGCGCCACCCGGTCCAGCCAGCGGAAGGCGGCGAGCAGCAGCGGGACCGGCAGCACGGCGAGACCGAGGCCGACCAGGAAGCCCTCCGTGCCGGTCTGCTCGCGCACCAGCGCCAGGATGACCAGACCGGAGAGCGCGAGCAGCGTGGCCAGGGCGCCGTAGCGCACCCAGCGGCGCTGCCACCAGTGCCGCGGGGGCGGCGGTGCCGGCGGGTACGGGGAGCTGGTGGCCACGGCATCGATCCTGACGAGAGGGGGCGCCGCCCCGGCTTCAGGCGCCGGCGGGGGGTCGGTCCTGGTGCGGTACGCGGCGGAAGAGCAGGTCGTTCACCACATGTCCCTTGTCCAGTCCCTGGCCCTCGAAACGGGTCAGCGGGCGGTGCGCGGGACGGGGCGCGAAACCGCCGCCGGGCGCGGTGTTCTCGAAGGCGGGGTGCGCGGTGAGGACGTCGAGCATCTGCTCGGCGTACGGCTCCCAGTCGGTGGCGCAGTGCAGCAAGGCGCCCGGCCGGAGCCGGGAGGCGGCCAGGGTCAGGAACTCCGGCTGGATCAGCCGGCGCTTGTGGTGCCGCTTCTTGGGCCAGGGGTCGGGGAAGTAGACGCGCAGGCCGGACAGGGAGTCCGGGGTGAGCATCTCGCCGAGCAGGATGACCGCGTCGCCGTTGCCCACCCGGACGTTGGTCAGGCCCTTCTCCTCGGCCAGCGCCAGCAGGTGGCCCTGGCCGGGGGTGTGCACGTCGACGGCGAGCACGTTGGTGTCCGGGTCGGCGGCGGCCATCTCGGCGGTCGCCTCGCCCATGCCGAAGCCGATCTCCAGGACCACGGGGCGGTCGTCGCCGAACAGCTCGGCGAGGTCGAGGACCCGCTGCCCGTCGATGTCCAGTCCCCACGCCGGCCACAGCCTCCGCAAGGCGTCCGCCTGCCCGGCGGTGACCCGGCTGCGCCGGGGCTGGAAGCTGCGGATCCGCCGCTCGAAGTGGTCACCGGCGGGATCGGCCCGGGGGCCGTCCGGGAAACGGGGCCCGCCCGTGCGACGGGGTGGCCGGGGAGCTGCGGGGGTGGGGTGCGAATCAGACACAGTGGGATCGATATTACGGGGACGGGGCGCCGGCACAGTCCGGCAGGCGTTGGGCGGGTCCCGCTGACCTCGGGCGGGTCCGGCAGACGTTGGGCGGGTCCGGCAGACGTTGGGCGGGACCGGCAGGCGTTCGGCAGAGGCCCGGGACCGGCAGGCGTTCGGCAGAGGCCCGGGCCCGGGCCCGGCGGGGACTCAGGCCGGTCCGAGCGCCGTCAGGGCGCGGTGGGCCACCTCGCGGCCGATGGGCAGCGCGGCGGTCGCGGCGGGGGACGGGGCGTTGAGGACGTGGACCGCGCGGGGCGTCTCCCGGATGAGGAAGTCGTCCGCCAGGGTGCCGTCGGGCAGCACCGCCTGGGCCCGTACCCCGGCCGGCGCCGGCACCAGGTCGTCCTCCGTCACCGCGGGCAGCAGCCGCCGTACCGCCGTCGTGAACGCCGCCTTCGACAGCGAGCGGCGCAGCTCCCCGGCGCCGTACCGCCAGTGTCTGCGGGCTATGTGCCAGGAGCCCGGCCAGGCGAGGGTGGCGGCCAGCTCGCGGGGCCGGACCGTGCCCCAGCCGTACCCCTCCCGGGCGAGGGCGGGCACCGCGTTGGGGCCGAGGTGGACGCCGCCGTCGATGGAGCGGGTGAGGTGCACGCCGAGGAACGGGAACGCCGGGTCGGGCACCGGATAGACCAGGGAACGCACCAGCTCCGGGCGGGCCAGCTCGTAGTACTCGCCGCGGAAGGGGACGATCCGCATGCCGGGGTCGTCGCCGGTGAGGCGGGCGATCTCGTCGCAGTACAGCCCCGCGCAGTTGACCAGGACCCGGCCGCGGACCACGTCCCCGGCGCGGGTGCGGACGGCGACGCCGAGGTCGGGGCGGCGGTCGACGCGCCGCACCTGCGCGCCGTAGCGGATCTCCGCGCCGGAGGCGGCCGCCAGCTGCCGGGCGACGGCGACGTAGTCGCAGACGCCGGTGGTGGCGACGTGGATCGCGGCCAGGCCCCGCACCTCGGGCTCGTGCTCCGTGATCTGGGCGGGGCCCAGCTCCCGCACCGGTATGCCGTTCTCCCGGCCGCGCTGGACGAGGGCGTGCAGCCGGGGCAGCTCGGCGCGGTCGGTGGCGACGATCAGCTTGCCGGTGACGGCGTGGGCGATGCCGTACTCCGCGCAGAACTTGACCATCTCGGCGGCGCCCCGCACCGCGAACCGGGCCTTGAGGGAGCCGGGGCGGTAGTAGACACCGCTGTGGATCACGCCGCTGTTGCGGCCGGTCTGGTGGCGGGCCGGGCCCGGTTCCTTCTCCAGGACCGTGACCCTGGTGCCGGGCGCGGCGCGCGAGATCGCGTACGCCGTCGACAGGCCGACGATCCCGCCGCCGATCACCAGCACGTCGCAGTCGTACGTGGCTGCACTCTGTGGCCGCACCTGTTCCACCTCCCGGGTTCGATACTGCACTGCGCCACTGACAACGCCCTCAAACCCGGAGCGGAACACTCGCGTCAGGCGGGGGCCATCAGCAGCGGACGGGCGCGCTCGCGCAGCTCGGCCACGCGCGGCTCGTCGCCGTAGGGCTCCAGCCGGTGCAGGAGGTCCTTGACGTACTCCGTGGTGCGGGCGGAGGAGATCCGTCCGGCCACCTCGACGGCGCGTACGCCCTGCTCGCAGGCCGCGTCCAGGTTCCCCGACTCCAGCTCGGCGACGGCCGACACGATCAGGCGCAGGCCGTGCGAGCGCACGTACTCCTCCGTGGGTCTGGACAGCGCCTGCTCGGTGAAGCGGCGGACCTGGCGGGGCGCCTTGAGGTCGCGGTAGCACTCGGCGGCGTCGGCGGCGAAACGGTCGTAGGAGTAGAAGCCGAGCCAGTTCGGGTCGTTGTCGCCGGGGCGGGCGCGCTCCAGCCAGCTCTCGGCCGCCTTCAGCGCCCCGCCGGCCGCCTGGGCGTCGTTCGCGCGCGCGTGGGCCCGCGCCTCCACCAGGCGGAAGAAGCTCATGGTGCGGGCCGTCGCCAGGCCCCGGTTGCGTTCCAGGGCGGCCTGCGCGAGGTCGACGCCCTCGTCGCCGAAGCCGCGGTACGTCGCCTGCAGCGACATCGATGCCAGGACATAGCCGCCGAGGGGCACGTCGGCCGCCGCGCGGGCCAGACGCAGCGCCTGGATGTAGTAGCGCTGGGCGGCCTCCTGCTGGCCGGTGTCGAACGCCATCCACCCGGCCAGCCGGGTCAGTTCGGCCGAGGCGCCGAACAGGGCGCGGCCGACCTCGTCGGAGTAGGAGCCGAGCAGCAGCGGGGCCGCCTCGACGCGCAGGCACTCGGGGACCATCGACGAACGCCAGTCGCCGCCGCCGTACTTGGAGTCCCAGCGCCGCGCGTCCTCGGCGGCCTCCCGCAGCTTGCGCACATCACTGTGGCCGACTTTGAGCGGTGCGCCGGAGCCCTCGGCCGGGCTCGCCTCGCGCGCCACCGAACTGTCGGCCGGGGTTATCAGCCAGCGCGAGGCGGGCGTCGCGTACGCGCTCACCGCGAACGAACCGGCGAGCGACTGCCATATGCCTCCGGAACCCGCCCGGCGGCCGGCCAGGTCGAGCCGGTACAGCTCCGTCGCCGTGCGCACCGCCTGGCCGACGTCCCGGGGGAAGGCGAGGCCCACCTCCGGCGCGGGGTCGGCGTCCGCCAGGCCGATCTCGTGGAGCGGCACCGGCCGGCCCAGCTTCTGGCCGATGGCGGCGGCGATGAGGTGCGGAGCCGCACCTTGGGGCACCATTCCCTTCGACACCCAGCGCGCCACCGACGTCTTGTCGTAGCGCAGGGTCAGCCCGCGCTGCGCCCCGAGGTCGTTGACGCGCCGCGCGAGTCCGGCGTTGCTGATTCCCGCGAGGGCGAGAACGGCGCCGAGCTTTTCGTTCGGCCCGCGTTGCTCCCTGGACATGCGCCACCCCTCGACACAGACGGCTGCCGCGCTGGCATAACCACGCGGCATTCGTAAACCCAGCGTAGTTCGCCGCATCCCAAGCGTTAAGGGGCATTGTTCCGGATGGCGGGATTGTGGTCCGTACTGAAGTGCGGGGTCTGTACGGACTGTTGCCGTGTGCTCCCGATGTGTGGCCGTGCGCCCGCCCGTGCGCTCTACTCCGGCCACCGGGGGAGCGGTTCCATGGCTCTTGCGTGGGTCGGCCCGCTGTACTGGATCCAGTGGGCTGGGGGACACCGCCGCCTCATATCCCCGCGGGCGGCGGACCGGTCCGGGAGACGCGCTCCGTCTCCCGGACCGTACGCGGTCCGGTGGTACGCAGAGCCTGTACGGAGCGTGTTCGAACGCGGTCATGAATTTGTGATTTGGCTGAAAATAAGCCCCGTCGGTTTGTGCGTACTACCGGTCCTACCACGGCACTTGAGGGCGCGTTGGGTGTCGTGGGGGCGCGCGGCGGGGGCGCATTCGCGTCGCGGACACCGTCCCCGGAACGGGTGACGAGGACCTCGCGGGCCGTCCCGCGAGGGCGTGGTGAGGGCACGGCCGGCGCTCGGCCGGGGCGCCCCGAGGGCACGGTGACGGCGGTGCGAGCTGCTCCGCCGACGCTCTGGCGCGCTCCCTTCATGGCAGCATGGGGACCAGTTCATACGGTGCACTGGTTGTCCACAGGCTGTGGAGGCGTCGATGCGGTGGTTGGTGGGGTGGAGCAGCGCCGCCGCGGGAGTCGCGGGAGCCCTGGGGGACTTGGGGGGTACGGGGGGCGTGGGCTACGGCTCCGCCGGAGCCACCGGCTACGACGGGGAGACCGTGCAGCCCGTGGGCTCCCAGCTCCTGTGGGGCGACCCCGACCCCTTGTGGGCGGTCGGCGACTGGCGGCCCGACGAGGTGCGCGTGGTGAGCGCCGACCCGCAGACCCGGATCGCCGTCCTGGGCATCTGCGGCGCGAGCGACGAGCAGCTGCGGGTCGCGCTGTTCGCGGCGCGCGGCGGTGCGCTGCGGCATCTGACCGCCTGGTCCGGGAGTTACACGGCCGTGGTCCAGGTGGGACGGCGGATCACGGTCTGCGGCGACCTCGCGGGCGCGCGTCCCGTCTTCCACACCCCCTGGGCCGGCGGCACCGCCTACGCGACCGCCGCGCTGCCCCTCGCCGACCTCGTCGAGGCGAACCTCGACTTCCCGTACCTGGCCGCGCTGCTCGCCGCTCCCGACGTACCGGCGGCGCTGGACGACGCGACCCCGTACGACGGCGTGAAACGCGTTCCGCCGGGGCATGCGCTGGTGCTGCGCGCCGGGGCGCGGGAGATCGCCGGGTACGAACCGGTGGCCTCCCTGGCGGTGGCGGCGCCGCCCGCGGACCCGCAGAGCGCGGTGGACGGCGTACGGGACGCGCTGGTCGAGGCGGTACGGACACGGCTCGCCGCGCCCCGGCACGTTCCCGGGGACGGCATCGATCCCGGTCCGGTGCCCGGCATGGGGCCGGCCGAGCGGCGGGCGGCGCGCGGGATGCCGGTACCGGGGATCGGGGCGGACCTGTCCGGCGGGCCGGCGTCGGGGACGCTCGCGCTGCTGGCGGCGGGGCTGCCGGGGCGGCCGGGGACCGTGCTGGGGCACGGGACGGGGGCGGGCGAGCGGCTGCTGGCCGTCACCTTCAACGACCTGGCGGTCGGCGGGCGCGAGGCCGAGCTGGAGCGGGCGGGGGCGCTGGCGGCCAACCCGCGGCTGCACCACGTGGTGGTGGCGGGCGGCGCGGAGGTACTGCCGTACGCCGAACTGGACGGGCCGCTGACGGACGAACCGGCGGCGAGCCTGGTCTCGGTGGCACGGCACCGGGCGCGGCTCGCGGCGGGCAGCGCGGACCACTTCACGGGGTACGGGGCGCGGCAGGTGCTGGACGCGCACCCGGCGCGCCTGGCCGACCTGCTGATGGACCGCCGGCGGCGGCATCTGGTGCGGCCGGTCGCGGCGCTGGCCAAGGCGGACGGGTCGGTGGGGTCGGTGATGGTGCCGGCGCGGGTGTACGGGGCGGCCCGGCGGCTGTCGCGGACGCCGTACCGGGCGGGGCTCGACGGGCTCGCGGAGCGGCTGCGGGGGCGCGTCGTCGCCGACGAGCCGGGGGACGGGGCGGTGGGCGCGTCGCTCGCCGCGTTGAACTGGGGGAGACCCGGGCCCGCCGCGCGGTGGCTGACCGGGGAGGCACTGGCTGAAGTATCGGTTCGCCTTCAGGCGGCGGCACAGCGGTCCGCGATGGGGCCGGGGCAGCGGCCCGGTGACTTCCGGGCGCGGGCCGCCCTGGCGCGGCAGGCGGCGGAGGTGCGGGTGCTGGAGCAGGCGGCGGAGATCCGGTCGCAGCGGTTGCACACGCCGTTCCTCGACAACCAGGTGGTCCGGGCGTGCCGGGCGCTGCCGGAGGCGCTGCGGGTGCGGCCGGGGGCGCGGGCGGCGATCCTTCGGGCGGTGCTGGAGGGGGCCGGGGTGCGGGAGTTGCCGGGGGGCTGGGGCACGCCGACGCAGGGGGTGGCGGCGGCGACCGCGCGGGCGGGGCTGCGGGGGGCGGCGGACTCGCTGATGGACGTGTTCGACCGGCCGCTGCTGGCGGAGGCGGGGCTGGTGGAGGCGAGGGTGGTGCGGAAGGCGGTGCGGTCGGCGGCGGCGGGGGAGGCGCTGCCGCTGGACGGGCTGGCGGATCTGGTGTCGCTGGAGCTGTGGCTGGGGCGGCTGCTGGCGCGGCGGGGGACGTGCTGGACGGGGACGCCGGCGCGGGCGCGGGCGGTGCCGGCGGGGATCGCGCCGTTGCGCGGAGCGTTGGCCTCCGGCGGTTGAGCGGGCGCGGGGTGCCTGCGGCGGCCTGCGGGGTTTGGTGGGGGTGCGCGTAGCGCCCACTCCTGTGTGGGTGGGTCGGGGCCGGGGTGGGGGGTGTCCGTCCTCGGAACGGCGCGGAATCGGTCGCTTACGGGGGTGCGGCGGGTTGACGCGCCAACCGCTGCGGGCGGACACCCCCCACCCCGCCCCCTTC